>JBGTGK010000132.1:0-8425 GCA_041746795.1 Phormidesmis sp.
GGGCGATCGCCCCGCACACACAATCTTGCTAGGCGCTGACATCCCCATCGTTGAGCACATGTGCAGTCTAGAAGGTTTGCCCGATAGTGGCTTCACATTCAACGCAGTGCCTGTCAAAGTGAAAAAATTTGGCACGTTCCCAGTGCGAGCCTATGCTGTTATCCAGCACTAGTAATGGTTGCATAGGGCTGATGGCTATAAGCCAACGATTACATAGATTCGATAGTCACAAGACCACCAGCAACCGCCTCTATCTGAATTTTGAAACCGTGTAGCAAGCTCATTCCTACTAGCGGTTCTGTTTCTGAAGCGGCGACATCTAAATCCAAAAGCTGACCATCCTAGATAACAGTTGCGCGATACATGTCGAAAACCGTTTCGCTACCATCGCCTAAGGTCGCAACGTCTCGAAATATCCAGCGTAGGTTTAGCATGTCTATTGTTGAGAATGGCAGCGATAAGAAGCCCGTAAATCCAGTATCAATAACCGCTTCGACCATTTGCATTTGCTTGTTGTTATGCCCAACTGCCAGCTGAATCATGGCTTCGCAGCGCTGATTTACAGAGCCCTGCATCATGGCGATTGCTTAAGGCTTCGGGCTCCGAAGCGGTAGACCGCACGGTGACCAATCCGAATTACCCAAGGTTGAGCATCGGGGTATTTTTCATAAAGCCGGTCAGTTGCAGAAATGGGGGTATCTGCTAGTTCAAAGGCTCCCGTTTCAATATCAATGGCTACAATTTTGCCATAGTTGCCTTCTTCGACTTGTGATCGCACATCCCTCTGATAAATCTCATCACCTCGCCTAGCAAATTCTTGCTTGGTGTATCTAGGTTGCCGAACTGTCATTGCTTCACATCTCCAGCAGACACTTCATTCATCAGTTTATCTCTAAGATGATATTCAGCTAAGCCAAAGTAGGATTTTGAACCTTCTTAAGCAAATCATAGAAAGGTTGCCAGTTGTCTGCGGTGGTGATGGGTTCCCAGATGGCTTCAATTTGAGGGCGCAGTAGCACTGTGATTGGGTTGGTCGTCCGCAGGCAGATTCTAACGTCGGCCATTTTCTCGGGAGGAAGCTGGCTGAGGCAGTGCTGATAAATCGTGCGCCACTGTTTCAAAAGTTCAGCGGCGGCAGGGTCAGACTTTTCGATGGCGACAGTGAGAATGCTATCGGGATCGGTTTGCCATTGAGGATCAAATTGCTGGGTGAAGGCGATGAAGAAGTCGTGGTAGCCAACGTGGGTTTCTTCGAGCAGGGTAAGAGTTTGAGAGAGCAGGTCTCGCTGAAGATCTGAGGGTAGGGTGGCAGCGAGGTTAGAGGGAAGGCCGAGCTTTTGGAGGAGGCGATCGCAATACACCTCAGCATACTTGGGCTGATACTGCGCTAGTCCTGCCAAATTGCCTTCTTTGACCACGTCTTTTAGCGCCACGGCTAGCTTTTCCAAATTCCAATAGCAGGCTCCCGGCTGGTTTCCATAGCTGTAAAGCCCTGAGTAGTCGAAGTAGGCAGCGGTAAACTTCGGATCGTACTCATCCATGAAGGCAAAAGGGCCATAGTCAAAGCTTTCGCCTGTAATCGACATGTTGTCGGTATTGAGCACCGCATGACAGAAGCCGACGCTCATCCACTGAGCCACAACCGTCGCTAGCCGCTCAGAGAGTTCTATAAACCAGTGTGCATAGCGCTCTTGTTCGTCTTCAACAGAGAGCAGGTGAGGGTAGTAAACCTCAATGACGTGGTTCAAAAGCTTGTGAATCAGGTCAGGCCGTTTGATATAGCTCAGCCGCTCGAAGGTGCCGAAGCGAATATGCGAATGGCTAAAGCGCACCATCACAGAGGAGCGGGTGGGAGAAGGTTCGTCGCCTCGCTGAAGGGCTTCGCCGGTTTCAATCAGGCTGAGCGTGCGCGAAGTATTGACGCCTAGCGCGTGCAAAGTCTCGGAGGCCAGAACCTCTCGCAAGCCCCCTTTTAAGGTAAGACGGCCATCGCCACCCCGAGAATAGGGCGTCGGGCCAGATCCTTTTGTGCCAAAGTCGTAAAGCTTACTGTCAGTACCGCGCACTTGACCGTATAAGAAACCGCGTCCGTCGCCCAGGAAAGGGTTGTAGCTACGAAACTGATAGCCGTGGTAGCGGAGGGCTAAGCGCTGATTGTGTCTTTTGAATTCGCCAAAGGATTCGATGAAATCGCGATCGCTCACCCGCTCAGGCGATAAACCCAACTTACGCAAAACATCATCATTCCGAAACCGCAGCACATGCTTTGGAAACGTCGCTGGCTCCACCACATCGTAATAATCGTCGCCCAAATCAGCCAGCGCCGTTTCGTAAGGTAAAGTCAAAAAAGGATTAGCCATCAACCACAAAAACCCATCAATCCACCGCCGTAACGCGTTTAATATTTAGCACATCAGACATCTTACGAATTTGAGCAAAGGTCTTATCAAGATGCTCATGGTCGTAAATATCAATACCCAAATCAATATCCGCAATCTGATCGGGATGAGTTTTCACCCCCGCCTTATGCACATTGATTTTGAGATCCGATAGCCGAGTCAAAATGTCTTTCAGCACACCGACTCGGTCAATCACCGAAATTCTCAGCTGGACAGGGTACGTGTCCGGATGCCCCTTCACCTGGTCAGCCTCATTCCAGCGCAGCGGGATCAGCCGCTCACCTGGAATATTTTCTACATTTGGACAGGTTTGCCGATGCACAGCTATACCTCTACCGCCCGTAGAAACCACGCCTAAGATAGACTCACCCGGCAGCGGATGACAGCAGCCAGCGATGTAGTGCAGCAGGCCTTCAAGCCCAGCAATCGGGGCGTGAGCATAACCATTTCCTCGGTTGGGAACGGGCTTAACCGCCGGAATTTCCTTTTCTAAGGTGCCGAGTTCTACCAGCTGTACCGGCTGAGCTTCTTTAATCGCCTCTTGCAGCCGATTTACCACAGCGTTAGAAGTGACTTCGCCGTAGCCCAAGCCCGCTAGCAGATCGTCTACCGAAGCATAGTTACAGCGCTCGGCCACAGCCTGGGCCGGGGCAGTTTTGAGCAGCGCGTCGAGCCCGCTTTTGCCCATGACTTTTTCAAGCATTTCATGGCCGCGATCGCGATTTTCATCATAGTGAAAGTGCTTGTACCACTGCCGAATTCGGTTACGCGCCCCCGCACTCACCACAAAGTTCAGCCAGTCCAAACTAGGATGAGCGTTCTTTTGGGTGAGAATCTCAACGATGTCGCCGTTTTGTAGCTTTGTGTCTAGCGTGACAATTCGACCGCTCACTTTAGCGCCCGCACAGCGGTTACCCACCTCCGTATGAATGCGATAGGCAAAATCTACGGGTGTTGCGCCCCGGCTTAACGGAATTACGTCGCCACCGGGTGTGAACGCATACACTTCTTCGTCGAACAGATTATTCTTAACGCCAGAAAGATATTCCTGAGCATCTTTAAGCTCGCTTTGCCAGTCTAAAAGCTGTCTGAGCCAGGTGAACTTTTCTTCATTGCCGCTAACCGTAGCCTCGCTGTTGCCAGACTCCTTGTACTTCCAGTGAGCCGCGATCCCATACTCGGCAATATGGTGCATTTCAACCGTGCGAATCTGCACCTCAATAGGCCGACCGTGAGGGCCAATCACGACCGTATGCAACGATTGATAGCGGTTGGGCTTGGGCAAACCGATATAGTCTTTAAAGCGACCAGGAATCGGACGGTAGAGATCGTGTACAACGGCTAGTGCCCGGTAGCACTCGTCTTTGGTATTAACGATTAGGCGAATGGCTGCAATATCGTATATTTCACTAAACTCCTTTTGCTGCCGCTGCATTTTGCGGTAAATGCTGTAGAGGTGCTTGGGGCGACCGCTCGCGTCTTCGCAAACAATCCCTAGCTTGCTGATGCCCTCCTTTAAAACGTTGCTGACCTGATCTAAGCGAGCTTCACGGTCGGCGCGTTTTTCGACAATGAGCTGCTTAAGTTCGCAGTAGGCTTCAGGCTCTAGGTATTTAAAGCATAAATCCTCTAATTCCCACTTAAGTCGGCCTATGCCTAAGCGGTTAGCCAGAGGTGCAAAAATCTCCAGAGTTTCACGAGCAATGCGCACCTGCTTGTCTGGGCGCAGATGCTCCAGCGTGCGCATGTTGTGGAGCCGATCGGCCAGCTTGACGACAATGACGCGAATATCTTGGGCCATCGCCAAAAACATCCGGCGAAAGTTCTCAGCCTGCTGCTCGGTTTTACTATCAAAATTAAACTTAGAGAGCTTAGTCACCCCTTCTACTAGGTGGCGAACTTCTGGCCCAAAAATAGCCTCAATTTCATCGGCGCTCACCTCGGTATCTTCAACCACGTCATGCAAAAAGCCAGCGGCGATCATCGCACTGTCGCCACCCCAGCTCCGTAGCAAACCCGCCACCGCTACAGGATGGGCAATGTAAGGATCCCCCGAAGCGCGCATTTGTCCCTTATGCAGCTGATAGGCAAACTCAAAAGCGCGACATACTAGCTGGTTACCATTCGTAGGCAGAGAAATAGAGGGAGAAACAAGCGCACTAGGATCGTTTTTACTTAGCCTTTCTAGGGCTTCACTCACGGGAGGTTCGTCTGGCTGGGAAGCTTGTTTCAAGAGGCAGGAAGATAGCCAGTCGGGTAGCGAACAATCTTGAGGAATGGCAAGGGCTGTTGCAGTCATGGCTGGCAAGATCTCTTTATTGAGCTAGGGGGTATTGAGCTAGGGGTATTGAGCTAGAGGTTGTATGAAGAAAGCCGATATAAAGAATTCAGAAGATGAAGGGGAAATTAACTATCGCTAAATAAAAATCAACCTAAAACGGTGGCAGACTCTCTAAGACAGCCCATAAAGAAAGTCGAAAAGTAAGGTATGGACGCTTGCCTACTGCCCTATTTTTGTATCATGCCTGGCCATTAGAGCGGATAAAAGCCGATTAGATCATGATAAACAAAACTATCACGCTTGCGAGAAGATGTCAGGACAACTTCAGGGAAGGCGCTAGTCTGAAGAGGTATGTAAGAGGCAGGCATTTAGAGGCGTTTGAGACATTATGAAGACTATGCCAGAGCCCGATTTAGAACTTGTTGAAGGTCGCCTGTGTCATTTAGCTCAGGTTTTTTTAGAGGGTCTGAGCGGACTCCAAAAAGAAGTGGTTTCTTCAGCTGAAGCGGGATCTTCTTTTAACGCTGGTTTTAACGCTGGCGCTGTGCAAACGCAGATGATTCAATTACAACAGCACTTTCAAAAAATAATAGCTGCGATCGCCATTACCCCTATCGACCCAGAGAGGGAACAGCGCCTGCGCCCTTACCAAACGGAAGCGCACCGACTGCTGCGCCTGGTGAGCCTAGAAGCCATGAAGCTAAAAACGGCCAAGCGGCCAGAGACAATAGCTAAGGGGCGATCGCAGCTCACCACGCAGCTCAATCAGCTACAGCCGTTTGCACAGGCCATTGCTGAAGAGGTCTGCGGCACTTTGCAGGATTAGAGAGTGGGTACTTAGCGCCGTGAGCGGGCCAGTTTGTAGTAGGGTTCAAATACATTCAGGGAGAGTTGGTATGCGCTGCCCCAAAGAAAACACCACCGAAATGATGCCCTCACAGCTAGCGGCAGGACTAGCAGCGCAACGCTGTCCTAGCTGCGAGGGCAGCTGGCTATCGGCACAGAGCTATCAGCGCTGGCAGGCTCTCAACGGCAGCCTAGAAGCGATCCCCACAGAAGTACTGCCGCTCACGTTAGAAATACCTTTTCAGCCTGCGCCGCTCGATGGTAAGGCTGGGCTGTGTCCAGAATGCGGCACTTACTTGAAGCGATCGCACCTGAACCTAAAAAAGACTTCCTTTTATATAGAGCGCTGTCCGCTATGTGAGGGTCTGTGGTGCGACCAAGGCGAATGGGAAGTTTTTGAAGCACTCGGGCTACATCGTCAGATCCCGATTGTATTTCAGTCTGACTGGCAGGCACGCATTAGAAAGCTAGAGCAGTTAGAGCGTCAGCGCCTAGCCGTTGTTGAAAAGCTGGGCTCCGATATTGCCAGCCGAATATTTGAGCTGGGCGACCTGCTTAAGAGCCATCCACACGGCGATTTTGGCGTGGCCTATTTAATGCGAAAATTTGAACAGTAGCTCTCTTGTTAACTTAATCGTCTTTACTTTAGTTTATGGCCGAATCGCCGCTCCCTTCTGCACAAACGCCTGCCGATAGCGCTTTGATATCGAACCCAGCCGATGCGCCTCTGTTCGGCGTCGAAAGCTTTCGGGTGTCCTATCCGGGTGAGTCGGTGTGGGCTGTGGATGATGTCACGCTGTCTTTGCAGCCGGGCGAAAAGCTCGGCTTAGTGGGCGAGTCGGGCTGTGGTAAAAGCACCTTGGGGCGAGCAGCGATGCGGCTACTACCGGCGGCAACGCGGATCGAAGGCCGCGCCCTGTTTGAAGGACGCTCTATTTTAGACTTTTCGCCCGATGCACTACGGCGCTTTCGCGGAGAAGCGGTCTCGCTGATATTTCAAGATCCGATGACGCGGCTAGATCCGCTGATGACTATTGGGGATCACTGTACGGAGACGCTGCTAGCTCATCGGCCTGAGCTGAGCAAAAAGCAGGCAAAAGAGATTGCGATCGCCACCCTAGAATCTGTCAAAATCCCGGCTGACCGATGGCGGCAATATCCGCATGAGTTTAGCGGTGGGATGCGACAGCGAGTGGCGATCGCGCTTGCCTTAGTGCTTAATCCCAAGCTGATCGTTGCTGACGAACCCACTACCAGCCTTGACGTGACGGTATCTGCTCAGATTTTAGAGCAGCTCGCTGAGCTGTGCGATCAGCGGCATATGGGCCTAATTTTGATTTCGCATGACCTGGCGCTGGTGGGAGAGTATTGCGATCGCATCGCTGTAATGTATCAGGGCAAGCTGGTCGAAATCGGCCCCACCCAAGACGTATTTTATCGCCCTCAACATCCCTACACTCAGTCCTTACTACGGGCGGCCCATCAGCTACAGTCGGCTGGCGCTGAAAATTCAGCGGGCACAGAAGCCAATGCATCTACGCCTATTCTGAGCTTAAAAAACCTCACTAAGCACTACACGTTAGAACAGGGGCTGATTAGCAAACTACTCCGCCAGGAGCCACCTGCGGCGATTAAAGCGGTTGATGGCGTCTCGATCGATCTCTACCCCGGTGAGATCCTCGGATTAGTGGGTGAATCAGGCTGTGGCAAAAGCACGCTTTCACGGACGCTGCTGCGAATCGTAGAGCCCACTTCTGGACTGATAACGTTTCAAGGCATCGATTTTACCGCCCTATCGCGCTCAGATTTACAGGCCAGGCGGCGCGATATTCAGATGATTTTTCAAGATCCCTATGCCTGCTTAAACCCAATGATGACGATTGGTCGAGGGATTGCCGATCCGCTGCTGATCCATGGGCTCGCGAGCCATGCCGAAGCTCAAAAAAAGGTAGAGGCCATGCTAGAGAAAGTAGGGTTAACGCCAGTGGAGGACTACTATCACCGATATCCGGGCGACATTTCGGGAGGGCAACAGCAGCGGGTAGCGATCGCCCGTGCCCTCATCACCCGCCCCAAGCTCGTGATCTGCGATGAGCCCGTTAGTATGCTTGATGCCAGCGTCCAGGCTCAGGTGTTGGAGCTAATGCTGGATCTAAAAGATGAGCTGGAGCTGACCTATCTATTTATTACGCATGATTTGTGGGTGGCGAAATACTTGTGCGATCGCATTGCTGTGATGAACGGCGGTAAGCTAGTAGAAATTGGCTCCACCGAGCAAATCTTCAGCGCCCCGGCTCATCCCTACACCAAAAAACTGCTGAAGGCTGCGCCATTGCTCGCAAAAGCTGAGGTGGGCTAGCAAAATGACGAAATGGTTAAATAGGGCAATGTAACGATTGGCATGGAGCTGAAGGTTTGGCGCAAAGGTCGCGCTGATCCACCCAAGGCTGGTTTGGATCAAACAGTCATGGTTTAGGAATTGGAATTTTCTGTGGGAGAGATTGTGCAACTTACAAAAGCTCGGAGTGTTGATTTTGCTTTTACGGAAATCACCCCCTCTGAGGGATCGCCGTAAATCGTTGTCCTTGTTACGATACGACTATTGCAAAACAGCGTATTTAAACAAAGACAAGCGAGTAACCTTATGCCCGTCAAGGATAAAAAGCCGCAGCAGCGTAAGACGGCCAACTGGATATTTTTAGCACTCAGCGCCGTGCTGGTAATCAGTACTTTTTTGCCGAATTCCTTCAGTCAGGCGGCTGAGCGAGTTCCCTACAGCAGCTTTATTAGCCAGGTAAAAAACCATCAGGTCAGCAGTGCCCAGGTGGGAGAAAAGCAAATTCTCTATCGGTTAAAAGACGGGCAGCTACAAGGGAATCAGATGGAAGACGGCCAGCTA
>JBGTGK010000133.1:0-9446 GCA_041746795.1 Phormidesmis sp.
AATGCGGCTTCGCCTTCTTCTAAATATGCATCGACTAATGTTTTATTGGCGAGATAGGAGTCGATCGCGCCGTAAACCTGCTCTAGCGAAAGCAGCGGAAAGTTTTGAGCAATGCTTTCAGGCGACTCTCCATTCAAAAAAGAGTAGACAACTGAATCGAGGGAAATACGCGTTTCTCCGATCCAGTATCCTGAGTCTCGTTGCTCAATGTACGGCTTCGTAAGTACGGGCGCTAACGTCATCAGAGAACCTTATCTCAATTATCCATATTCTATTATCCCACGCCTGCTTTGCTAGCGTTTAGGTAACCGCTCCCTTTCTGTAGGTACGGCATATTAGTTAGAAAGGATCGGTTTTATTCACCACCAAAAAGCCCTTCAGTGTAACCGCGCTGAAGGGCTTTTGTGGTCTATTAGGTAATCAGTCAACCGATCACGAGCTACCAGTGAAGGCCACTTCAGGAAACTTGCTTTGCGCTTCACTCATCGGCTTTGACTTGCCTTCTTCCTGCCAATAGTTGATGATTTCAGTTGCCTTATTCAGCAGCTCAACACGTTCTTCGTCCGTAATCCAGGACTTAGACTCAACCTCAGTCTTGAGCTGTTCCCAGGCATCGTTACGGGGCCAGAAAAAGTAAGAGGTGAGGGGGCTAGTGCCTTTGCCCACGACCTGATCGACCGCCAGCGCAACGTCTTTATCTAACCAAAGCACTTTTAAAATGAATCGGGCATCCGACTCAATTCTTCCACTATCGCCCTCAAAAGGCATATCTGTAGGCTCTACAGCAGACTCCAAGCGAAAACCTCCTAATAAAATCCCTATAAAACAGGGAGAAACAATAGTCCTCTAGGATAGCATAAGTCCACAGATGTATCACTGATCACAGCAATTTACCCTGCAACTCCATCGGCGGGATTGTGGCCCGACTATGGCCCAGCATGTGGCCCGAATATAGCCAAATAAAACGGCAAACTAACATATGACCATCATTTTGGTAACCGGCCCTGCTCGCTCTGGCAAAAGCGAATGGGCTGAGCAGCTTGCCCAGCAGAGGGCTACGGCCAAAGGTCAGCAGATAATTTACATCGCTACTGCTCAAAGCGACCCTGATGATGCTGAATGGCAGGCTCGAACTGAGCAGCACAAGCAAAGAAGACCTGCTCAATGGTGCGTTCGTGAAGTCCCCCTTGCACTTGCTCAATCTATTGGTCAACACAGTGAAAATCATTGTCTGTTAATAGATTCGCTGGGTACCTGGCTGGCAAATCTGATTGAGCAGGATATTGCTACCTGGAATGAATCGCAAGGCCAGCTTATGGCTGCCCTGAAGCAGACCTCTGCTGACGTGATCCTGGTTGCAGAAGAAACTGGGTGGGGGGTGGTGCCTAGCTATAAAGTGGGGCGGACTTTTCGCGATCGCCTCGGCACTCTCAGCCGCAGCATAGGCGAACTTGCCACCGACGTTTATCTAGTCACCAGCGGATACGCCATCAATATTTCAGCCATAGGTTCAGCCGTAGGACGAGGGTAAATAGCAATAGCAGAGCCCCTTTTGCAAGCGGATTACAATCATTAATTGTCTTCGTCGGGATGCGTACGGACAGGATTTAAAGGGCTATGCTTTAATACGCATGAAAAGTCTTTTATGAAAGTATGGCCTCTCCGAGCGAAGTTAAAGCCTATTTAGCCCACTGGTTCCAGCTAGGAAAAAAGGTAAAAAGCGACAGTGGACGCCTCAGCTATAAGTCCGAAAAAGTGATTCAAGGCGAGCATTTCAGCCCCGAATTTGAAGCGTGTTGGGCAGCTATCATGGCCGCAGAAGGTAAAGCCCTTTATTTAGAAGGCACTGACCAGGCCATTGCTGAGCTACTCTCCCCACAGTGGGAGGTGATGAACTGTGCCCGATGCGAGATGCCCGTGCCTATTCCACAAAAAGAAATTAAGCCCCATGCTTGCCCTTGCAGTGACCTACCAGACTGGCCTAACGAAGAAATTCCTCGGCCTCGGCTGCCAGTCAGCAACTTGCAGCACCTTGCAAAGATCACAGCTCGACTAGCCAGCCTCAGTGAAGAACAGGGCTAAATCCAGACTTTTGTGCCCTCTCCCTAGACTGGAGAAAGCCAGATTTGGGCAAGCCAGATTTGAGCAAGAACCTTGCTAAACCGTCACTTTTACTTTAGCGTCCTCATCACTGCGATTAATGTCGTAGGTCAAAAAGTCCTTGGCCATAATCGTATTTGGGAAAATAGACCGAGCTTCGCTGAGTAAATCGCTTAGCTCAATTGCATTGCCTGGCGCATAGCGCGGGCTAAAGTGCGTCATTATCAGCTGCTTCACCTGAGCTGATAATGCCACCTGAGCGGCCATGGTTGAAGTTGAATGCATCCGCTGGTAGGCCAGGCCCGCATCTTGATGGGCAAAAGTTGCCTCGTGAATGAGTACGTCAGCCCCCTGGGCTAGCTCAATGGCGTTCTCACAAAAAACAGTATCGGTGCAGTACACAAACTTACGCCCGACAATGGTTGGCCCGCAAAGGTCTGAACCGTTGATTTTACGACCATCGGCCAGCGTTACCACTTCACCTCGCTTTAAGTTGCCATACAGTGGCCCTGGAGGAATGCCCAAGGCCGCTGCTCGCTTCACGTCAAAGTGACCCGTCCGATCTTTTTCGGTGACTCGATACCCGTGGGCTGGAATGCGATGTTTCAGTCGCTGGCAGGTCACAGTGTAGTCGTCATCTTCGTATACCTTGCCAGGCTGAGTGATGTGTACCTCAATTGGGTAGGAGGACTGCGTTTTAGAATAGCGACGGCAGGCTTCTAGATAAGGCGATAGCTCTGGGGGGCCATAGATGTCAATTTGCTGCTGGCCTGTACCGGCCATGCCACAGCTTGCGAGTAGCCCCGGCAGGCCAAAGATGTGATCGCCATGCATGTGAGTGACAAAAATTCGGCGAATCTGGCTCGACTTGAATTCGCTTCTTAAAAACTGGTGCTGGGTGCTTTCGCCACAGTCGAATAGCCATACTTCGGCCCGCTGGGGCAGGCGCAGGGCGACGCTAGAGACGTTGCGCGATCGCGTCGGCACGCCAGAACTGGTTCCTAGAAAAGTAATCTGCAAAATGCTTAAAGGGTCATTAAATACGCCAACTCCATAGTGACAGAGATTCGCGGTTATGCGATCGCGGCTGCAAAAGTCAGGAATTACGCATAATCTAACTTTAGATAGAGGTCAAGTAAGGAAGGTAAGAATTAAAGCCTGCGGAGGCTGTTGTCGTGTGCTAGCAAAGAGTTTCGGACATCTATTTTTGAGTGGATAAAGGCGATCGCCCGCCGAACACAGCCAAATAAACCCAAAATCGTGAAGAATTATTACTAAAAGAACGGTAATTCTTGATACACTTCCTTTCAGGAGATTTAACAAGTTTTCTTGTTAGCAGGACTTTAGCGCTTTGGCTGATGCCGTTTTGGCTGATGCTGCTGGCTTATTTTTTGCAGTCGCTGACGTGTGGGAGCACGCGCTGCCGAGTTTTCTCTACATTGAGCGATCAATGAAATCAATTTAGAAATCGACCCCTTGCGCCTAAGAGTACCTAAAAGTACTTGGGGCGCTTTTTTTTTGACTGCTGACGGTCGCCTACGCTGATATCTTCCGCATCGGAAAGTTAGGCGTCCATCTGCACATCGCTGAAGGTTATTTTATCGTAAACATCAGCAAGCATTTTATCGCACCATTTTCCCAAGGCTACCCGATAATGGATAGGTCGCTTGCCCCTTTGAAATATTGACTTCTTCTGTAGATAAACCTGTTCTCCTACTGGTAGATGGTCACTCTTTGGCCTTTCGTTCCTACTATGCGTTTGCCCGCAGCCGCGACGGTGGGCTACGCACCTCTACGGGCATCCCAACTAGCGTATGTTTTGGCTTTCTCAAATCACTGATGGACACGCTGGAGGCCGAGAAACCCAACTGTGCGGCTATTACCTTTGACCTGGCAGCGCCCACCTTTCGCCACGAGATGACGGATACTTACAAAGCGGGCAGAGCTGAAACACCTGAAGAATTTACTGAGGATGTCGAAAACCTAAAGGGTTTACTAAAAGCGCTCAATCTGCCGATATTCTGTGAGCCTGGCTACGAAGCTGATGACATGATCGGGACGCTGGCAACTCGGGCCAAAGATAAAGGATTCCGGGTGAAAATTCTCAGCGGCGATCAGGATCTTTTTCAGCTGATTGATCAAGACGAAAATATCAAAATAATGTATCTGAGCAACTCTTTTGCTCGCAGCAGCAACGGCTCGGCCAAAGAATTTGGGGCGGCTGAAGTGTATGAAAAGCTGGAGATTTTACCCAGCCAGGTAGTCGACTACAAAGCGCTATGCGGTGATGCTTCAGACAACATTCCCGGTGTGAAAGGCATTGGCAAAAAAACTGCCGTCAAGCTGCTCGATACCTATGGCGATTTGGACACCATTTACGCCTCGTTGGACGAGCTAAAAGGCGCGGTTAAGAAGAACTTAGAAGTCGGGAAGGCAGACGCGGAGCAGTCAAAATATCTGGCAACTATTATTACCGATGTGCCAGTAGAAACAGATTTAGATACCTGCAAGTTAGAGGGATTTGACCCCGATGATGTGATTCCCGCGCTGCAAAAGCTGGAGCTACAGCACTTTATCAATCGGGTTAGTAAACTACAGGCGTCCTTTGGCGGCGAGTCAGACTATAAGCCCGAGGCTAAGAGGACAGTTGAACCCTTGCCGGAGAGCTTTGTTGATGAGGATCTGGCTTTTTTCACCGCTGAGGAAACTGACGCGGTTGATCAAGTAGGCTTGGGTGGCGTGGATATTCAGCCGCAGATCGTGACGAGCGATCAGCAGTTGAAGACGCTCGTCGAAACACTTAAAACCTTCAAAGATGCTGATGCGCCAGTGGCTTGGGATACGGAAACGACCTCTATTGATCCGCTATCCGCTGATTTAGTGGGGATTGGCTGCTGCTGGGGTGAGGGCAAGACCGATTTGGCCTATATTCCGGTAGGACATGCTGCGGGCAAGCAGCTATCAGTGAAGGCTGTAACTGAGGCGCTTAGGCCCGTATTAGAAAGTGCTGACTACCCGAAGGTGTTTCAGAATGCGAAGTATGACCGTTTGGTGCTGCGGCGATCGGGCGTTACGCTGGCGGGCGTTGTTTTTGATCCGATGCTGGCGAGCTATGTGATCAACCCTGAAAATAGCCATAATCTGTCAGATATGTCGCTGCGCTACTTGAAGCTGACGACGGTGAGCTATGAGGATTTGGTGCCGAAGGGGCAAACGATTGGGGACGTTGCGATCGCCAAAGTTGCCCAATACTGCGGCAGCGATGTCCATACAACCTATCGCTTAGTTCCCATCCTCAAAGCCGAACTTGCCGCCGCCCCTGAGCTAGAAACGCTGTTTAACGAGGTTGAGCTACCGGTAGAGCCTGTGCTAGCGAATATGGAAGCTACCGGCATTCGCATAGACAAAGACTATTTAAACACGTTCTCTAAAGAATTAGAGAACACCCTGGCTGGGATTGAAAAGTCAGCCTACGAAGCTGCCGGTTCAGAGTTCAATTTAGGCTCGCCCAAGCAGCTGAGCACATTGTTCTTTGATACGCTAGGACTCGACAAACGCAAGTCTCGCAAAAACAAAACCGGCTACTCTACCGACGCCGCTACCCTCGAAAAATTACAGGGCGATCATCCTGTGGTTGACGCTGTGGTGGAATATCGCACGCTCTCTAAATTGAAGAGTACCTATGTAGACGCGCTCCCTGCGTTAATCAGACCCGATACTCAACGAGTGCATACCGACTTTAACCAGGCCGTCACCTCTACCGGTAGACTCTCGTCATCTAATCCAAATTTGCAAAACATTCCCACGCGCACGGCTTTTAGCCGTCAAATTCGGCAGGCCTTTTTGCCCAAGGAAGGTTGGCTACTAGCAGCGGCAGATTATTCTCAAATAGAGCTACGAATTTTGGCACACCTGAGCGGCGAACCCATTTTGGTAGAGGCCTATCGCAACAATGAAGATGTGCATCGGCTAACGGCAACGCTGCTGTTTGAAAAAGAGAAAGAAGAGATTACTAACGACGAAAGGCGCATGGCTAAGATCATCAACTTTGGCGTGATCTACGGCATGGGCGCGGCCAGGTTCGCGCGCGAGACAGGCGTGCATCGCCTTGATGCGAAGACGTTCATTGACAGGTTTAACAATCGTTATTCGAAGGTGTTTGAGTATTTACAACAGATGCAACGGGAGGCGATCGCTAACGGCTACGTCAAAACCATTGCCGGTCGCCGCCGCTACTTCAATTTCACTACTCGCAGCCTTCAAGCTCTTAAAGGCACCAATCCACAAGAAATCGAGTTAGACAAGCTGCGCACTAACGGCTACGATGCTGGCTATTTACGAGCCGCAGCTAACGCGCCTATTCAGGGCTCTAGCGCCGACATTATTAAAGTAGCGATGGTGCGAATGCATGAGCTGCTAAAAGACTACAAAGCAAATATGCTACTGCAAGTACACGACGAGCTTATTTTTGAAGTGTCTTCTGAAGAATGGGACGAGCTGAAGCCTAAAATTGAAAGCACTATGGAGTCGGCTGTAGAGCTGATTGTACCGCTTAAGGTAGAAGCCAACGCTGGCAAAAACTGGATGGAAGCAAAATAGAAGACCACCTTGGCCATTCTACAAAAACTTCAGGCAAAAGCCAGAGCTAAGGCGAGATTGAATTGCCCCAAAGTCTGCACGGTTCCCTCTAGAGAAATTACACAGCTCACCCGAGTAGAAAAGTACTTTCTCTTTTAGCTAGCACGTAGCGCTTTACGGAATTTGTAAGTTTATATACCGATTAAGAAGAGTCTCATAGAAACCTCTTAACGTGAAAATCCTGAAGCGAGACTTTCTTGTAGCTCAGTACGATCTCCGTAGTTAATGGCTTTTAAGAACATCCTGTAAAGTTGTCCGACAGAGAGTAGGTTTACCCCTTTGAGCTGTGAACTCTGACGATATCGAGTGTGCTTTAGCTGATGCTGACTCATTAGCTTTAAATACACAAAATTCGGTTCTGTTCTCAAACTCACTTCACTCGACTAAATTAGAGGCTATAAACTCTATGAAAATTCGCAAAATTTCGGTTGGTGCAGGTTTGATTGTAGGGGGTGCGATCGCCCTATCCTCCGCATCTGCTCAAGCCTTCTCTTTTCAAACCAACTACACAGCAGCCCTCAGCGGTAAAGACGCCTCTAAAGGTGACATTCTTCTCAATTCTGTAACGCTTGGAAATGGCAAAGTCATCAGCGACTTCACCTTAGTGACCTCCGCCAACATTCTTTCTAACGATATTTACACCGGCGACAATAGCGGCGCAGCTAGTGCCGACATTGGTGACAAAGCAACCACCGGATTAAAACAAGAAGACCTTACCAATGAGGGCGCAAAGGCCGTCATGAACAACCTCAACCTCAACAACATCATCGATACGGAAGAAGTAGGCAACTTCATCCTCGATCTTAACTTTGCCAAAGCGGTTGATAACATTTTTCTGTGGGAGCGCGGTATGAACAGCCGACTAGATATTCAGGCGCTAGATGCCCAGGGCAACCTTATCGGCAATAAAGTGGCGCTTTCTAACTCTAAAGACTGGGATTACGCAGGATTTAGCATCGATACTCAAGAGATCAGCAGCGCTCAAAAAGTAGGTTCCATCGGTGTCAGCCTTGCAGAGCTAGGCCTCACCACTGGCTATGTTACAGCTCTGCGGGTTAGCAGTCAGGGCAAAGCCTATAACGGCCCCGACTTTAAGGTAATAGGTAGCGTTGCAGACATTCCTGAACCATCTTCTCTGCTAGGCTTAAGCCTTGTAGCCGTTGGCCTAGTTGCCACTCGCCGAAAGCAAGCTCACGCCGCATAGGCCATCCGACCTTTCGGGCGCGACACTTTCAGGTACTCCGTAAACAGAATTAGGACTCTAAGCCCAGTGATTCACTGGGCTTTTTTGTGTAACTAGCTCAGGCTACCGATTCCATCCACTGAATGCACTGCTGCATCTGAGCAGCCATATCTTTAGTGGGCGCAGAAAATCGCCGCCCATGCCCTGGCAGTACCCACTCAAAGGCATAGTTGCTGGTATAGTCTGCCAGTGCCTTCATAGATTTGATTTGACGAGGCCAGGAATCCCAGCAGAAGTCGCGGAAGGCGTGAAGCTGCTCTAGCCGGGCTGACCAGGCTAGGTGATCGCCGGTAAATAGATACTTTCCTTTGTAAAGCAGTACGGTATGCCCTCGTGAGTGACCGGGCTGAGGAATGATTAGCAGATTGTCAGCAAGCGCAAATGGCTCAGTTCCCGTGGGCTGAATTTCGACGTTTTTGGTTCCAGAAGTGATGTCTTGCTGGTGAAGGATGCGATCGCACCCAAAGTGCTGATGAAATTTTTCATGATCGGCAACATCGTCCTGATGCGTCAGATACAGGTAGCGCACACCGCCCATCGCTTCGAGCTGCTTTACCAGCGGCGGTGTAAATCGGGGCGAATCGATCAGCACGTTGCCCTCAGGCCGCTGAATAAAATAGCTAGCCGCGCCGAAAGACTTTTTAGAGTGGTAGCCACAGTAAAAGACGTTGCCGTCTACTTTTATCGGAAACTGCTGTTGCACCTGCTGAATATCTGTCGGCTTTTCCTTAGTGCCAATAGAACCTGTGGGGCAGGCCAACAAAGCTTCCAGCGCCGCCACTCGCTCTGCTTGGCTAGTGGGCTGATGATGCACCACCGACTGACTGCCTACCCGGTTATAAATATCGGGCGCTAGCCACCGGCAGGTATCGCAGTCGATACAGCTACTGTCGACGTAAAAATTACCTTCCACGTTTTGAGACCGACGGTCTTTAATATGAGCCATAGTTTGGGATATTAATTTGAAACATCAAGCATTTTTGATGAGTCTGAAGGGAACTCTACTGCTCATCGGGTTCTACTAGCCTAGCGTGGCTTTTGAATAATGCGTACTCATTCCGGCTTTGCCGAAGTTCCCGTTTTACACCGCTAGCTCTGTGTTTTGCTTATGAAACTCCGCTCTGTTACCGCTTTTAGCCTAGCCTTGATTTGTGGAACGGGGCTTGGCGTAGGGTTGCAAAGGTACTTTGATCTGAGTGCAAAAACGGGTGGTTGGCTACAGAAAGTGGGGGGCTCTCGCTATTTTTATGCGCCGACTGAGGTGCTTGCTGATTCGCTAGAGCAGAGTGCGATCGCCGAGCAACTGCAAGGTAATCTCAAGCTGTATGTATTGGTCGGGCAGTCGAACATGGTCGGTGCTGCCGCGATACCCGATGATATCAAGACCAGCGCTAACGTTTTCACCTTTGGCAACGACTATCACTGGGAAAAGGCCACGGAACCCGTTGATAGCCCAGCAGGCCAG
>JBGTGK010000134.1:0-5620 GCA_041746795.1 Phormidesmis sp.
CGGGCTCAAATCAACGCCGTTTCAGACCTGCTGGACTACAGCCAGGAAGACCTGCTAGAGATCAAAAACTTTGGTCAAAAGTCTGCTGAGGAAGTGGTCGAAGCGCTTAACGTGCATCTCGGCATCATGTTACCCCTCGAAAAACCAGCCAAATCCGTATAAACCCCGCTAACCCTCGTTGGGGCTCCCCTCGTAGGAGTCCTCTAAAGGGGTAATCCGTTCATTTTTTCAAAAGGGAGAAAATAAATGCGACATGGTCGTCGTGTACCAAAACTAGGCAAGGCCGCTGACCAGCGTAAAGCCTTGATGAGAGCGCTTACTACTGAGCTAATTCGCAACGGTCGAATTAAAACGACTGAAGTGAGAGCCAAAGCCATTCGCTCTGAAGCAGATCGCATGGTGACGCTAGCCAAAGATGGCTCACTGTCTGCGCGTCGTCGGGCGATGGCCTACATTTACGATAAGCAGCTTGTGCATGCGTTGTTTGACCAAGCGCCCGAGCGCTACGCCGATCGTAAGGGTGGCTACACTCGTATTGTTCGTACGGTCAGTCGTCGTGGCGATAATGCTCGCATGGCTATCATTGAGCTGACGTAAGCAAGCAGTGGGTGAAGTAGCTAAACTAGCCAAGCAGCTCGCCAACCTGCCGCCCGACAAGCGAAGTACCCAACGAGTGGCCTTGGTCATTCAGTACAAGGGCACTGCGTTTCACGGGTGGCAGCGTCAGCGAAAAGAGCGGACGGTGCAGGCTGAGATAGAGGGGGCGATCGCCTCCGTGCTCGGCTATCACACCACTCTCCAGGGTGCAGGTAGAACGGACACAGGCGTTCACGCCGCCGCCCAAGCCGCCCACTTTGAAGCCCCAAACGTCATTCCCGCTGAGCGATGGGCCGCCATCCTCAACGACCGACTGCTGGCTGACATCGTGATTCGAGCCTCCGCAGCGGTTACCGATGACTGGCACGCCCAGTTCTCAGCCGAGTGGCGGCGCTACCGCTACACCTTCTATACCAGCCGATATCCCAATCTGTTTGTGCAGCCCTTTGTGTGGCACTACTACTTCCAGCCATTAGACGAAAGCCTGATGCTGGCCGCGCTGGCTCCCATGGTGGGTTATCATAACTTGACCGCATTTCATCGTGCAGGATCAGATAGAACCCATTCCTGGGTAGAAATGCAGGATGTACGGTGTCACCGCTCAAGTCACTTTGTACAGATTGAATTGCAGGCGACGGGCTTTTTATATGGCATGGTTCGCCTGATCATGGGCCTAATAGTTCAGGTGGGGCAAAAACAGCTGTCTCCTGAAGGCTTTACCGCCATTTGGCGTAATCAGCGCCGCGATTTGGTAAAATATTCAGCCCCCCCTCAAGGACTTTGCTTATTGAGAGTGGGCTATGCCAACTTTCCTTTCCCTCCCGAGGCGTGGGTCGACACTCAGCCTCAGTTTTCACTCCCTGTTTCATTCCCTGCCGATTTTCACTTGTAACCCAGTCCAAATTCACTCACGAAGTCCAACAAAAACCCGTTATGTCTACTAAAACTACCCTTACTCCTGTTAACGAAATCGAACGCGATTGGTATGTGGTAGATGCCGCCGACCAGCGTTTGGGTCGGCTTGCGACTGAAATTGCGCAGGTGCTACGCGGCAAAAAAAAGCCAAACTATGCCCCGCACATGGACACGGGAGACTTCGTTGTCGTCATTAACGCTGAAAAAGTGGCCGTCACTGGTAACAAGAGTTCTCAGAAGCTCTACCATCGCCACTCTGGCCGTCCCGGTGGTATGAAAACCGAGACATTTGAGCAGTTGCAGGCCCGCATCCCCGAGCGCATCGTCGAGAAGGCCGTCAAAGGAATGCTGCCGAAAAATTCGCTGGGCCGCAAGCTCTTCACCAAGCTCAAAGTCTACGCTGGCCCCGCGCATCCTCACGCTTCTCAAAACCCCACCGCTATGACCGTCAACACTACTGGAGCTAAATAACCCATGGCTGATTCTGATCGCGCTGTATATTGGGGCACGGGCCGCCGCAAGTCTTCTGTTGCCAGGGTTCGCTTGGTTCCTGGCAATGGAACTATGACCATTAACAAAAAGCCAGGTGCTGACTATCTTCAAGATAATCCTGCCTACCTCACCTCTGCCAAAGCACCGCTAGAGACGCTGGGCTTAGAGGGCGAGTATGACATTTTGGTCAACGTACGTGGCGGCGGGCTAACGGGTCAGGCTGACTCTATTAAGCTGGGCGTTGCTCGCGCGCTGTGCCAGCTAGATCCAGACAACCGGACGCCCTTAAAAACTGAAGGCTATTTAACCCGTGACCCTCGCCAGAAGGAGCGGAAAAAGTACGGCTTGAAGAAGGCGCGCAAGGCTGGTCAGTTCTCGAAGCGTTAATCTTTTGGTTGCTTATGA
The DNA here is from genome assembly GCA_041746795.1 of Phormidesmis sp. GTDB lineage: Bacteria > Cyanobacteriota > Cyanobacteriia > Phormidesmidales > Phormidesmidaceae > Phormidesmis. Next base: position 2,410 of record JBGTGK010000134.1, read on the forward strand.
TGAGGTTGGCTTCGACTGCGCTCATCCAACGTCCCCTTTCACTGCATTTTGTTCAATCTTCTAATACTCTCCCTCCTTTTTATAGAACCATGCCAAAAGCCGATATCCATCCTAAGTGGTACCCCGAAGCCAAAGTATTTTGCAATGGTCAGCAGGTCATGACCGTTGGCTCGACTAAGCCTGAGCTAAGCGTTGATGTGTGGTCGGGTAATCACCCGTTTTACACGGGCACACAAAAGATTATTGACACCGAAGGCCGCGTTGAGCGTTTCTTGCGCAAGTATGGCATGTCTACTGAGACTGACATTCCTGAGGCAACTGAGACTGATGCAGCTAAAGGCGACGCGAAGAAGTAGCCGCTATAGCCTTGTGTAAATATTCCGAGTGGCGTGCCTTTGCGGGTGAGCTGCTCGGAATATTTTTTTTGATGGTCATTTATAACCTTCTTAGCAAACTTATAGTGAAAGACAATGGCTGAATCTTACTTACTCGAAAAACTGGCGTCGGTGGAGCAGACCTTTAACGAGCTAACCCGGCGCATGGCTGACCCTGACGTTGCTAGAGACCCCGACGAGTTTCAGAAAATTGCTAAGCTACGGGCGTCTTTGGAAGAAACCGTAACGACCTATCACGAGTGGCGGCAGGTTCAAGCAGAGTTAACGGGCGCTCAAGAGATCTATAAAGAGGCTGCTAACGATTCTGAAATGCATGAGATGGCTGGGCTAGAGGTCGCTGAGCTGGAAGAGAGTAGCGAAAAGCTCGAAGAACGGCTAAAGGTACTGCTGTTACCCAGAGATCCCAACGACGATAAGAACATCATGTTGGAAATTCGCGCGGGCACTGGCGGCGATGAAGCTGGTATTTGGGCGGGCGATTTGCTGCGGCTGTATAGCCGGTATGCCGAGGGCCAAGGATGGAAGGCGAGCCTGCTAAGCGAATCACGGGCGGATATGGGCGGCGTGAAGGAAGCCGTGATAGAAGTGAAGGGCGATCAGGTTTATAGCAAGCTGAAGTTTGAGTCGGGTGTGCATCGGGTGCAGCGGGTACCGCTAACGGAGTCGGGCGGACGAGTGCATACTTCGACGGCGACGGTGGCAATTATGCCAGAGGTAGATGATGTGGAAGTTCATATTGACCCAAAGGATATTGTGATGACGACGGCCCGGTCTGGTGGCGCGGGCGGTCAGAATGTGAACAAGGTGGAGACGGCGGTTGATTTGATTCACAAGCCGACTGGGATTCGGGTGTTTTGTACGGAGGAGCGATCGCAGCTTCAAAACCGTGAGCGGGCCATGCAAATTCTCCGAGCCAAGCTGTACGAAGCAAAGCTACAAGAGCAAAATGACGAGATTAGCTCTATCCGTAAATCACAAGTTGGCTCAGGCTCCCGCTCCGAAAAAATCCGCACCTATAACTACAAAGACAACCGCATGACGGATCACCGTCTCAATCAAAACTTCTCGCTAGGTGGCATCTTAGAAGGCGACATTGAAACGGTGATTCAGTCGTGCATTACGCAAGATCAGCAGGAGCAGCTAGAAGAGCTGGCGGCCTCTACTTCGGAAACAGTTTAGAATCGAGAGCATGACAGGCAGGTTCAATAGCCCCTGTTTTCACACAAAGGTTTTACACAAGGCTAGCGAAGACAAAAAGCCCTCACTGATTCAATAACAGCGAGGGCTTTGTCTTATTTTCTTATTTAGAAAAGTGATTAGCTCAGCAGCGCCTTTGCACGAGAAACAACGTTATCAACGGTGTAACCAAACTTCTCCATCACAATGTCACCCGGAGCCGAAGCGCCAAAGGTATCTACGCTGATCATGTCACCCTCATCGCCGAAGTACTTAGCCCAGCCGAAGCTGCTCATGGCTTCAACCACCAAACGCTTCTTCACAGCCTTAGGCAGCACAGACTCTTTGTAAGCTGCATCCTGCTCTTCGTATAGCTTCCAGCAGGGCATGGAAACTACCCGAACCTTTTTACCGTCGCCACGCAGCTTCTCAGCCGCATCTTCACACAGCTCAACTTCACTACCCGTGCCGATCAAAATCAGCTCAGGCGTGCTGTCTGAATTGTCAGACATGATGTAAGCACCCTTGGCAACTGCGTCTATAGAGGAACCGGGGAGGTTGCGTAAGCCCTGGCGAGAGAAGCACATCAGCGTAGGCGCTTTGCGCTTGTTCACGGCGATTTTGTACGCGCCAGAAGTTTCGTTGCCGTCAGCGGGGCGGATGACGTACAGGTTAGGAATGGCGCGCAATGAGGCGACCGTTTCTACCGGCTGGTGAGTGGGGCCGTCTTCGCCAAGGCCGATGGAGTCGTGGGTCATTACGTAAATGACGCCTGCTTCGGATAGGGCAGAAAGGCGGATCGCGCCGCGCATGTAGTCGGTAAAGACCAGGAAGGTCGCGCAGTAAGGGATGAGGCCACCACCATGGAGGGCAATGCCGTTGCAGATTGCGCCCATACCGTGCTCGCGAACGCCGAAGTGAATATTCCGATTTTCGTAAGCGCCCTTTTGGAAGTCGCCGGAAACCTTTAGCTCGGTGAGGTTGGAGTGAGTGAGGTCAGCGGAGCCGCCGATGAGTTCAGGCAGAACTGGGGCCAGCGCGTTGAGCGTCATTTCTGAGTTCTTACGGGTAGCCAGCGCTTTGTCATCAGGTGTGTAAGTAGGCAAGGCGTCTTCCCAACCGTCAGGCAGCTTACCGGAAAGGAATCGCTCGAATTCAGCAGCTTCGTCGGCGTACTGAGTGCGGTATGTCGCTAGCGTCTCTTCCCACTCAGCCTCGGCACTGGCTCCTTTATCGATGGCCTGACGGTAGCGGCTAAGAGCGTCTTCAGGAATTTCAAAGAAGTCGTACTTCCAGTCTAGATTTTTACGGGTTGCGATCGTTTCTTCGTCGCCTAGCATCGCGCCGTGAATGCCGCCAGTGCCAGCTCGGTTAGGGGAACCGTAGCCAATGGTCGTAGTGACCTTAATCATAGTGGGCTTATCAGTGACCTCTTTGGCTTCAGCTAGTGCCTTCTCAATCGAATCTAAGTCACTGTTGCCATCTTCTACATGCAAAACGTGCCAGCCGTAGGCTTCAAAGCGCTTGCTTACGTCTTCGGTGAAGGCAATATCGGTAGATCCGTCAATCGAAATGTGGTTATCGTCGTACAGCGCGATCAGCTTGCCGAGGCCCAGGTGACCGGCCAAAGAGCAGGCTTC
>JBGTGK010000135.1:0-10357 GCA_041746795.1 Phormidesmis sp.
AGCATTCAAGGCATCGCAGCCCAGTTAACTGTTGGGTCAACATCATCTGCGGCTTAATTGCCTACTGCCATCAGCCTAAGAAGCCTGGACTTCATCTAGAATGGGCGTTGCCGCCTGTGGCTTAACCCGAACTGACGTTACCTATCTACTAGCCCTTCCACTATCGGGCTCCAGCTACGCTAACGCTGAGTCGCTCACTTGTCGTAGGAAGAGACAAACGAGCGCTGGTGAGGTGATGGTGAGTCATTCTGGCGATGATGGAATGACTGGGACAAGATGAAACAGCAGAATCAGCTTGAGATGAGGGGCGGTGGCTAAACTTCTGTAATGAAGCATTGCTTGAAGTATTGTTCTGGGCCAAGTGCTGCACCGGCTGGCTCAAATCTTCCCGAGTAGCTGAATAGGTCGAAGCCAAGGAAGACGACTCAGAAGCCACGCCAGCAGATAGAGCAGGAGAGTGAGTACCTAGATTTAACACGATCACAAGCGATATTGCGCCGATACCCGCTTGCCTGAGGGTGCCTCTAATAAATCGCTTGAGGGCGAGCAGAGCGGGCGAAAAATGGCCAGTGAAAGGGCAAGTGTTAAGTGTCGAGTTGGGGGAAGTCATCGCTAGCTGGGGCGATCACGAAAATAATTAAATTTAGTATCTATCAGGCTGGTATCTGCCAGGTTCAATACTAAATATTTCTAAACGTGTCGCTGTTTCTAAGACAAGCAATATTTCTTTACATTATCAGACAACCCGATCCGCAGGCAATTCAATAGCGAATCCGGGGATCAACATACGCATTGAGCACATCAATTGCAATGCTGACGGCCACCACAATTGCTGAGAAAAACACCATCAGTCCCTGCACCATTTCATAGTCGCGCTGAGAAATCGCTTCGTACAGGCGATTGCCTAGCCCTGGCCAAGAGAAGGTCACCTCCGTGAGTACCGCGCCGCCCAGCATGGCGGCAAACGTCAGCCCCAAAATGGTAATCACCGGAATCATCGCGTTTTTAAGGGCGTGTGCTGTGATAATCCGAAACTCTGAAATGCCCCTGGCGCGAGCCGCTTCTACGTAGTCAGCCCTCAGCGTTTGCCGGAGGTTAACTCTCACGATGCGCTCAAACACACCGCTGATCAAAATACCTAGCGTCAGGCTGGGCAGCGTTAGGTATTTGAGCGCGATCACAAATTGACCCCAGTTAGCGTGCAGCAGGCTGTCGAGCAAATACAGGCCGCTAGGGCCAACCGGCGGCAGCGTGCTCAGTGGAAACCGGGTGCCGATTGGAAACCAGCCGAGCTGCACGGCAAAAATGATCTGCAAGACCATGCCAAACCAGTACATCGGCAGTGCGTAGGTGATAATGCCAAACAGCCTGCCGCCTACGTCAACCGCCGTATTAGGCCGTGAGGCAGAGATCGATCCAACCGTTAGCCCGACTACTGCCGCAATAATCATGCCGCACACGGTTAGTTCTACCGTGGCCGGGAAATACTCGCCGATCACCTGAAGAATCGTTTGCCCCTGGCTAAACCCGGAGACGCCTAGATCTAAATGCAGCAGCTTGTTGAGATAGCTGAAATATTGAATATAGAGGGGCTGATCGAGACCCATTTGGGCTCGCATGGCTTCCTTAACTGCTTCCGGGGCTCTGGCACCAAGTTTGACATCGACGACATCGCCGGGGGCCGCTCGCATCAGTAGGAATACGACTGTCGTGGCTAGCCATACCATCAGGGGGGCGAGCAGGAGTCGGGAGGTGATGTAGATGCGGAGGGCGCTGGCGCGGGACATGGGGGAGAGGAGGAGAGAGGGTGAAGGGGTGAAAGGGGAAGGGGAGGTCTAAGATTTTTTGATTTGCCAGAATAGGAATTGCTGGTTGGGCTGGATGGCGACGTTGCTGACATTAGCTGTTGTGAACACGTAGTCTTTGGTCTGCCAGAGCGGAATGTAAGGGACGTCTTCGGCCATCAGGGCTTGGATCTGTTTGAAAATAACGTCTCGCTTGGCCTTGTCGGTTTCAGCGTTTTGCTCGCTGACGAGCTGGTTGGCCTTGGCGCTGTAGTAAAAAGATCCGGCGCTCTGACTTTCGCCGGATTCGCAGAGCTTTTCGGCAGAGCCGGTTTCACAGGTCATGAAGGGCTGAACGAAGTTTTCAGGGTCAAAATAGTCGGGGTACCAGTTGGAGAGCACGCTGTTATAGACGCCGCTTTCTGTGTTTTTCTGGAGCGTGGCGAATTCAGCCGTGCTGACTGTGACGTTTACCAGTCCGGGTAAGTTTTGCTCGATGGCCTGCTTCATTGTATTGGCGGCAACCTGCCGGGGGGTAGACGCGGACGGATACCAAATTTCGAACTCTAGCGGATTGGCTGCGGTGATTTTGGCAGCGGCCAAATACTTTTTAGCTTCGTCGTAGTTGCCGTCGCCGTAGGCTTTTTCAAAGACGGGCTGATAAACGCTGAAGGCTTTGGGAATAAGGCTGTAAAGGGGTTCGGCTTGGCCCTTGAAGGCGCGATCGCTAATCAGCTTTCGATCCACCATTGAGGCGACGGCTTTACGCACGTTTAGGTCGTTAAAGGGCGCAATTTTTTGGTTGAGCGCCATGTAGTTAATCACCGTGGAGCCTGCTTCAATTACCTTCCAGTTTTTCGCGGGGGCGTCTTTCTCTAGCTGAGCAATTTGGTCAGGATCTAAGCTTTGATAGGCAACGTCTAAATCGCCTGAGGTAAAGGAGTTGTAGAGATTCACGGCGCTGGTAAATACCTGAATGTCAATGCCGTCGTTAGCGGGCTTTTCGCCCCAGTAGTCGGGGTTGGCATCTAGCCGGATAACGTTGTTGCTAAAGGAGGCTAGCTTGTAAGGGCCAGAGCCAATAAAGGTGTTGGGCTTGAAGCTGTTCAGACCAATTTCGTACTGCTCGGGTGAGACGGGGGTAACGCCTGAAAAGGTGAGCAGGGCGGGAAAAGCAGAGACAGGCTCTTTGAGCTTAAAAACCAGTTCGTTGGCTTTAGCGGCGCTGACAGACTCAATTTTGCTGGCGAGCAGGTCGGCAGGGGCACCTTTGTTTTCTATAAAGCGCTTGATAGAAAAGGCCATGACTTCGGCGGTGAAAGGCGTGCCGTCGTGCAGGGTGACATCTTCGCGCAGCGGAATGGTGTAGGTGAGGCCGTCTTTGCTGATGGTGGGAAGCTTGGTGGCTAGCTGGGGGACAAGATCGGTGGTGCCGGGGGTGTAGGTGTAGAGGCGATCGCCCAGGTTATAAAGCAAAATGCCTGGGAAGGCCGCGTAAGCATCAGCAGGGTCTAGCGTGTCGGCGCTGAGGGTAGTGCCTATAGAGATGCGATTACCAGTGCCAGCGGCCTCACCACCGGCAGGCGCACCGGCATTGCCCGACCCGCAGCTCACCGCCAAAATTAAGCACAGGCTGAACAGACCCATGTATTGACTGACTTTAAGCAAGCGTTTGAACAGCCGCCGCCGGGTAATGAGATGATTCGACAAAGACACAATCATGGGACGCCTGCTTAAATCTATTAACGCAACATTATGAGGGATGGTACGCAGATTTTCAGAAAACTCTGCGTCAATCTACGAGCGCCAATCTATGAGTGCTAATCTGCGAGTGCCAATTTACGGTGCCAATCTACGAGTGCCAGTTTATGATTCTTGAATGGAGGGTTGTGACAGGCCGAGCCAGCGCTCTTGTAATTGCGCCGTCACCAAATGGCTCAGCAGCCCAATTGGCCCTGCAAACAGGCACAGGGCCAAGGAATGCCGCGTGAAGATACCTTTTTCCTGCCCTTGCCAATAAATCCAGCGCCCCACAAATAAGTCCATCACAACAAAGTGAATCCAGCCGGTGGCCATGACTCGCTCATCGGCAAATAAGCCAGCCAGCACCTTCAGCGTAGGATTTGCAAACGCCGCCAGTGAGTCAGGATCAAGGCTATTGATGAAGCAAAAAATGTAGGCGATCGCCAGCGGCCCAAACGGCAGCACCGAGGCCATCAGCCGCCGCGTCACTGACCAGTTCGGCAAAATAACCATTAGCACCCAAAAAGGCAACACAAACAAATTTGCGCCATCGTACAAATATTCAATGATCACAGAGCTGAACTCCTAAAAATAATTTCGCTAAAGGTGCTTGCACTCTAAAATAACCCCTGTAAGCTAAGTAGAAGTTAGCTATATACTTAATTGGCGTGAAACGGACATGATGATTTTGCCAGGCTCCCCTGTTCGCATTACCAACGTTGATGATACCTATTTCGGCTTTGAGGGCCAGGTGCAGCGTGTCACCGATGGAAAAATTGCAGTGCTGTTTGAAGGGGGAAACTGGGATAAGCTGGTGACCTTTAAAACCACCGACTTAGAAGTTGTAAAGCCCAAAAGAGGAAAAAAGTAAGCGATGCGTCTTCCGCTACCGCAGTTTGTCTCATCTGGGCGGGCCGCTAGCCACATCGCTGAGGTAATTGAAACCTCAACGACTGAGTTTTTGGCCCAGTGCCTTGAGCCCGAGGACTTAAGCTTTCCGGCGATGCCACCGTTTGGCAGCTGGGTAAAAGCCTATGATGAAGAGTCGGCTAATCAAATTTATGGCGTGGTGTATCACGCGACCACGAGCCCACTAGATTCGGTGCATCGAGCGCGGGCGCTGGGCATGTCGTTAGATGAGCTGCGCGAACAGCAGCCGCAGATTTTTGCCATGCTTAAAACAGAGTTTAGCGTGGCGATTGTGGGCTTTGTGCCGATGGAAGCGGGGCGCAGCACGAGGCAGGCGAATGGAAATGGCCGAGGAAGCAACAAAGGAACGACGGCCAAAGGAACGGCTAAAGGACAGGCCAAAGGAACAGTTGCTGAAGAGACTGCGGCGAAGGGGCTGGTGCTGGGGAATCGCATTTATCAACATTTGCCGCCGCGTCCGCCGCAGGTACATCAGGCGGTGTATCAGTGTGATGCTAGCGAAGTGGTGAGCTTTACGGAAGAGCTAGACTGGCTGCGAACGCTGTTGCAGGTGAGCGGCGTGCCGACAGAGAGCCTAGCGGCGGCGGCGATTAGAGATGTGTATAGCCTGCGCGATTTGGATCGTGACTGGCTGGTGCGGGCGGGGCGAATGGTGAGCGTGCTGCTGAAGGATGATTACGATCGGCTGCGGATGATTTTGGCGCAGATTCATCCTTGATGTTTTGTTGATTGGAATGGGCGGCGGTAGGGGCTGTGCCCGCCCTACGGGGTTGTTGTTGATTGGTTGCTAAGGATGCAGACCTATGATGTGATTGTTGTTGGCAATGGGCTGGCCGGGGCGGCGCTGAGCTACGAACTGGTGAAGGCGGGGCGATCTGTTCTATTAATGGATGATGGCAATCCTGATAGCGGCACTCGCTATAGCTATGGTGGAATTGGCTACTGGGCAGGAACAACAGATTTAACAGAGACTCTTTTTCAAGCGGGGATGGCTCGCCATCGGCAGCTGCCCGAGGAGCTAGGTGCCGATACTTACCTGCGAGAGTTGGATCTGTTGTTGACAGTAGATAAAGAGGCTGATGTAGATAAGCTGATTCAGGCCTATAAGATCTTTCGGACGCCGCCTCAGTTTATTTCTGCCCAAGAAGCCTGTGATATAGAACCTCAGCTAAATCCTGAAAGCATTGAGGGAGCTTTTACGATTCGTCACGGCCATGTAGATCCAATGGCGGTGGTGGCCGCTTACAACCAGGCCTTTCGGCGGCTGGGCGGACATCACAATATTTCGGCGGTGACTGGGCTGGTGAGAATAGGAAACCGCATAACGGGCGTCCTGACCGAGGTTCAGGCTTATCCGGCTGGCACGGTTGTGGTTGCCGCAGGGGCGTATAGCCAACAGCTCACTTGCGAGGCTGGCCTGCGGGTGCCGCTGTTTTTTACACACGCGGAGATTGTGGAGACACCGCCTTTGGAGGTGGAGGTGCGATCGCTGATCATGCCCGCCCGCAATACCCGTTTTGAACAAGAAGCCGAAGCGGCTGATCGCCCTCAGCAGTGGCAACAGCTTGACACTCAGATCATGCCACCCGTTTTAGAAGCGGGCGTTATTCAGTTTGCAGATAAAACTGCTCGCATCGGTCAGATTAGTCGGTTCCATACGGCCTATACGCCACCGGCTAATCCTAGCACCAGTGCGCTGGCGATGAGGGCGGCGATCGCCCAAAAAATTCCCACTCTAAAGAATGCGCCCGGCACCTGGCGACACTGCCTGGTCGCCTTTACTCAAGACGGTCTGCCGCTGCTTGGCCCCGCGCCTCAAGTCAGTGGTCTTCATCTTTTCAGCGGCTTCACCGGCCCCTTTGCCCTTGTTCCTACCGTTGCCCAGCGCTACGCCCAGCATCTTTGTGGCAGTGACGAGGCGCTCGTTGAAAAAATGCTGATGACCCGGTTCGCTACTGCTTAGAGATTTCCTCACAGTCAGCAAACTGACCGGTGATTTTGAAAGGTTAGTAGCCACGGTTATGGGCGTAGCAATTTCTGCGGGGCGATCGCGCACTTCTCTTTTTTGACCGACCAAAAACCCTTCAGCGCTAATGTCGCTGTGTCTGGCAGCGTACCGACAAGAGATAAACTATCTTGATATATTTCAACTTTAATATCAATTTCAAAAAACCGTTAAAACCAACTTTAAAGACCTGTCAATTTCAAAAAACCGTTAAAATCAATTTTAAAAAGCCGTTAAAAGCCGATAAACCTGAGGAGTGACAGAGCGATTTCAGCTCTCTTCTTTAGGCTTATTGGCTTAATAAAAAACAATAATATACCCATGTCAACGCCCTCTATTCGTCTGCCTAAAAACCAGCTTTTAGCAGATCTATCAGAAGCCGCTTATCAGCGCATTCAGCCTTATCTTCAGCTTAAGGCTATGCGACTAGGAAAAATACTTTACGAGCCCTTAGAGCCGATTACGAAGGCCTATTTCCCAGTGACCGCGCTACTCTCTTGGATCTCCCTGTTGGAAGATGGCACCCTCACCGAAATTGCGCTAGTTGGCAACGAAGGGATGACTGGCCTACCGATTATTTGGGGCGGTGGATTCACCCCTAATAGCGCTATCGTGCAGTTCCCTGGCGATGTGATGATCCTCAATGCCGAGCCGCTGCTCGAAGAGTTTCATCGGGGCGGTGACTTCAGTAGCCTAATTTTTCACTATATGCAGGCCGTATTTACCCAGGTGGCCCAAAACGCTATGTGCAATCGTCAGCACACCACTGAAGAACGGCTTGCCCGCTGGCTGCTTTCGGTGCAAGATAGCGTCCAGCAAGATGAGATGACGCTAACCCATGAGTTTATCGCTAAGATGCTGGGCATTCGCCGCTCTAGCGTGACGGTCAGCGCTGGCATGTTGCAGCAAGCAGGCATGATTCGCTATACCCGAGGCCGAATGTCTATTTTAGACAGAGCTCGATTAGAAGATACTGCCTGCGAGTGCTATCGGACTGTTCAAGATGAGTATCATCGGCTGTTGGGCTCGCGATCGCGCCACAGTTAGCCCCGTCAGATCTTAGATGACAAGACATTATAGGAGAAAATTGGGGCCAGGCTGATTCTCTCCGGGTGCCTGACAGCTCGCCCGTATCTTACGCTGTTATATAACAGCCGGTAAGAACACCAAAAACTGCGTTCCCAATTCTTTTGTACTAAAGACATCAATAAATCCGCCCTGGCTTTTAACGATATCTTTAGCGGTCGGCAGCCCCAGTCCGGTACCCTGACCGGCTGGTTTGGTGGTAAAAAAGGGCTCAAAAATTCGATCGAGAACTTTAGGCGGTATGCCGGAGCCGGTATCGGATACGCGGATAAGAACATAGTCTGATATTGAGTCCTCTAGTTCGATACCGCGCTCAATATTCTTAACCTCAATGTTTTCAACCGATAGCTCCAAACTGCCGCCGCTGGGCATCGCATCGCGAGCATTTAAGCAAAGATTCATCAATACCTGGTGCAGCTGGCTTTCATTGCCTGCTATCTGCCACAGACCGTCCGGTATGTGAGTTTGTATTGAAACTGAGGCGGGCAGTGCTAGCTTAACGAGCTGTCTGACTGATAGCACGAGGTGATCGATTTCTAGCACGCGGTGGTTCTCGGTATCTCCTTTAGCGAAGTGGAGTATTTGCTCAATTAAGTTGGTGGCCCGTTTTGTATTGACGGCAAGAATTTCAAACAGCTCGCGCTGGTGGCTGTCAGCCTCAGGAAATTCTATCCGAAATAGCTGTGAAATCCCTGATATCGGGGTCAGTAAATTGGTCATATCGTGGACGATGCCCACGGACAATTCGCCCAGGCTCTCTAGCCGCTGACAGCGATGTATATGGGTCTCTAAGCGCTTGCGATCGCTCACATTCACCCCTTCTACCACCAGCATCAGCTCCTGTTCAGCCTGCTCAATAGGGCGCACGGTCAGGTCAAAGACGGCCTCATCCGTCGCCCCTTGAATATCAGCCTCGTAACGAACCGTTTCACCGTCTGCCGCCGATATGATGGCAGCCTGCAGCCGTCCCTGCCCCCGATCTGGAAACGTCCAGCCCATCACAGCGGCCATTGGCCGACCGACTATCTGATCATAGGTAACATTGCCAAAATTCAGCGCCGTCTGGTTAGCGTCTAACAGCACGCCATCCGAGTTCAGCAGCCACGTCATCTGAGCGGACTGATCGAGCAGCGTATGAAACGCTCTATTTATTCCCTGGGTATCCTGCTTAAGAAAGCTATTTTCAAGTGTACTCGTCGCTTGCAAAAGGTCTTTATTCAGCATGTTTTTTTGTTCTTGCCCTGTTTAGTTTTGGCTAGTCCGTAGGTTCTCTTCGTAATTCCTGTCCGTGATCCCTTGCTGATGAGTCACAGGGGTCAATAGCTTTGGCTCAAGGTCTGCAAAAATTCTGAGCCAATACTTCTATGCATAAAGGCGTATCGCTTAGGCTGATCGGCTCTAAAAGCTAGGTTCCGTATATAGGTATGAGACGAATTGCGGAAAATTATTTCACCTAAGGGTTTCGAGACGGTACCGCATCATGCGTTTGTTAAGCTGGATACATTTGTGATGAGAGGGGCTGCTCATTACTCAGAGTGACGCAATTTTCACAAAATGACAGTCCGTTTGCGTACATAACGCCCAAAACCGATTCCTCAGCGTTAGGCTGTTTGCGTACATAGCGCCCGAAACCGATTCCTTAGCGTCAGCCCAATCAATGATTCATTCCCCACAGGATACGGGTTTACTTTTGGGCAATACGACACTAAGGCCATGCTAAAAAGACAGGATGAAAGAGATCGCTACCATTTAGCAACGCTTTGCTTGATTGGGATTTCGCTACTGGCGATCGCCGCTCTCACGCTCTTTCCCTACGACTTTTTTATCGCCGAAACTGGGGCAAACTTTTCTTGGGCCAAGCTAATCGAAAGTCAGCCATCATATCTGTCTATTAAAGAAGTTGGCGCTAACGTTGCTCTGTTTGTTCCTTTAGGATTCGGCATTGCTCAGGCGGTATCTCCACGCCCTAATCTACACAGTCGTAGAAGCGCATTTGGCAGAACGCTTGTCTCTCTTTTAGTCACGCTGATCCTCAGCTTTGCCGTCACGCTAAGCGTAGAGAGCTTGCAGATTTTTTTGCCCTCTCGTAGCGCTACCTACTCAGATTTAATCGCTAATACCGCAGGCGGCGGGATCGGATACGGACTTTGGCGGCAGTTCTCAGGGGTTGCTGGGCGGCTGGGCGGCTGGCTGGCTGACGGGCTGCAATGGATTAGCACAAAAAGCTTAGGGCGGCAGCTAGCAGCAGTGGGCCTGGTCGTTTACTGCTGTGTGGCGCTCTCGGCAGCAGAATCGGGCGATCGCCTGTCGCTGTGGAGCCTAAATAACTGGGCCTCCTAAAACTAGCAAAAATGCGGCTGACGGCACTCAATCTGTTGCTTCTCAAGCAACTCGTCAATCTGTTGCTCCTCAGATAATCCCTCAGACAAGCCCCCAGACAAGCCCCCAGTCAACCGCTCAATCAGGCATCTCGCTAAGCCCGCAGCACTGGCTAAAAACAGAGACCGTTCCCACTACGCTCACCCGGCAGCTTAAAGCTAGCAAAGCCTTCACGCTGAGCCTTTCATTTTCTACAGACAACAACACTCAAGATGGGTCAGCCCGGATCTTCTCTCTTTCCAAAGACCCTTTTAATCGCGATCTCACCATTGGGCAGGACGGGCCGCACCTGAACCTGAGACTGCGAACCCCGCTGACAAAGGCCAACGGCCATTGCCCTGAGTTTGTGATTCCTAACGTTTTCTCGCAGGTGCCGGTTTCTCATCGCCTGGTAGTCACCTATGACGCTGTGAATTCGGCTGTCTATTTA
>JBGTGK010000136.1:0-4508 GCA_041746795.1 Phormidesmis sp.
GATAGCAATAGGTTGACGCCGCATCCACACCGACTAGCACTGGGCGGTTCGATTGGAAAATCTCGTCCTGTAAGCCTACCTCAATGCCAGAGAGGTCTTGGCTTTGATTGATCTCCATAGCAGTCGCGGCAGCCGCTTCAAGCCGATTATGAACAGTGCCAATGCTGATCGATGTATCGAATAGGTCGCGAAACAGCTCTACCACGCCACGATATGAGCTGTGGCAGATCAGCACCAGGCCCAGCTTCAACTGGTACAGCCAGCGCTTGGTCACCGGCAGATGAAACAGCTCCTCGTCATCCGCCTGGGTCGGTGAAAACGCCTCGGCCAATGAGCGCTTCGCCTTGTCGCCCTGTTGATAGATGAACTTGCGGCTGACCTGATGCGTTGCGGCCAGATGACTGATGGGTTCTGTGCCAGCGAGCATCTGAATGCCGGTATCTTGGCGAGTGGCCGGGGATAGGCAGGCAGCAACGGAATCGGCTTGGCTCATATCTAGCGATCGCCTAAAGCGAGGATGACATGCTTCATCCTACGGGTTGGCGTGGCCACCCACTGAGTTAATCGCTGTAGAAAATGTAACCCGCGAATGAACCATCCCAGAAGGAGACTATTACTACCGAGTTGTTAGAGCGGAGGATAATCGACCGGTCAATCCTCATCGCATTCGCAAGTCGATTGGCGCAGAGCGGAGCTTTTCAACAGACCTGCGACAGCAAGCGGAGATGGAGACAGCGCTGATGAAGATTGCCCAAGAGGTGCACCAGCGGCTAGCTGAGAACAAACGCTACGGCCACACCCTGACGCTGAAGATAAAATACGGCAACTATGAGACGATTACGCGCAGTCGCACGCGAGCGAGCTTAATTCGAGAGCTAGCGGAGATTTTGCAGCTATCTCGCGATTTGCTCTCCGCACATGTGGAACTAAACCGATCGGTCAGGCTGCTGGGCATTACAATCTCAAATTTGGCTCATCCTCAGTCATTTCAGCAGCTAGCGCTGGATTTATCTTCGAGTGAGCGCTGTGGACATGGGCAGTTAAATAACACTGTTGTGAGTTGACTTTTACATTACACCGCCAGCTTATCTTGAGATCTAGCCTCCTCGGCCTTCACTTAGATGATCATCACTGGTTGATCTGCCTGCATCTTAGAATTTAAAGTTGCTGTATCTAGAGAAAATTTATGCAAACGTCCCGACAACGGCTTGTTATCCAAGTTGCCCGCCTGTTTCCAGAAGGACTATTTTACAAGAAAATTTCTGAAAAATCATCGCCTTAACCATTGATGACATGCCCACGCCAAATGAGGCAGATGATGTCTCGTCTCAGATGATTTTAGATGCGATCGCAGCCCACAATCAAAGCCTTGAAAATGTGAGCGATCGCGCCCACGCAACCTTTTTTATTATCAGCAGCCATCTGAGTGACCAAAGCACCATCATAAATCGCATGGTTGAACAGGGCCACGAAATTGCTAATCATGGAACGGCAGATGAAACGACAGCGCTATTAAAGCCAGAAGCTTTTACGACACAGTTCAAAGCGGCTCACCAGCACATTACTCAGCGCCTTGCCGATTCTTCTCGGTATCTTCTACGGTGGTATCGCCCTGGGCGAGGACTGTACAACAAAGCCATGCTGAGCACTTTGCGGCAGATGCCAAACTATGTGCCACGGTTTGCACTCGCCTCCATGCTGCCGGTCGATACCTTCAAGCCCACTCACGACGCTGCCTTTACAGCCTGGTATGCCAGCCAGCACTTCTTTCCAGGCTCCATTTTAGTATTGCACGGTGGCTCGCTTGAGCGCTGCCAGCAGACAGCCAGAGCCCTGCCGATCATTCTTGCTGAACTCCATCAGCGAGGCTATAAAGTTGTGACGCTCAGTGAGCTATGGGACGAGGCGTAAAGCTGGAGTTCACCAAACAGCTTTAGACCTTACAGATCACAAAATCTACGACAGTGGAGTTTTGCCACTGCATTACGATGTGACGTGATGATACTGACAGAGACTACTGGCCAAAACCCCATATTGCGTTGTGTCATTTTTTTAATCTATTATTTCTAATTGGAGGCGCACCTCCCCTAACATAGATAGGCAAGACAACCTGAGAGCATCATGATCAACAGTGCTGAGTTAAAAAATTTGCGTCGATGTGTTGAACTGGCGAATGAGGCGCTAGAAGCGGGTGATGAGCCGTTTGGGTCTGTGCTTGTCGGTGCAGATGGGACTGTTTTAGCTGAGGAGCGCAATCATGTTGGGGCGGGCGATCGCACTCAACACCCAGAGTTTGCGCTAGCACGCTGGGCCGCTAATAATATGACGCCTGAGCAGCGAGCGGTAGCGACTGTTTTCACATCAGGAGAGCACTGCCCCATGTGCGCCGCCGCGCATGGCTGGGTCGGGCTAGGTCGCATTGTATACGCCAGTTCCTCTGAGCAGCTAGCTGACTGGCTCGCCGAATTCGGGGCTTCCGCACCGCCTATCCGGATTTTGCCAATCCAAGAACTCGTTCCTGGCCTGCCGGTAGAAGGCCCAGTTGCTGGCCTAGCCGAACAGGTCAAAGATCTTCATCGCCGTTTCTACAGTTCAAAGACTTAATTCTCAACGCAGTTGCCCCGGCACACCGATCAGTCCAGCGTTTGTACGCCGCCACCGTTGACGAATAATACCTGTCCGTTCACCCAGCTTGAAACGGGCACTGCAAAATACAGCACCGCACCTGCAATATCACCAAGCTCGCCCAAGCGTTGCAGCGGCGTATGGGCAAACTGCTCGACGGTGATGTCCGCTGGACTTTCTTGTTCGGCACCGCCCCACCGACGTTGTTCACTAAAATATGCAGCGCACCGAATTTTGAAACGGTATATTTGAATATAAATTAGCATAAATAAAGGATTCTCAATCTCTTGCTTTATAGTGACAAGCAGCGCTAGAGCGCCACTTTCTAGAGTGTCATCGGAGCTACAGGTTCAATATCAGGGTTAAAGCCACCGACCTGATTCGTTTGTAGCATCCACGCCGATCCGCCTTGATTGAGAAATGCCTCGGTGACTTCATCACTAGTCAGGCGCGGAAGCAGCGTCCGCCAGGTAATTAAGCCGCGAATAATGTTCTTGATAGGATTATCTTCTAGGGTGCTGCCTAATGCATCATCACCGTTTTTCCAGTCAGCACGGGCCGTTCCCCAAGGAAGCAGTAGATGCTTGAGATCTTCAGTGAGCTGTTCTAGCTGTTCTAGTCTTTGGGCTTGCTCAGGATGCTGCTGTTTCCAAAGCTCAATATCTGAACTTGTGCGGATTGAGCGAGATATCTGTCGCAGCGCTGCATATAAGGCCTGATTGGCATCTTGGACGCAGTTGTTGGCAGGCCCGACAAAGGTAGCGCCTGTGCCGTCGCCAGTGCGATAGCGAGCGGCCATAATTTCTAGCTCGTACATGACGCGATCTAAAGGCGATTCTCTATAGGAGAGGCTTCGCCAACGCACCCACCCTTCCCCCTGATAATCGTCGGTAAACTCATCTAGCTTGATCAGAGTATCGACCACCGGGCGCAGTCCTAAAAAGCCAAAGGTGCGATCGCCCATGTAGCGCGACCAGTGCAGGCTACCCGAAATTAGCCCCTCAGTATTGTGAGTATAAATTTGGTGATAAATAATTTCAAATCGCAGTTCGCCAGTTAACGGTTCGCGAACCACTTCAGCTGTCCCATAGGCAAAATGACCCAAATAAAGCGGCGCTTTAGCCGCAGGCTCAGCCTTGTTACCGCCTACGCCACCATAAACGTGAATGAGTAAAGCCCGCTGACCTTCCGCCCAAGGCGTTTGCTTTACCTGCGAGCCTGGGCTTAGCAAGACAGAACTGATTGTCCCCTTTTTGTCCTTCAAATGCTGCCAGGCCTCTTCTCTAAAATACCTTTTAGTAGCTTTCTTTTCTGTCACGGTGCGATCGGGTTCGGCCTGTAGCAGCGCGCGGGGAGCGATCGCCTGAACAACAAAGCTGTCTGACTCATCTTGAGTACCATAGATGTACCATCCTGTCGCATTAAAATCAGAGCTTTCAATGCCTCTAACCGTGGAAGGATGCGTACTGTTGTTATTGACGGGCACCGGCGGAATCTTGACGATTTCTTCTGGGCCGTCAAAATGTCCTGAGGCCAGGTTGAAGTGAATTACCTTAAACAAATTATCGCTGGGCTTCATTGGGTTAGTCAGTGGCCCGTCAAACTTCACCAAACTGTAGTAGAGTCCGGTGATTTGTACAGGCTCGCGTCTAATATCCAAGCTGACCTGTTCTTCCTGTTCTTCCTTTGGTAGTGCATTTTAGTAAAGGACAGAGAAAAAGACAGGATCTTCTCTTTCTGCCATTTTCTTTCTGACTAAGCGGTTGTACTCTTGAATGAACAGCCATATTGCACCGATGTGATTCTCTAGCTTTTTTGAGAAGGACAGCGTTTTCCTAACGAGCCGCGAAATCCGTTGCCTCAGCGTGTTGTTCAGCCTTTCT
>JBGTGK010000137.1:0-24443 GCA_041746795.1 Phormidesmis sp.
AATCCTGGCTATCTAAGCGCTAGACGAATTTTTATCAGCAGCGGCGCAGCGATTCTGCCCGTACCTGTGGACTCAGAAGGTCTTGAAATTGATGGGCCAGAAGGGCTTTGGGCGCTGTCAGCCAGTTCATCTGATAAACAGGCATCTGATAAACAGTCATCAGACAAGCTGGCATCAAACAAGCTGGCATCACGGCAACCGTCTCCAAAGCTGGTCTACGTCACGCCTTCCCATCAGTTTCCAACGGGCGTGCTGATGTCTTTATCCCGGCGACTGGCGCTTTTACAGTGGGCACAGCAAACCAACGGCCTGATTATTGAAGACGACTACGACAGTGAATTTCGCTACAGTGGTAGGCCCGTTCCGGCATTACAGGGACTCGACGGTGATAATCGCGTGCTGTACGTTGGCACCTTTTCTAAAGTGATGTTCCCAGGGTTACGACTGGGCTACATCGTGCTTCCACCGGCCCTGATACCCGTATTTAGACGAGCCAGGTGGCTAAACGATCGCCAAAGTTACCTGATTGACCAGCAGGCGCTGACCGACTTTATTGGCGAAGGGCACTTGGCCAAGCACGTTAGGCGGATGCGCGGCGTTTATGAAGGAAGAAGGCGATCGCTCGTCGAAAGCCTCAGCCAAATCGCCGCAGATCCACTCAATCGTATAGAGCGTATAGGGATTCCCGGTGACGAATCTGGCCTGCATATCATGGTTCAACTGCCCACACAGCACAGCAACGATCGCATCGTTGCCGAGGCCAAACAGCGAGGCGTCGGCTTGGTGAGCGCCCACCCGCACTACTGGCAAGCTGTAGAAAGCACTCAAACCCATCGCCAGCCCGGTCAAGGCAAATTTATTTTTGGCTTCGGTAACATCAGCGATCGCCATATTCGAGCAGCCTGCGATCACATCAAACCCATTCTTGTCACTACAGAAGGACTACAGCCGCCCCACTGAGAGATATCCTAAAAGATACGTGCTTCTTCTTAACTATGCAGATATATCTGGACTACAGTGCCACTACCCCACCGCGAGCTGAAGCGATCGCCGCCATGCACACCGCCATGGAGCAGCAGTGGGGCAATGCATCGAGCCTGCACCATTGGGGAAACCGGGCGGCTACGGCGTTGGAGCGATCGCGTCAGCAGGTTGCTGAGCTGATCAACGCCCCTGCGCCTGAGTCCATTGTATTTACCGCAGGCGGCAGCGAAGCTAATAATTTAGCTGTGCTAGGCATTAGCAGACATTTCTCCACGCCTCAGCATCTGGTGATTTCAGCGGTAGAGCATTCAGCCATAGCCGAGCCCGCTCGCCTGCTAGAAGACCAAGGCTGGCAGGTAACTCGTCTGCCGGTTGATAGCCGAGGTGCAGTTAGCCCCGATCGGCTACGCGCTGCCCTACAGCCAAACACGGCGCTGGTTTCTATCATTTACGGGCAGAGCGAAGTGGGTACCTTACAGCCGATTGCGGAGCTGGGGGCGATCGCCCGTGCTGGCGGCGTTCTCTTCCACACCGACGCGGTTCAAGTAGCCGGACGCTTACCCATAGATGTGCAGCAGCTGCCGGTAGATTTACTCTCGCTCTCTAGCCATAAGATATACGGCCCACAGGGTACAGGGGCACTGTACATCTGCCCATGTACGGGTAGGCCTGGCTCACAGCTCAAAACGCCGCTGCCGATTATCGTGGGGGGCGGGCAGGAAGGAGGACTGCGCTCAGGGACTCAGGCCGTGCCAAATATTGTGGGCTTTGGGGTAGCAGCAATGCTGGCTGCGAGCGAAATGCCTGCTGAAACGCTGAGGCTGATTCATTTACGCGATCGCCTTTTTGCCCTGTTAAAAGACGTGCCTGAACTCACCCCTACGGGCGACCCCCGCCACCGACTGCCGCATCACGTTAGCTTTTGCCTGCCCCAAGGAGAAGTTACCGGTAAAACCCTGGTGCGGCAGATGAACCTAGCTGGCATTGGCATTAGCGCTGGTTCGGCCTGCCATAGCGGACAGCTCAGCCCTAGCCCAATTTTGCAGGCGATGGGGTATCGCGATCGCGCTGCCACCAGCGGCATTCGCCTGACCCTGGGCCGACACACCACAGCCGCCGATGTAGACTGGAGCGCCATGGTGCTGAAGCAGGTGCTGGCTCGCACCCTGGAGAGCCGCCGCATAACGCTCACTGTTTAATTCTCTCTGTTTAATTTTCTACGTACTGTATTTTTAGCAAGACACTCTCTTTTCTCATGTCTACTAACTCTCCCGCCTCTAGCAGTCCTACCGACGTTCCACCGACCGACGTTATTCCAAAAAGCCTTCCGGAGGCAACTGAGCAAGCACAAGCTGCTGTTCAAGCCGCGCTAAAAGATGGATATACTCGCATTCAAGTCGAAATGGCTATTCCTGAAATTAAACATCAGCCTATTGCTGAGCAGTTTTTGGAAATTTTTACGAATCAGCAGTTTAAGGTCTTTTTCCCTGATGCGGGTGCCGCTGCCCTCGCCCGCCGGGACTGGCACAATCCTGACTTTGTAGTACGGGGCCTAGGTGAGTTGACTACGCCGATAGAGGCTGATGATGACCTTTATCTAATCGTCAATCCCTCTTCTCTTGAGGTGGCGACTGTCGAAGCAATGTGCAATGAGGCAGCCGATCGGCCTGTTGTTTTGCTTAATCCTCAGCTGGAGGATGTCGCAATTGTGGGGATTGGCTACGCGGCTAGGCAGCTACGGGAACGTTTCCTTAGCCAAATTGAGACCTGTTACTACGTGCGCCCATTGGACAATGCGGCGGTTTATCGGTGCTATCCTGGCCCATGGCAAATTTGGCGAGAGACTGAGCCAGACGAATATGTATGGGTAAGCGATGTAGAAAGTCGGCCTTCGGGGGAAGATATCGATCGAATTTTGGAGGGTGGGAGCTTGGCGACTGGCTCGGCTGATGGTGAAGATTCAGGGGGCTCAGGGGCTGGTAAAGCAGCGGGTAAGGCAGGTAAACGAAAGAAAGGAATTTTCACAGAGCTTCAGCAGTTTCTGAAAGCACTATCTCAATAATTGCTTAGGCTGCGGTTTCTGCGCTTAATTCGCCCTCACCCCATCACCCTCTCCCATTCTCCCCCTCTCTTAGATCTATGTCTCTCTTCATCCTCTACTGCGCTTTGCTCGTACTGATGCTCGTCGGGCTGGTGGGCGCTTTCGTCCCGGCACTGCCAGGTATTAGCCTGATCGTCGCCGCTGTGTTGATATGGACGCTTGCGACTGGGGGAGCCACGGCTAGTTGGGCGTTAGGTACGGCTATTGTCGCGTTGATACTGAGCCTAGTCGTTAACTATTTGGCGACTTACTTAGGTGCAAAGCAGGTGGGGGCTAGTAGCTGGGGGCAAACGGGCGCAATCGTGGGGCTCTTGGTGGGATTTTTTGGCCTGCTGCCTGCCTTGCCGGTTGGCGGGCCCTTGCTTGGTATATTGTTTGGCACCATGCTAGGGGCTTTTATTGGAGAATTTAGCTATCGAAAAGAGCTGAAGATGTCGCAGCGGCTAGCCTTCTCTGGCAAGGTAAGTATTGCTGTAGTGGTTAGCTCGCTGATTGGGACGCTGCTAGAAGGGCTGCTGGCACTTACGGCTATCGTTGTATTTGTGCTCACAACTTGGCAAACCGTTCAGTGGCCTAGCTAGGAGCTACTTTGCACAAATTATTCTTCACATAATCTTCTAGAAAATAGACCTCTTGGAAACATATAGGAGGCGATCGCTATCCTAAATTAAAGAGGGATCTACCGTGAGCATACGGAAAAAAGCAGTGACTTCGGTCACCCACTCAGCACAGAACTTATGGCAGAACAAACACACCCTGGGATGCACTTTGCCATCCTACAGCTAGGCGTTTCTATTTGGAACCAGTGGCGAGCCAGCGAACCACTCACAATTCCCAACTTGCAAAACGCCAATCTCAGAGGCTTTCACTTAGAGAACATCAACCTCTGTCGGGCTGACCTGCGCAACGCCAACCTCAGCACGGCTTACCTTTACGAGGCCGACTTTCAGGAGGCCGACCTGCGCAGCGCCAACCTCACTCGCGCTGGGCTGATTGGCGCTAACCTGCACGGAGCCAACCTGTCAGGCGCAATCGTCAAGCAGGCTTACCTGGCTCAAAGCGATCTGAGCAACGCTAATTTCACGGGTGCCCATCTGCAAAAAGCAGACTTTCAAGCTGCGCTGCTGACTAAAGCAGTCTTTGTCAATGCACAAGTAGCCGAAGCAAGGTTTACGACTAGCTTTGATTTGACTAGAGCACAGATAGCTTGCGCTAGAGGCACGCACCTAGCTTGCTTTGACGCAGCGCTGAGCGGTCAGCCTCAGGGATTGGCAGATGGGTTGGCAGATGGATTAGTAGACGGATTAGTAGACGGCCTAATAGGTGGACGCACTGATGAGCGAACAGAAGCGCTAGCCGAGTCGAACGCCCTGAAAGCGGGTCACACTATTGAGGTTGCTCAGCTACCGCCCGCGCCAGCAACGCAGCTTAAAGCAATATCAGAAACGGTCTTAGGTGACGAGTCTGAACCAAAATCTGTACTTCACCGCATTAAGCGGCTAAACGCTCGCAGGCGTGCTGCGATACCGGATGTTGGCCTGTCTTAAGCGGTCTACGGCTTCACCTAAGCGATCGCACTCCTCAATTAGGCTAATGCGTACGTAGCCTTCACCTCCCTCGCCAAAGGCCGTTCCTGGAGTTACCACAATTCCTGTCTTTTGCAGCAGCATGAAGGCAAAGTCAGCCGCGCTAATCCCTACAGGGCAGGGCACCCACAGATACATCGCCGCCATCGGCTTGGCTACCTCCCAGCCCAAAGTGCTGAGCGCCTCTATCAAAAAGTCACGGCGAGTGCGGTAGCGGTGCTGAACGTCTTCTAAATAGCGGTCGGGCAGCTGCAAAGCCGCTTCGGCAGCTTTTTGCATCGCCGAAAATATGCCGTAGTCCAGGTTCGTTTTTAGGGTACGCAGCCCCTGAATAACGTGGCGATTGCCGACAACAAAGCCGACGCGCCAACCGGCCATATTGTAGGTTTTTGAAAGGGTGTGAAACTCCACACTGATATCTTTGGCACCCGGAATTTCTAGTAGGCTGGTGGGCTGATAGCCATCAAACGCTAGCTCTGCATAGCAAAGATCGTGAATTAGCAGTATTTTATGACGGTGGCCAAAGTCTACAGCTTCCTCAAAGAATTCCCGAGGCGCTACCGCGCCCGTAGGGTTATTAGGATAGTTGAAATAAAGCACTTTAGCCCGATCGGCTAGCGCTTTTGGAATGTCGTTAAAGTCAAGAACCCAGTCGTTTGCGGCCTTCAGCGGAATGGTGTGGATGTCAGCTCCCGCGATCGCTGGCCCTCGAAAGTGCGCTGGGTAAGCAGGCGTGGGCACCAGCACGACATCTCCTGGATCGATGTAGGCCATTGCCAAGTGGCCCAATCCTTCCTTAGATCCCATTAGGGGGAGGGCTTCGCCGTCTGGGTCTAACGTCACGCCATAGCGGCGGTGGTACCAATGGGTAATAGTTTTCCGAAAGCTGGCGGTGCCTTCAAAAGGGGGGTAGCCGTGATTGCTGGGGTCGTTGATCGCCGCGATCGCCGCTTCTATAACCGGTGCAGGCGTGGGGCCACCTGGATTGCCCATCCCTAGGTCAATCAGGTCAACGCCTTCGGCGCGGGCGTTCGCCTTTAGCTCGTCTAGCCTGGCAAATACGTAAGGGGGTAGGGAGGCTAATCGTTTGGCAGGCTGTAGCCAGTCTAAAGTCATTGAGGTGTTTTGATGGGGGTGGGGATGAGGAGCGTGCTAGCTGTAGGCGCTGTCGTTGAAACCATAGCCGCCATGACCTGATCGGCTTGAACCGGAAAAGGCAGGTGATGAATATCCGATCCGGGTCTGCAAGCGACCGTCGCGGCCTGATTAAGCTGGGCTACAGTCAGCGCTTCCATGCCCATGTCGGCTAGAGACTTTGGCAGGCCTAGCTCGTCGTAAAACCGGAGCAGCTGCTGCCGGGCAGTGGCCGCTAGCGCATTGCCCGTGCCCATTTCTTCAAGCCGTAGCTGTACTAGGATGCCGTAGGCCACTTTTTCACCGTGAAGCGTCCCGTGGGCCGATACATGCGTGAGCCCGTTGTGTACTGCGTGGGCAGCCACCGTTCGACACTGCGCGCCGCCCATGCCGCCGATCACACCAGCCATAAGTACGGCGGCGTCTACAACCTCTCGCCAGTCATCACCGCTCGGATTTTTGAGGGCGGCAGCTGATTTTTGAAAGAGAATATCTCGCAGCACGCGGGCCTGCTGCACCGCGCCAATCACCATCGTGTGATCGGAATGGCCGCTGCTGAGAGAGGCTTCATACCATTTGGCGATCGCATCTCCAATCCCAGCAACCAGCGTTCGCTGAGGCGCAGTCGCCACTAGGTCGTAGTCCAGCACAATCATCTCAGGGCAGCGCACTAACCCCACATCGTACTGAAAAGCCCCTTCGTTTGAATATACGTTTGACAGCGCCGTCCAACCTGCGCAGGTCGCCGCAGAAGTGGGTACCGTTGCTACCGGTAGCTGCCGCTGGTGCGCTAGCAGCTTGGCTGTATCTAGAGCCTTGCCGCCGCCCACGCCAACAATAAAGTCAGCGCTGTGACGATCTGCCGCTTCGTTCAAGGCCGTTAGCGTCGCTTCGCTACAGTCTTGTTGGTAGGTAGCCGTGGCAACCGATAGCTCAGCGAGCGGTGCGGATAGAAAAGGGTGGGCTGCTGACAGAGAGCGATCGCCCCCCACTACGAGCGGTCGCCCGCCGAGCCGAGCAAACAACAAGCCCGCTGTGGCCAGTACGCCATTGCCGCGAATCACCTGAGCAGGCGCAATGTTTAAAGTTGGAAAAGCCAAAGGAGCCATTAGATACCTGCCTATTGCCGATCAGATCCAAACACCTATTAAATTATGACGCAGTGCCATTTATCTTTGCTAACCGGTCAGGATAAATCTCCACCTTTGGGGCCCGCTCTGCCGCAGTGCGTCCCGTTCCTGGCGTTGCTTTACCCACGTATACCAGCTCTGAGACGCCGGGTGAGTGAACGATCGCCCGTGCGCGAATCGTGGGCGTAGCCTGCCCCGAGCCCCCGAGCCGACTGGGCTTAAACAAATTGCTAGCCGCCTGCTGAAGCGTGGCTTCTAGCGCTGTTGGGGTAATGGCATTAGGCACGACGATCACAATTTGCGACGACCCCGAATCGAACACGGTTTCGTAAGGCACAGCCCCCGGAATTGCCGTTCGCACCAGTGGCTGAAAGCTCAGACTAAAGAGGCCTACGGTGAGGACGCCCATAAACCCCGTAGCGCCTACTAGCCGGAAGCGAAATCCCCACTTTAGGAAGAATGCGATCGCGGTAACCAGCCCAAAAGCCAGCGTACCGATAGCAAACCAGCCAGAGACCTGCGAAAACTGTTCAGTAGAAAGCATAAAGAAAGTTCTGCGGTGATCAATTTAATCAATTATATGGCGTCCTATCAACTTATCTCGGGATAAATAAGCCCATAGCAACTTAAGGTTGCCAACGCCCCATCGTCAAGAGTCACTATCAAAAGGCCACCGTTAAAATCAGTGCTCTCCTCCCGATTTCGCTCTCTAGCCCATCAACGCCGATGGATCCTGCTCTTTGCTCTGGGTCTACTGCTGGTTATCGGCAGCAGCGTTTGGCGGATTACTGCCGCCCCCGATTCAAACCCAACCCTTCAGCCAGCCCTCAGCCCGCTACCCCAAGACCCTTACATTCAGGTTTTCTTCAACCAGTCTGAAGCCAGCGTATATACCGACCCCTATCGCCATATCGAACGCTACGGTGATGACCTCGAACAAATCGTCATTACCGCCATCGATCAGGCCAGTACCACGGTTGATGTTGCTGTTCAAGCGCTGAACCTGCCGCAAGTAGCAGAAGCTTTAGTCAAAAGCGCCCAGCGAGGGGTGAACGTTCGCCTGATTTTAGAAAATCAATATGCTAGCCCCGACCCGTCTGATCCCGAGCAAACCAACACCCTACAAACCTTAAGCAGTGGCCATATTCCATTAATAGACGACACCGCCGACGGCTCCAAAGGCAGCGGCCTGATGCATCACAAATTCCTGGTAATTGATCGCCACTGGGTGCTGACCGGCTCAGCCAACCTGACCCTTTCTGGCATTCATGAAGACGCCGACGAACCCACCAGCCGAGGCAATGCCAATGCCTTCCTTAAAATTGATAGTCCAGCGCTGGCGAACCTCTTCACCGCAGAGTTTAATCAGATGTGGGGCGATGGCCCAGGCGCACAATCGGACAGTCGCTTTGGATTAAAAAAGGGCAACTCGCGCGCCAAAGTAAACAGTCAACCGACCGTTCAACGCATTTCATTACCCACTGACGGCACAGCCAGCAGTATCACCCTTCAATTTTCTCCCTCATCTCCCAAAAGCCCTTGGCCCCAAAGCGTCAACGGGCTTATTAGTCATACCCTCAGCCAGTCCACACGCAGCATTGATATAGCCCTTTTTGTCTTCTCCGAGCAGCGCATTGCCAACCAGCTAGAAACCCAGACTCAATCAGGCACCAAACTTCGTGTCTTGATCGATTCTGCATTTGTCTATCGCAGCTACAGCGAGGCTCTCGATATCTTAGGTATCGCCCTGCCCGACCAGCGCTGCCAGTTGGAAGCCAATAATCACCCATGGAAAATACCGGTTGAGTCAGTGGGCTTAGCCCAGCTACCCCCTGGTGATAAGCTCCATCACAAATTTGCCGTCATTGACGGTAAAACGGTCATCATTGGTTCCCACAACTGGAGCCACGCGGCCAACAGCCAAAACGACGAAGCGCTCTTAGTGATTGAAAATGCAGTCGTCGCCGCCCATTTTGACCGCGAATATGAACGGCTCTACCGTAATTCCATGACGGGTAATACCCCTTGGCTACAGCGCAAAGTACAGGAAAGCCAACAGCGCTGCCGATAGCTAACTATAGAGCCCAACTATAAAAATGCTACCAACAAGTAGTCCTAAATCCACTGAAGTAATTTGTCAAAGCTTGCTACAGTCTTTTGCGTGCTCAGTATTTGCAACAGTTCTTACGTATATATAACCGTACATGTGTAACATTGATCGCCAGTCTGACCTGTAATCAAGGCAAAAAGCTTACAAACCTTACTTAAATTGCTTGGCTATGACCTTCATATGAAAGTTGTTTTCGTGAGGTTTCTTTAACGAACGCCTACAGGGTTTGCAAAACAGATAAAGCTCGTGTGAAAATCTCCAGAACCTCTATCAACCCGTAGTTATACTGAGTTGAATAAGCACAAACCACACAAGAGCTGTATCTAAGGACGTAAATTATTCACTCGTACCGCATCGCTTTTTGCATAGCATGTCTATGTGCGCTCTGCTGACACGGCGTGTTCCTGTCACGTCCATTTTTAACCGTGCTTACACCGAGCATGTGTAGCTTGTGAAAAAACTATCAATATTAGGCTGTCGTGGTATTCCCGGAAGCCATGGAGGCTTCGAGACCTTTGCAGAAAGGCTATCTCTTTATTTAGTAGGCCAAGGCTGGGAAGTGAGTGTTTACTGCGAAGACTATAGGGCTAAAAAAATTTCTGAAGCCTATTGGCAGGGTGTTCGCCTTATCCAAGTTCCTGTTCTGAAGCCGAGCGCAGCCGCCACGATTCTATTCGATTGGAAATCGACGCTCCACGCAGCCAAAGAAGGCAGCTTAATGCTTACGCTTGGTTATAATACTGCTTTATTTTGCGCTTGGTATCGCCTCAAGGGGCTGACCAATATCATTAATATGGACGGCCTAGAATGGCGTCGTCAGAAGTGGAACACGCCTCAAAGAGCATGGCTCTATCTCAATGAGCGCTTAGGCTGCTGGTTTGGCAATCACCTGATTGCCGATCATCCTGAAATTGAAAACCACCTAGCCACTCGGGTCTCTCGCCGTAAAATTACGATGATTCCCTACGGCGCACAGCGCATTAGCAGCGCAGATGTTAGTTGGCTAATACCGTATAGAATTACGCCTGGTCAGTTCTCTATCATCATTGCTAGACCGGAGCCTGAAAATCATATTCTAGAAATCGTTTCAGCCTTCTCCAAAAGACGTAAGGGATCGAAGCTAGTCGTCTTGGGCAATTATCTTCCCAAGAAAAATTCTTATCATCAAAAGGTTTTAGAAGCGGCTAGTGATGAAGTTATCTTCCTAGGCGGCATTTACGAACAAGCCACCGTTGAAGCACTAAGATACTATGCTACGCTTTACATCCACGGCCATTCGGTTGGCGGAACTAACCCTTCCTTAGTAGAATCAATGGGTGCAGGCGTACCGGTGTTGGCTCATAACAACTCTTTTAATCAATGGGTAGCCGGAACCGGAGCACACTACTTCACCAGTGAATCTGACTGCGCTGATGCTTTAGATCGGCTGCTGAACAACTCAGATGAGCTACACCGCATGAAACAAGCGAGCATTCAGCAATTCAAAGCAAGATTCTCAGCCGAACTCGAATGCCGTAGCTATAGAGAGCTGCTAGAACAGGCGCTGAAGAAAAATTTTGGCAGCTCTACAGTCAAAGGGCTGCTGTCTCGTCCTCGCTCAGATGATCCATCCATGGCGGTCGGTGCAGCTAGCGACGTTAGCAATAGGCACTCAGGTTAGCGATCGCCTATCTAACCTCAGCCTACTACCCTATACCTACTACAGTGGCGTCAATGCCTAATCTCCGCTTAACGGCAACCAAGCTAATTATCGAACCTGAAATAGCGGCAATGGACGTTGCTAAAGTAGCACCTTCTACGCCCCACAGAGGGATAAAAGCAGCGTTCAGCGCAATATTGAGCACAATAGAAATCCAGCTGACAACGGCAATGTATCGCTCGTGACCTGTCATGTTCAAGATCACAGGCGCTAGCCCTGTAGCTGTAGAAGTGAAAGTACCGATACAAAAAATGTAAAGTGCTGTTTGCCCCTGCACAAACTCCGGGCCAAACAGCAGCAAATACCAGCGACTACACACCATCAAAGTAACTGCAAACAAAAATGCCACGCCGGTAACAAGTCTGACGCTTCGCGTAATCATGCGCTGTAAGTCAGCCAGACGGTTGTCAGCATAGGCGCTCGCAATAGCCGGTGCCAAACTGCTGCCTACCGCCATTAAAATAAACGTAATAACGTACGCACCACGATTGATCGGATCATAGAGTCCAACCGCATCGGCACCTTTGATAGTACCGAGCATTAGCGTATCGAGCCGCGCATTGAGAATCGGGATGCTCTCTACGACCATAAACGGCAGGGTTGCACTCAGCCATAGCTTGCCTTTATAGTCCGGGCGGGCCACCCTGACTGACTGAGGCAAGGCCTGTTTTAAAAACTCGCTCACAATAATTAGGGTAACTACAGTTCCTACGCCGTAAAAAGCAATCACCCAAGACGCCGTTAAACGATTTCTTAAAACGGCATAGGCCACTAGCGATAAAACTGCCAGAATGAGCGGATCAATCAAACATTCTGGAATCAGCCCCTTGGTGATGTGATGCAATCCCCGCATAGCACCCCGTCTGACGTTTCGCAACGAGAGGGCTGGCATAAAAGCCATGGCCATACAGAACCCAGTAAAGGTATCTGAGTGGGCTCCACCATCTATGATCGAAGCTGTGAGGATGGCGATTGATGCCAAGCTAACAGAAGCGATAAAAACGGTTTTGTTAGCCCAGCTTAAAAGCCCTCGCATCAGCTCCCAGGACGAACGGGTTTGATAAACCGCCATCTCGCGCACTAAGAAGTTATCAAATCCTATTGTTGCCGGGACGCTTAGCAAATAGGCCCAGACAATGGAGTAGGTGTAAATGCCAAAGCCTGTTTTTCCCAGTATGCGAGCGAATAAAATGCTGGTGAGAAAGGTAATAACTGAATACGCTAGTCGTAATCCGAAAACCCCAGCGATTTTGTTTTTCATGCTGTTCAATGTATTGGCACCGGGTATCGCCCAGGCTGCGACCTATACGCGAAAGGGGAAATCGTTCTCGTAGGCTTCCTTGGGCCCACGCCCATTTGTCCATAGCAGCAGTAACCCAGTCGTCACCAGGAAAGAAGCTGCCAAAGCGCCCCCAATGGCAATAGTGAGATTGGGAGAGGTGTATTTGTTTTCAGCGGGCAGCGTGGGATCAGCGGCTAGCTGAACTGGCGGGTAGATAGAGTATATGTCTTGTCCGCTGAGGTTTAGCGTTGTCAGCGCGGAGGCGTAAAGGGTTTCTGCTGACTGTAGGTTGCGTTTGAGCGCGTTAACTTTGAACTGATCTTGAGATAGCTGAGCCAGGCGGTTTTCGAGGATGTCCATTTGGTTAGCAAGCTCTTGTGATTGCGACTGTAGACCGCTTTGGTTAGCACGGCCAGACACAGCTTCTTGAAAAAGAGCCCCTCTGGAGGCCTCTACTCTTGGATCTAGGCTGAGGGGAGCAAGCTGGCTCAACGTGGTCTGATCGACGGGTCTCCCCAAAAGAGAAGACCCTCTCTTTTCCAAGGCGGCGGCTAGCCCCTGTACTTCTGCTCGTTTGGCAACGACCTGAGGATGCTGGTCACCCAGCTGGGCTGACAGATCGGCGTAGGCAGCGGCGGCAACGCCGTACTCTTTAAATTGATTTTGATAGACCGGATCGCTCTGCAATTGGTAGGAATCAGCAGCACCTGCTGAGGAGGCATTGATATCGGTGGTAAGCTGCTGCACCTGGCTACCCGCACCCTTTTCTTGCGCTAGAGTCTGCGCGCGCTGCTGGCGCATTTGCTCAATTCCACTGGCGAGATCTTGGATCTGCGAGTCGGCGTTGAGTCCAGATGATGCCTGGTAGCCTGCTAGCGCACCCTGCGCTTTATCGACCTTTTGACGGGCCGATTCTAGGCTTACTTCGGTTTCTTTTTTTCGCCTGAGTACTTCAGCCTGTCTGAGCTGGCTGACTCTTTGATCGAGTGCGCTGTAGAGTGCATTAGCCTTGTTTTGGGCCTGCTCTGGCGTTTTACCGCCGATTGCCAGACCAATAATGGTGCTCTGTGAATCCGTTGTAACTTTTAGATCACCGAAGTCATCTACAGGTATGTCAACTGCGCTGGCGGCTTCCTTTCTAATGTCTGGGCTTTGGATCAAATAAACGTAGTCTGAGCGAGGATCTTCAGTCGGTAGCGGTTTGGAGCTATTAGAGCCTGACGAAGCTCGCCAGCCTTCTGGCAGTGTGACATCTACGCCAGCGTTGTTGCTTAGAACCTTGACCCCCCACTCGCTGATGTAGTTTTTAGGAGAAAGGTTCAAATAGGCCGCTGCCAGACACCAAATGATCGTATTGGCCAACAGTCCGAATCCCAAATAACCCAAGGATGAAACCCTGGAGCCTAAGCGCCTTGGAGCTGTCCGGTCGGCGGTGGGCGCACTCTGAGAAATGGGGGAGTTAGGCAAGACGTCAGTCATGGGTTGAATCGGGATTAAATGAATAAGCTCAGATCGTGGGAAGGCCAGCAAAAGACCCCTGAGAGGCCAGCAAAAGATTAGTTATTATTATCGAACAAATTAATTAGCAGGTTGAGAGGGTTAAGGAAGTTGGTAATGGTTCCTAAAATACCGCGAATGTTGGTGTTTCGAGAGTCGAAGCAGGCGATCGCATCATCGGGCATCAAAAAAGGATTGGGCGCGAAATTACCGGTCTCGGTAGAGACATCGTTAACCTGATCATAGGTTCGGGCATTGACCAGATCGTTCACACTGTACTCGGCTGTCGTCACCGCATTGGTTTGCGCGTTCGTTTGAATCAGCAAAGCCCGGCGATTGGCATTGGTCGAAGGCGTTCCCCCCACGCACTGAGCAGAGACCAGCGCCTGAGCTAAGCTGGTGCCGTACTTAAAGTCGGCAGAGTTAATACCGCCGACCTTATCGAGATTATTGTTGCTGCCCTCAGTCACGTTAGACACGTACAGATTCACGCTGTCAGGCGTAATTTGGGAGGGGCGTACCAGCGATCGCTGAAACGAACCTGTACTAGGAACAATCACCTGATCGCCCGATATCAGCGGAAAATCTGCAACGGTAGCGCCTGTGAAAATCCCGGAAAGATCCACAACCGTTGATTCTGTCCCCCGAAGGATTTGCACATTCTCAATATCAGCAGTCGGCTTCACCCCACCAGTCGACTTTAAAGCAGCGGTCAAATAGCGCTCTAAGGGATAGTCACCGGGCAGCTCGTTGCCCGCCGTATCAACCGCACTGATGGGGGCATTTCTGGTGCCGTCTGCCTTTTCACTCGAAAGCAAAACCCGACCCGGCCCAAAAACTTCTCCCGTAATCGCGACCTGAATAGGGGAGTAGTTGAGCACCTGCACAATCACATTCAGCAGCTCTGGGCGAAAGAATCCTTTGCGCAGCAGCTCCTGGCGCAGGCGAGACTGCACCTGGGGGGGCGTTAGCCCCAGCACTGGAAAAGGCGCTAAAAGCGGAATTTCTAAGTTGCCGCTGAAGTTGACGTTATATTCACCGCTGAACTCCTCACCGCCCACGCCCGGTATTTGTAGCTTGAGCCGGTCGCCTGGGGAGAGCGGCAGCTGCTGCCGGTCAATGGTGGGTAAGATGCGATCGCGCTGCACCGTCGCAGGCGCAACAGGTGTAACGGACGGTGGCAGCGTTGGCAGATCCTGAGCAAGAACAGCACGGGGTAAAACCCAAAAAGCTGGGGCCGCAGCTAAAGCGGAAAAAATCGCTGTTCTCAACCAGTACCTCGATGAATACACCCCTGATGAAAACAGCTTTGATGAATACATGAGCGCTCAGCATATCTACTTATTCCACATGTCAATAATAAGGGGTTAAGCATTGAACTATGTTGCAGATAGAATTCGGCCTGACAAGTTTTCGTGAAGCTTGTAAAAACCACTGTCAAAAGCCTTGCAAAAATCCTGGAAAAGCCCTAGTAAAACCTTAATCAAACTTTTCACGACAGCCTCACAAAGGTAGGGTAAATTTTCTCAAGACGGCTTGTGTCACTTCAATATAGCCACATCTGGATATAGCACACGATAAGCTGATTACTTAGATAAGCTGCTCAACCGAAGTTTCAGATGAACACGTACATTACACAACTTCTGGGAACAAGAGACGCCGAGGCTACGAATGACCTCCCGTTCAGAATTATTTTCTGGCTTTCTATCTATACGCCCTTCGAAGAATTTTTTCTTAGGTGGCTGCCCAATCCAGTTGCAGCCCCCTTGAGGTTTATACCAGAGCTGATTTTATACGGGCTGATGTTCAAGGTCTGTGGAGGCAAGCTTCTGCAAGGCTATAAGCTCAGAAAAACGCCCATCGACATCTGGGTAATCGCCTTTTTTGTGGCAACGGCGATCTCAATGGCGCTCAACGGCTCCGGGCCGAAGGGTAGCCTCTTAAACATGAGAACTATCTGGCGATATCTCTCTGTTTTTTACGTAGCCGTTAATATTGACATCTCAAAGAACGAGTTAAAAAGGCTGCTTAGCGGTCTTAGGCTAGTCATGATAGTTCAGGCATTTATCGGATCTATCCAATACTTTCTGCCCGCTCGCGTCAACATGGCTTTGTTCGCGCCCAGAGGATTTCAGATTGGGGGCTATACTGGCGAATCCAATGCATCTACAGCCGGTGGGTTGAAGGTAGGTGCCACCGCTGGAACGTTTTCAGATCCTGCCGTTTTATCGGCCTTCATGCTAATTGGGCTGTCACTCTTTTTTGCCGCCAGCTACGCCAGTGGCAGCTCAATACTGCCCACCCGATGGACAGAGCTGCGGGATATAGGAATCCTACTATTTGCAAACTTCGCGACCAAAAAGCGAGCTGCGCTTTTTATAGCACTGCTGATACCGCCCGTCACTATCTACATTTATGGAAAGAGAAGAAAGCTAGCTAGTATCAGCTGGCTCTATGGGCTGATTGGCGTTGTTGGAATCCTGGCTGTCATTTCATTGGGAGCAACAAGCGGAAGCCCCACAGCCGTTTCTACAGGCATTGACGAGCGAGAAACCTCAGTGAGCTTGAGCACCTATTTCCTTCAGGTGTTTTCTGCTGACTATTGGCAGAAATCTAACCAAGAGGCTAGAGGATGGTTTATGAATGTCATTCTCAGCACTTTAGTGAATACCCGCAGCTGGTTTGGCCTAGGGCCTGACTTTTGGAATGTTCTGGGCATTATCGAAACAACAACGCTCCGCACTGGCGAAGACATGGACAAGCTATATCGGGACGCTGGCGTGTTTGACGACGGCTTTTGGTTTGCCTTTTTAGCCTATTTTGGCGTTGTGGGAACGTTCATTTACGGCATGATACTCAAGCGTTTGTATGATGCGGGCAAGTGGCTCGCTCGCGTTTCGGCAGAGCCGGAATATAGGACGCTGGGTGCAATGTTTGCCACGGTGATTTTAGTCACGGTTTTATATACCTTTTCTGAGCGCATTATTCGACTTAGAGCCTTCAGCTTTTACTTTTGGCTGCTGGCAGGGCTGGTGGTTAACGCTTGCCACGTAAAGATAGCAGCGATCAAACAAGCCCAACTCTTGGCAGATCAAACAATCACTCACTCAGCCAGACAGCTTTAAGCATCGTTGAGCAGCTTGAAGGGAAAGTCTTAAAGGCAAAGAAGGACAGACAAAGACAAAGTTTTGAAGACAAACAAAGGCAAATACAGCTCAAGGTCATCGCTCAAAGCAATGACCAATTAGCGCCGTCATTTTGGCGGCACTCTCTAGGGTAGACAGTCGCAACGCACTAGCAGACATAGCCTCTAGCTGGGCTGGGTGATTGAGCAAATCTAAAACCAGTAACTGAAGCTGGTGAGCTGAGAGGGCCGACTGGAGATGAAGCTGAGCCGCACCCGCCTGCTGAAAGACTCTTGCATTGTAGGCTTGATGGTCTTCGGCGGCGAAAGGGTAAGGAATTAAGATAGAGGGCGTGCCCGTAATGGCTAGCTCAATGAGGGTACCGGCCCCGGCGCGACTCACGGCTAGATTGGCCCGTTGAAAAAGAGCGGCCATGTTGTCATAAAAGGGACGGTGGATGTAGTGAGGATGACTGAAGCTATCAGCCTCAGAATCGTGGGTGCCGGTGATGTGAACAATCCAGGCACCGGCTTCTAGCCAGGCTGAGGCGGCCTCTCGCACGCGCTGATTGAGGGCAACTGCTCCTTGAGAGCCACCGACGACGACAATGAGCGGGACATCGGCAGGGATGTCAATATCGGTAAGGCCCGTTTGTGTGGCGGTTAAAAACTGCGATCGCACGGGCGTGCCCACCACCACCGTATGCGCCTTGGGCAAATACTTCGCAGCCTCTGCAAAACCAAGCGCCACCGTCGTACACCAGGGGCTCAGCCAGCGCGTCACTTTACCCGGCAGCGCGTTGGACTCGTGCAAAATGGCAGGCAGGCCCAAAGAGCGAGCGGCAATGATAGCCGGTGCGGCAATGTATCCACCCGTCGTAAACACCCCTTGAAAATTGCCTTGCTTTAATAGCTTACGAACCTGTAAGGTCGCTTTGACAAAACGGCCTGAAAGCTGCAAGCTATTCAGGCCAAAACCCCTCTGAACGCCGCCCATTTGCACCGTATGCAGCCGATAGTGCTCGGGCACTAGCTGAGTTTCTAAACGATCGGGAACGCCTAGCCACTCGATAGCATAGTCGGCAGAGCAGTCGGCAGAGCAGTCGGCAGAGCTGCCAGTGTTGCCTTCCCCGGTGCCTTCCCCCGTGCCTTCGGATAGCTGCTGAGCCATGGCGATCGCTGGAAATAAATGCCCGCCCGTACCACTAGCAGCAATCAGCAGTTTGATGCTCACGATATCCGCAGTCCCTGTGAAATAACCGTCATATTACAGTTTCAGGTTACCTTGGTTTAAGGTAATATTTGCCCACGTTTTCTGAGTTCACGCCTCAAAACAGCCGTTTCAAGTAATCGCTCAAGCAATCGCCCAAGTAATCGCCCAAGTAATCGCTCTAAGGAAGTACAAACCCATGACCCATCGCCAACAACGGCCCATAGCGCTATTCATCTGCGGGCTGGCACTGACATGGGCCTACGGTGGCGGTATTAAAGGACGTCAGGCGATCGCTGCCGCTCCTGCCACAGCGCCTGCGGAGCTGGTGAGCGCCCTTAAGCAAATTGAAACAGCCGCAACGGCGCGTGATGCCTCAGCCGTCATGCAGGGTTACAGCCCAGAATTTACCAACGACGACGGGTTTACCTACGAAACCCTGCCGACTGCGCTACAGACACTTTGGCAGCGTTACAACAAATTAACCTACCGAGTAGAGTTACAGTCGTGGGAACCCGCAGACAATGGCTATACAGCCGAGACCCTCACTTACATTGACGGCACTCAGCTAACCGATGGACGCCCTTCTCAGCTAGAGTCAGTCATTCGCTCAGAGCAAACCTTTGTAAATGGTAAAATCGTTTCACAAAAGACGCTATCTGAGCGCAACCAGGTAACCTCTGGCACAATGCCGCCCACGGTTTCCGTGATTTTGCCGGAGCAGGTCGGGGTCGGGGAAAGCTACGACTTTGACGCTATTGTCGCAGAGCCCTTAGGCAGTCGCTACTTACTCGGAGCGGCGGTAGAAGAGGGCGTAACCGCAAAAGACTTCTTTACAGCTCGGCCAGTCAAGCTGGAGCTGTTGTCAGCAGGGGGTCTGTTCAAAGTGGGCGAAGCGCCAACCACGCCTGATAGCCGATGGGTATCTGCTTTACTCGTGCGTGACGATGGCATGGTGATCGTTACCCGCCGACTGCGGGTTGAGTAGCGGTTACGCCGCAACCAGGGTTGATTTCAGCAGCCCTTCAAACAAAGCTAGCCCGTCGGTGTTGCCCAAGGCAGCATCGGCAGCTCGTTCGGGGTGAGGCATCATCCCCAGCACGTTGCCCGCTCGGTTGCAAATCCCAGCAATGTTGTTGATAGAGCCATTTGGGTTAGCGGCTTCAGGGTGCTGGCCACTAGCGTTGCTGTAGCGGAAAAGCACCTGATTGTTGTCTTCCAAGGCTTTGATAGTATCGGGCTCGGCGTAGTAGCAGCCTTCTCCGTGAGCGATGGGAAGCGTGATGATTTGTTTTTCCTGGTAGCCTTGAGTCCAAGGCAAATCGTTACGTTCTACCGTGATCGGGAGGCGATCGCACACAAAGTGCAGGTCTCGATTGCGCACCAGCGCCCCCGGCAGCAGGCCCATTTCTGTGAGCACCTGAAAACCGTTGCAAATGCCCATGACCAGCTTGCCCTGGCTAGCGTGTTTGGCGGTGGCTTGCATGGCGGGGGAGAATTGGGCGATCGCGCCGCACCGCAAATAGTCGCCGTAGCTAAAGCCGCCTGGCACCACCACCGCATCAATGTCTGATAGGTCGCTCTCTTCATGCCAAATCATGCGGGTGGGCTGCTGCAAGATGTCTCGCAGGATGTAGGCTATGTCGCGATCGCAGTTAGCCCCCGGAAAAACAACCACGCCAAAATTCATCGCCTTTGCCCCACTAAAACGTCGTCGTCATCTAGTCGTCATCTATCTGAGCTGCCAGCTAAGCTGCTGGAGCCGCTTCAAATACTTCAATGCAATAGTTTTCAATCACCGGATTAGCCAGTAGCTGATCGCAAATTTTGGTTAGCTGCTGCTGAGCCGATGACTCGCTCTGGGCCGTTAAGTCCAGCTCAATGTATTTGCCAATGCGCACCTTAGAAACGTTATCGTAGCCCATGTGGCTAAGACCAGAACGCACGGCAGTCCCCGCCGGATCGAGTACGGAGGGCCGTAAGGTGACATACACTTTGGCGTGGTACAGATGAGTTGAGGAAGATTGCGCCACAGGCATCACAAATAAAAAAGAACAAAAGCAGGTTTGGTGTGATCCTACCGCAATTGTTTGCTGCAAATATCCCTAGTTTGCGCTGGGCTCCCTTAAGCTGGAGTAAGTTGGCATCGCCAACGCCCAGTTGTATTTCATTGATAAAAGCAACCATAAGGCTAATGAAAAGCCGTCGTACTCGCAGCCAAACCCAGGTTCTAGAACTGTTAAAGCAGATCAAGGACGCCATTTCAGCCCAAGATATGTACATGCAGCTCAAGCAGCGTCAGGTCAGCATGGGGCTTGCGACCGTATACAGAGCATTAGAATCGCTAAAGCTAGAAGGCGCTGTGCAGGTACGTACGCTCTCCAGTGGAGAGTCACTGTACAGCCTTGCCAAAGAAGACACCCATCACCTCACCTGCGTGCGCTGCGGCAATTCGGCAGTGATGGAGGAGTGCCCCGTACATGGGTTAGAAACCCATCTCACCGAGTCGCACCACTTCCAAATTTTCTATCACACCCTAGAATTCTTTGGCCTATGCGAAAAGTGTCAGCTCACTGAGTCAGCCCACTGAGGAAGATTCCCTGACGGCAACCGGCTGACCCAAAAAGCCCATAGCCTCCTCACACCAAGCAATCCAGGCTAGCTGCTGACGTATGCCCGCTCGCAGCACCAGATACTGAAACTGATTTTCGCGCGTGAGTTCGGGCATCTGAGCATATTGCTTAGAAATCAGCTGATAGATTTTGAGCTTGTCCTTATGCTGGTCGTAGTAGGCTTGCAGCATTTGCACCAGCGTGTCGGTAGGAACGATGTAACCCACCGACAGCTTAATGAGTAAGCCAGACTTTAAGGGGGAGATATCGTCTGGCTTGCCAATCCACTGCTGCAAATGCTGTCTGCCAGCGTCGGTAACGGTATAGAACTTTTTAGCAGGCCGATTTTCCTGCTCAATTCTTTCAGACGAAAGATGTTCGTCTGCTTCGAGCTTGGCCAGCGCCTTATAAATTTGCTGATGGCTAGCGCTCCAGAAGCACTCAACCGACTTATTAAAGCGTTTTACCAAGTCATAGCCACTGCTAGGCTGATTGATCAAGGCCGCTAAAATTGCATAAGAAAGCGCCATAGTCTGAACTGCGAATATTCACCTATAGACATAATAAGGCGAAAGCGTTTTGATTTTATCAAAGCGATCGGCACTGGCTTCGCAAAGCCGCTATCTCAATGCGACTGGCGACAAGGCTAGATATAAATTAACTAAGGTTGTATTGCTAGAGCAGATTCCTCAAAAATGTTAAGGAACGCAGGTTTGGTGGGCAAGCCGCGAGCATTCGCAGTATGGTTTTGAAAGGTTTTCTGTAGCGCAAAAGGCTTAGTTCTTATGTCAGACTCCACCATTGAATCAATACTGCAAGAGCAGCGGGTGTTTGAGCCCCCGGCAGCGCTGTCTGCATCGGCGCGCATACCCAGTATGGCGGCTTACCAAAAGCTATATGACGAAGCAGCGGCTGACCCAGCTGCTTTTTGGGCTCGGCTCGCTGAAGAAGAGCTGGACTGGTTTAAAAAGTGGGACACCGTGCTCGACTGGCAGCCGCCGTTTGCGAAGTGGTTTGACGGTGGCAAAATCAATATTTCACATAACTGCTTAGACCGGCATTTGACCACCGATCGGCGCGATAAGGCGGCGCTGATTTGGGAGGGTGAGCCGGGCGATTCACGCACGCTTACCTACGCTGAGCTGCACAAGGAAGTTTGCCAGATGGCAAATGTGCTGAAGGGCATGGGGGTGAAAAAGGGCGATCGCATTGGCCTCTATATGCCCATGATTCCGGAAGCGGCGGTGGCTATGCTGGCCTGCGCGCGAATTGGCGCGGCGCATACGGTTGTGTTTGGCGGGTTTAGTGCGGAGGCTTTGCGCGATCGCCTCAACGACGCCGAAGCCAAAGTTGTGATCACCGCAGACGGCGGCTTCCGTAAAGACAAACCGATGGGCCTAAAACCCGCCGTAGACGAAGCGCTCAAAGATAACGCCGTTCCATCGGTCACCAACGTCCTCGTGGTTCAGCGCACTCAGCAAGCGGTGGAATGGACAGAAGGCCGCGACGTGTGGTGGCATAACGTGCAGCCTGAGGCTTCAGCCGACTGCCCCGCCGAACCCATGGACAGCGAAGAGCTGCTGTTCATTCTCTACACTAGCGGCACCACGGGAAAACCCAAAGGCGTTGTCCACACCACTGGCGGCTACAGCCTTTACACCCATGTAACCTTCAAGTGGACTTTTGACATCAAGGAAGACGACATTTACTGGTGTACGGCAGATGTCGGTTGGATTACCGGCCATAGCTACATCGTTTACGGCCCGCTTTCTAACGGTGCGACTAGCTTGATGTACGAAGGTGCCCCACGCCCGTCTAATCCTGGCTGCTTCTGGGACGTTGTAGAAAAGTACAAGGTCACTATCTTTTACACCGCACCTACCGCCATTCGCGCCTTCATGAAAATGGGCGATGAGCTACCCAACGCTCGCGATCTCTCCTCACTGCGCATTTTAGGCACTGTCGGCGAGCCCATTAACCCTAAAGCCTGGATGTGGTATCGCAAGGTCATTGGCGGCGATAACTGCCCGATTGTCGATACCTGGTGGCAAACTGAAACCGGCGGCTTTATGCTTACGCCGCTGCCGGGCGCAACGCCGACTAAACCGGGGTCTGCGACCAAGCCATTCCCCGGAATCTTAGCCGATGTTGTAGACACTGAAGGTAACCCCGTGGGTGCTAACGAAGGCGGCTATCTGGTGATTAAGCACCCCTGGCCCAGCATGATGCGCACGGTATATGGCGACGATGCCAGGTTCCGCCGCACGTACTGGGAGCACATTCCACCCAAGGACGGCAAGTATTTGTACTTTGCTGGCGACGGGGCTCGCAAGGACGAAGACGGCTACTTTTGGGTGATGGGTCGCACGGATGATGTGCTAAATGTGTCGGGGCATCGGCTGGGCACGATGGAAATTGAGTCTGCTTTGGTGTCGCATCCGTCAGTAGCAGAGGCGGCTGTAGTGGGGCGTAAAGATGAGCTAAAAGGTGAGGATGTGTATGCGTTTGTGACGTTAGAAGGCTCGTATACGGCGAGTGATGAGCTGAAGACGGAGCTGAAGCAGCATGTGGTGAAGGAGATTGGCGCGATCGCCCGCCCCGGCGAAATCCAATTTACCGATGCCCTGCCCAAAACCCGCTCCGGCAAAATCATCCGCCGCTTCTTGCGCAATCTGGCCAGCGGCGAAGAAGTCGTCGGCGATGCGACCACGATGGAAGATCAGAGCGTACTTGAGAAGTTGCGCCAAGGCTCGTAGTTGTAGAAGTCATCTGTGCAACTCGAAAAGGATGGGCAAGTTCGCCTGTCCTTTCGCTATATTCGTAGACAGGAACATGAATGAGCGATTAGAACAGCAACAGTTTGAAATTTGCATTACTAGCAATCTCTGGGATGCCGTTAATGATCCCTTCAGAAAACTGTCCTGACTGATCCCTCGAATGCAATAGCTGTAGAATTGGACGATCTTTAGTCACTTGGTGGGCATCATTCTTAGATGCCTTTTATTTATAAGTGAAGCTTTCCCTTGATAACACCTAACAGCACCTCAGATCTAAGTGAAAGACAACATTCGCTTCAATCTGCCTCAATTGTGAAAGCGCAGGAAAATACCGAAAAAAAGGCATTTTCAATCCAGAATACACTCATCAAGATTACGAATCAACTTCGGAGATCGCTTGATTTTTCAGTGATTTGTGAGACCGCTACTACAGAGATGCGTCATCTCTTAAAAACCGATAGAGTCGCTATTTACCGGTTCGATCCAGATTGGAGCGGTCACTTTACATCTGAGGCAGTAGGTTCAGAATGGATACCGCTAGTCGAAGCACAAAAAAATAATGACCTGATTGCAAAAAACGTCAGTGACTGTAGCGTCAGATTGCTCGACACACATAAAACAACCGATACGCATTTTCAGTCAACGTACGGTGGCTCTTTTGTCAAAGGAGAAATATTTCGAGTCTGTGAAGACATTTATAATGCTGGCTTTAGCGACTGTTATATAGACGTTTTAAAGAGCTATCAAGCCCGCTCCTATATCATCATTGCTATCTATTTAAATGGCCAGCTCTGGGGCCTTTTAGCCGCCTATCAAAATTCTGGCCCTCGGCAGTGGCAAGAAAATGAAGTGCAGCTCTTGGTTCAAGTCGCCGAGCAGCTCGGCATCGCGCTGAAACAGGCGGAATATGTACGCACAATCCAGAAGCAAACAACCGAACTCAATGAGACCCTACGGCAGTTGAAAAAGTCTCAAGCTCAGCTTGTTCAAGGTGAGAAAATGGCCAGCTTAGGGCAACTGGTTGCAGGCATCGCACACGAGATTAATAACCCAATTCAGCAATTCCAAATTCCAGACTACGGACACTCAAAACCCTTGATCTACCGTTCGCTTCTGATCATGGTCAAACTCGACTAGCAGGTCTGAACGGCTGCAACCCAGTAACTTCGTTCCTCGTTGAGGCAAAATGTACGTCTG
>JBGTGK010000138.1:0-15992 GCA_041746795.1 Phormidesmis sp.
GTCTCTGATGCCAGCCGCGCTACCGATTTCTTTACCGGTGCCTTCAACTTTGAGGTGACATCCGACGCCGTTCTCAGCGGCGATGAAGCCAGCTACCTTTACGGCGTGCCAGATGCGCAGGTTCGCATTGTATCGCTTCAGCTTGGCCAAGAAACCATCCGACTCATGCAGTTTCTGAGCACTCAGGCCAAGGCCGTCCCCACCGACAGCAAAAGCAATGACCTGTGGTTTCAGCACTTCGCCATCATCGCCAGCGACATGGACAAAGCCTACGCCCAGCTGCAAAAGTTCTCATTTAGCCCCATTTCGCCCGAGCCCCAAACCCTACCCAACGACATCCGCGCCTTTAAGTTTAGAGACGCCGACGGTCACGCTTTAGAACTGTTGCAGTTTCCATCGGGTCTTGGCCCCGATTACTGCCAGTCTAAAGACGCCCTTTTCTTAGGCATCGATCATTCGGCAATCTCTATTTCCAGCACCGAGCGCAGTTTGGCACTCTATCGCGATGTACTGGGCCTGAGCCATAAGGGCAGCACCACCAACATTGGCATCAAGCAAGAGACCATGGACAACCTTTTTAGTGCCAAAGTTATTGTCACTTCTCTATCACCAGACACCGGCAGGCTGGGCGTAGAGTTTTTAGACTATTTGACCCCACCCGGTGCCAGACCTTTCCCGCTTGATCAGCAAACCAGCGACCTGATTCATATGCACTATGAGATGGTTATACAAGATATCGACGCGGCTGTAGAAGCGCTGGAAGAAGCCCCTAAAGAAACCAACGTGCAGTTCGTTT
The DNA here is from genome assembly GCA_041746795.1 of Phormidesmis sp. GTDB lineage: Bacteria > Cyanobacteriota > Cyanobacteriia > Phormidesmidales > Phormidesmidaceae > Phormidesmis. Next base: position 797 of record JBGTGK010000138.1, read on the forward strand.
CGCCTAAAGTTATTGACTTGCCAGACGTGCTGCCCTTTAAACGGGCGATACTGTGGCGCGGGCCGGACGGTCACAACGTACTGCTGGTTCAAAATTAATAAAAACAACAACAAAAAGAGGAGAAATCTGTTGGAAACGGTGAGAACTTTGCTGTCTGCGCTATACCCTGAATTCGTAGAAGGAGCGCAGGGATATATGCTGCTGACTTTCCGCGCAGTGATAGGACTTTTGTTCATCCTACACGGGTTGCCAAAGCTAAAAAACCTCAAAACCTGGTCAAAAGCGCTGGGTGCGCCGCTGCCGCTTTGCTTTTTATCGGCTGGGTTTATGGAAGTTGGCGGCGCAGGCCTTATGCTAGGCCTGCTCACACCTTTGGCCAGCGCCTCCATTTTAGTCTCAATGCTTTATGCTTTATTGTTGGAGCTGATTAAAGGAGATCCGCTGATCGCTCCTGATCCCTATGAGTTGGGAGAGTATTACGAAGGGCCAGATGGTCGCAAGGGAGAGCCGCCTAGCCTGGAGAAAGCGCTGGTTTTTAGCTTGATGCTGACAGTAATTATTGTCTTTGGGCCAGGTGCATATTCACTGGATGCTCTGATATTTTAACCGTGAGGCCGATAACTCAGGGCTGCATGTCCGGTGGTATCTTTTACAGATGCCTTTATATACGTAGACCTCATACATGACTCACAGGGTTTTTCTATCTGTAGGTAGTCTCTTATCGCTAAATTCGCTGATATCCTTCCTTGAGCTACGAAAATACGGCCCTGGCTTTTGCTAGGCGGACACAAAAGGGGAAAGCGGATGAAAATTGGGTCGCATGTTATAGAGGGCCGTACAGAAGAGAGTCGTATAGAAGAAGGCGGTGCCGTCGGCTGTGGATTTACGGTATGGGCTCCGTTGTTAGACAAAGTTTCCGTTGAGATTGTGAAGGTGCCCTCCTTAGACGGTGGCTCAGCAGCTGATGCGGCTGATGGACAATCTTCTCAGGACGCTTCAAAGCAACGTAAGCTGCTGCCGATGACTCAAGATGCTCGGGGCTACTGGCATGCGATCGCCCCCAATTTACCAGCAGGCACTCAATACCTTTACCAGCTAGAAGGCCCAGAGGGAGAAACCGAATCATGGCCTGATCCGGCGTCGAGCTTTCAGCCAGAGGGGGTTCACGGCCCTTCTGAATTTGTTGATCACAGTGCTTTTGCCTGGCAGGATGAGGGCTGGCAAGGTATTGAGCTAGCTGAGTACATTATTTATGAGCTGCACATTGGCACGTTTACGCCTGAGGGCACTTTTGCCGCCGCGATCGCCCGCCTTCCTGACTTGGTGAGCCTGGGCATCACCGCGATCGAAATCATGCCGGTCGCTCAGTTTCCGGGCGATCGCAACTGGGGCTACGACGGCGTTTTCCCCTTCGCCGTGCAAAACTCGTACGGCGGGCCTACTGGCCTCAAGCAGCTTGTAAACGCCTGCCATCAGCACGGCCTATCCGTTGTGCTTGACGTGGTGTACAACCACTTTGGCCCGGAAGGTAACTACACCGGCAAGTACGGCCCCTACACCACCGACCATTATCGAACCCCTTGGGGCAATGCCATTAACTTTGACGACGCCTACTCTGACGGCGTGCGCTACTACTTTATTCAAAACGTGCTGAGCTGGCTACGCGACTATCACATTGATGCGCTACGGCTAGACGCGGTTCACGCCATCTATGACTTCGGTGCCCGCCACATTTTGCAGGCGCTCGCAGAAGCCACTACCCACTTTGCCAAAGATCGGCCTTATCCCGCCTACCTAATTGCCGAAAGCGACCTCAACGATGCCCGACTGGTGCGCTCTATTGAGCAGGGCGGCTATCAGCTAAATGCCCAATGGAGCGATGACTTTCACCATGCGCTTCATACCCGGCTAACGGGTGAAGTCATTGGCTACTACAGCGACTTTATCAGCCTAGAAACCCTGGCGGCTGCGATTAAAGATCGGTTTGCCTATGCCGGACAGTATTCTCCTTTTCGGCGGCGTGAGCACGGCGGCTCGGCGCTGGATTTGCCCTCAGATAGGTTTGTCGTTTGTAGCCAAAACCACGATCAGATTGGCAATCGGATGATGGGCGATCGCTTTTCTACCCTGATTTCTTTTGCAGGCCAAAAGCTTGCGGCTGGCCTTACGCTACTTTCGCCCTACATTCCGCTTTTGTTTATGGGTGAAGAATACGGCGAAAACGCACCTTTTCTATACTTTGTTGACCACGGCGAAAAGGAGTTAATCGAGGCGGTTCGCGCTGGCAGAAAAGAAGAATTTCGAGCCTTTCATAGCGAGGGAACCCCGCCCGATCCAGCGAGCGCAGAAACCTTTAAAAAATCTACGCTGAACTGGCCAGAGTTTTATGGTGATTCATTGGCGGTAGAACCCGATGCAGAAGACAATCCGGTTGCTGACGGTAATAGTCCAGCTCAACAGGCTTTGCTCAATCGGTTTTACAAGCGCCTGATTCAGGTGCGCCGGGAGTGCCAGATTATGAAGGCTTCTCAGCAGCCCGATATCCTTACGCATCACACCAACGACATCCTTTATTATCATCGCACTATGCATCCCACTGGGGATCAGACTGGGAAGGTCGGCGATCTGCTGTGCGTGATGAACTTTGGCGAGCGCACTCGGGAAGTTGAGCTACCCTTAGGCAATAAAACCTGGCAGCTAAAAATTTATTCGGCTGACGAGGAGTGGTCTACTAATGGGAGCGCTGACGGTTCGACGTCTATACCTGAAAAGCTGACGGGCAGCGGAACAGATACGGTGGCGATCGCCTCCCTCAGCATTGCCCTGTATCAGGCTGATGGGTAAAATTTGACTCTCGATCTGCTCACCCTACGCTCCCTCTCTCTCTTTCTCCCTTCTCTCCCCTTTTTTGCCATGCGCATTCCCGTCGCCACCTACCGCCTCCAATTTCACGCCGACTTCGGCTTCAACAAGGCCAAAGAAATCGCCGACTACCTCGATCAGCTAGGCATCTCCGATATCTACGCATCGCCCATTTTCAAGGCTCGTAGCGGCTCCCAGCATGGCTACGACGTGGTTGATCAAAACCAAATTAACCCTGAGCTAGGGGGCAGAACAGACTTCGATACGCTAATTGAAGATCTGCAAGAGAGAGGAATGGCCTGGTTGCAGGACATCGTACCCAACCATATGGCCTACGATGGCGAAAATCACTATCTGATGGATGTGCTGGAGCATGGGCCTGAATCGCAGTACATTGACTACTTTGATATTGAGTGGGAGCACTCCTATAACGACATTCAGGGAAAAGTTCTTGCACCCATGTTGGGAGACTTCTATGATCGCTGCTTAGAACGAGGAGAAATTCAGCTCAGCTACGGTGCAGACGGCCTAAAGATAAACTATTACACGCTTCAGTTCCCGGTAAGGGTGGAGTCTTATGCTGATTTTTTAGTCCATGAAATATCCTGGCTGCGGCGGCAGATGGGCAGGCAACATCCTGACTACATCAAGCTAGCAGGCATCATGAGCACGCTAAAAAGTACGTTTCCTACGCTGACGGGAAAGGATAGAAGAATTCAGACAACGTTTGTCAAGCAGCTATTGTGGGAGCTATACGAATCTAACAGCGAAATCAAAGTTTTTGTTGATCAAAACATTGAGGCGTTCAACGGTCAGCCCGGTAAGCCCATGAGCTTTGACTTGCTCGACCGGCTGCTGCTAGAGCAATTTTACCGACTCTCTTTTTGGAAGGTTGGAGCTGAAGAGCTGAACTACCGCCGATTTTTTACGGTTAATGAGCTAATTTGCATTAAAGTAGACAATCGTAAGGTATTCGATCAAACCCATGCGCTCATAGAAGAGCTGGTTACTGCTAAACAAATAAACGGTCTGCGCGTTGATCACATTGATGGACTCTACGATCCGCTGATTTATTTGCAGCGGCTCCATGAAAAAACGAATGGCGCATACACGGTCGTCGAGAAAATTTTAGAACTCGATGAGCGCCTGCCAAAGCACTGGCCCATTCAGGGTACGTCTGGCTATGAGTTTTTAAACTACGTTAACGGCGTTTTTTATCAGCAGCAAAACCAAAAGCACTTTACCCGTTTCTATAAAAACTTTAGCGGGCTGCGCGATGGCTACGATAAGCTCTTTTTAGAAAAGAAGCAGCTGATTGCCGATACTAACTTAGTGGGTGATATTGACAACCTTGCTCGCTTTTTGAAGACAGTCGCGAGCCAGTATCGCTATGGCCGAGACCTGACGGCCAACGGTTTGAAAACGGCCATTCAAGAAGTCTTGGTGACGTTTCCGGTGTACTGCACATATATTAACCAGCGGGGCAGCTCGCCTAGCGATCTTAAGTATATTCAGATAGCGATCGCCGAGGCCAGAAAGCGCATTCCTCAGCTGCTAAATGAGCTGGAGCTAATTGAAAAGTTTTTGCTGCTGGAGTATGAGGCGTCGCTGCCACCAGAGGAGCGATCGCAGTGGCTGCATTTTGTCATGAGATTGCAGCAGTTCACCGGCCCGCTGATGGCAAAAGGCGTAGAAGATACTCTCTTTTATGTATACAACAGATTTATTGGGCTCAATGACGTTGGCGGGGCTCCTAACCACTTTGGCGTATCGCTCAAAGAGTTTCACGACTACAATCGCTACCAGCAGGAAAATTGGCCGCACACGCTCAACGCCACCTCTACTCACGATACGAAACGTAGCGAAGATGTGCGATCGCGACTGAGCGTTATTTCCGAGCTGCCAGACGAATGGGAGAGCGAAGTAAAAAGCTGGAGTGAGCTAAACGCCAGCAAAAAACAAATTGTTAACGAGCAGGCGATTCCTGAGCCTAACGATGAGTACTTTTTGTATCAAACCCTGGTCGGTGCTTACCCCCTTGATCCCAACGAGCTGCCAGAGTTTAAAGAGCGGATAAAAGACTACGTTGTCAAAGCCGTGCGCGAAGCTAAAGTACATACGGCTTGGCTGCGCCCCGACGAAGAATATGAGAATGGCTACGTACAGTTTGTTGAAGCGCTGCTTACGCCTGGAAAAGAGAATCTCTTCTTAGAAAAGCTTCAGCACTTTCAAAAGCGAATTGCTGACTACGGCACGTACAACGCGCTCTCTCAGCTGCTGATTAAGCTAACCGTACCTGGCGTACCCGACTTTTATCAGGGCACCGAAATGTGGGACTTGAGCTTAGTAGACCCTGACAACCGCCGCCCGGTTGATTACAAAAAGCGGCTTCGTGCCTTGCAAGAGATTCAAACTCGCTTTTCAAAGCAGCCATCAGCCCTGCTTAAAGACCTGCTAAAAAATAGAGCCGATGGCCGGATCAAGCTATTTTTAACGGTGCGAGGGCTTGCCGCCAGAAACTATTTTCGCAACGTGTTTAGAAGCGGTACCTACCTTCCGGTGACCGTCACCGGGGAACAGGCCGATCGGGTTATCGCCTTCGTCCGCCATAAGGGCGAACATACGGTAGTCACGGTTGTTCCTCGATTTTTGACGGGCCTAGTTCAGGCAGATACGCTGCCGCTAGGGAAAGCGGTATGGGGAGAGACAGCGATTGAACTTCCGGGCGGCAGTCAGGCGAGCTGGAAAAACTGGATTACCGATGAATCGATTACTCTCACTGACCAGCCGCTGGTGGGAGATTTGTTCAGTCAGTTTCCGGTAGCGCTGCTAGTGAGCGAAGATCACAATCTCGCAGCAGACTAATGCAGCATCAGTGCTGGCCACTAGCACTGGCCACTAGTACTGGCCAGTGAAAGTTAAGTAGAACCTTAGTAAGATGCCTTTGAGGGCGTGAGTACGCTAGGATCTGAGAAATCCGACTAGAGAAAACTTACATATTACATAATAGAGGTCTTGATCACCATGTTAGATAAGGTTACCAAAACTGACGAAGAATGGAAAGCTCAGCTTTCACCTGAAGCCTATCAGGTTGCCCGTAAGGCCGGTACCGAAAGAGCCTTTACCAGTCCGCTAAACAACAACAAAACGGAAGGCGTTTACCGCTGCGTATGCTGTAATTCTGAGCTGTTTGACTCTAGCACTAAGTTCGACTCGGGCACAGGCTGGCCTAGCTTTTATGCACCTAGCGAACCTGAAAACGTTCAGAACAAAAAAGACTTCAGCCACTTTATGATTCGCACCGAAACCGTTTGCGCGGTGTGCGACGCTCACTTAGGCCATGTCTTTAAAGATGGGCCAAAGCCTACAGGCCAGCGCTACTGCATGAATGGGGCTGCGCTTACCTTTGAAGCCGTCGATATTGACGGCGATGGCAAAATCAGCAACAGCGACAGCATCGGTGACAGGACGACTGCTGGCCAAGCGGCGAGCTAATTTGAATGCGGCTGCACACTCAAATTCAGGGCAGCGGGTTTCCGATTCTATGTCTTCATGGTCATCCCGGCAGCGGCGAGGCCATGAGCGTTTTTACAGAAACCCTGACTTCTACGGACGCCCGGCCTGCGCAGTTCAAAACCTACGCTCCTGACCTACGGGGCTATGGTCTGAGCCGCACATTCTACCCGTTTGAGATGACGCATCATCTTAACGATTTGGAGGAGCTAATTGCCCAGCATCAAATTACGCAATGTCTGGTGCTGGGCTGGTCGTTAGGTGGCATATTGGCCATGGAGCTAGCGCTACGACGGCCTGATATAGTGCAGGGGCTGATATTAGTCGGTACGGCGGCTAAACCAGCGGGATCTCACCCACCGATTACCTGGCAAGATAATGTGTTAACAGGCGTCGCTGGTGCGTTGAACATGGTACTTCCTGACTGGCAGCCGGTGAGAGCGCTGGGGCAAAAGTCTCTCTTTCGCTACCTGATCCGTCAGCATACGCCGCTGGCCTATCGGTACCTGGCCAAGCAAGGTGCCCCTGCCTATATGCGGACTAGCCGCCATGCCGAAACGGCGCTGTTTAGCGCTATTTGGGCGGGCTACAACCGTATTCCTGAGGTTAAAGGGCTAAATATTCCAGCGCTGATGCTGTGTGGGGAGTGCGATCGCCACATAACCGCCGAGTCCAGCCTAGAAACCGCCCGCGCCCTGCCCAACTGCGAGGCCCACTGTTACCCCAACACCGCCCACCTTTTCCCCTGGGAAATTCCCGACATTATGAACGCCGACATTTGCAAATGGCTCACTGCTCATGCCAATCTTTGGCAGCAACAGTAAACACAACCGCTCTTGTAAAATCCTATGCAAATCCAAACCCCCGACTGGGTAAAGCACGCCGTTTTCTACCAAATTTTCCCCGATCGCTTTGCGCGTACGAGCGCTGAGGCCCTCCCCCCCGAAATGCAGGTTCCTTTAGAATCTTGGCAGAGCCCACCGACGCTGCAAGGCTACAAAGGCGGCGACTTATGGGGCGTTGCCGAACGGCTCGACTACCTTCAAGATTTAGGCATTACCGCCATTTACTTCACGCCGATTTTTCAGTCGGCCAGCAATCACCGCTACCACACGCACGACTACTACAATGTCGATCCGCTGCTGGGCGGTAACGAAGCCTTTTTTGACTTGCTCGAAGCCGCCCACGCGCGCAACATGAAAGTTGTTTTAGATGGCGTGTTCAACCATTCAAGTCGGGGCTTCTTTTACTTCAACGACGTTTTAGAAAACGGCCCCAACTCCCCCTGGATAGACTGGTTCACCATTCACGACTGGCCTCTCTCTGCCTACGATGGCAGCCACCCTGCAAACTACAAAGGCTGGATAGACAATCGCGCTCTGCCTGAGTTTAACTTTGAAAATTCGCAGGCCAGAGAGTACATCATGCAGGTAGGCGAATACTGGATTGAACAGGGCATTGATGGCTGGCGATTAGACGTTCCTTTTGAAATTAAAGTAGAGGGCTTTTGGGCAGAATTTCGCTCGCGCATAAAAGCAATTAATCCAGAGGCCTACATTGTTGGAGAAGTGTGGGTAGATTCTCGCATATGGCTAGCGGGTGACCAGTTTGATGGGGTAATGAACTATCTTTTTACGGGGCCTGTGCTTGCCTTTGCGGCTAAAGACAAAGTAGATATGTCTTTAGTAGAGAGCGTGGACTATTTTCCCTATCCTGCTTTAGATGCTAAAGGGTATGCCGAAAAAATTGATTCTCTGCTGGCTCTCTACGACTGGGAAATTCATCAAACTCAGCTAAACTTGCTTTCTAGCCACGACGTTGCGCGAGCGCTTAGCGTTGTTAAAGAAGATATCTCTAGTATGGCAATTGCAACTTTGTTGCTTCTCACCTTTCCGGGAGCCCCTAGCATTTACTATGGCGATGAGGTCGGCCTACCCGGCGGGCTAGACCCTGACTGTCGCCGAACGTTTCCCCAAGAGGAAGACTGGAATCAGCCGCTGCTAGCCGTCCATAAGTCTTTAATTGCCTTGCGTCATGCCCACCCGGCACTGCGCACTGGTGAGTACAAAACGCTCGCCGCAGAAGGCAATTGTTACGTATTTGCTAGAATTTTAGAGCAAGAGATTATGGTAGTCGCGGTGAATTCGGGCGATCGCGCTGTAAAGGTGCGCCTAGCAGATATGTCTGAGGAAAACGGCAATGTTTTGTATGGGGAAGGAAAAGTGGAGTGGTTAGGCGATCGCGCCGCTATGCTAGAAATTCCGGCCCGCGCAGGCATGGTACTCGGCAACGGGTGATCGAGGCTCGATTCATCGTAGCCAGAGGGTTGAGCGCAGTCAAAGCCCGAACAGTTAGCCTCTCAGCGATCGCTTCCCAGCCCGATAAATCTCCATCAGTGACTTAGGCAACGATTTCTGAATTGTTTTTTTAACCCTGGCGGTGACGGCGCGAGCGGGCGCAGCGACACCGTTACCGGATTTCTTTTTGGTTCTGCCCACTGGCTGAGCTGCCGGGTAAGCAGGCTGCCGAGGTGAAAAGACTTCGCCAGGCCGCTCCTGGTAGCTGGTGTCGGCGCTTTGATGGAACTGTACTTCGGCAGCGGGGCGACGGTTGCTGTGATGACCGTTGCTGTAGTGATCGTTGCTGTAGTACGAGAGGGCTAGCGATCGCCGCCTAATGTCTTCAGGGCAGATCAAGGGATTAGGAAACCCGTAAAAAGAGTGGTCGGTAGTGGAAAAAATAACCGTTTTATTAAATACGGGCGGCACTTTGATGAACTGGTTTTTCATTTCGCTATCCCACAGCTCCAGATGCCCGCCCCACCTGTCATCCCAGTCGGGATTGAGGTAAATCAGCATACTCAGCCGCCGATCTAGCCTCAGCTTTTGGTTCCAGCTAGAGCCGGTGTGCATTCTTAAAAAGCCGTCTCGCGCTATTTCACGAACGCCGCCGCCCTCAAAGTGAGGATCGGGAATAACGCCCTCTATGCCCGTGAGCGCTTCTAAAAACAGACAAAATCTGGCAGAGCACAGATCTAGCAGGAAGCGTCTGGCGGTTGGCCCCATAGCCTGCGGATCGGGCGTGGCAAATTCCTTCGCTGAGCCGTAGGCGTTTCGGGCGATCGGATGGTCTAAGCTTTTGACGTCTTGCAGAACATCTTGCAGCAGGGCGGTGGGGAAAAGGTTATCGACGATCAGGTGCGGAAAGGGCGTGCTGCTAAGATATCGCTGCCGCTGGCCTTCACCAAAGATGAGCAGGTTTTCCATGCCCGCAGGCGAAAGATCCAGGGCTTTAACCGCTGGAGCCTCCGTGTATTGGGTTAAAGCGCTAAAGGAAGTCATGGGCATAGTGGAAATATAGGCAAAATTATATAGCAAGCAAGCGGTAGCGTCTGTCTTTTCATAGGCCTTTTTGGGGGCTGTACTGCTATCGAGCGGTATCTTGGAGGATGTGCCTCTGGCCTTCACCTTTTCCTGACGGCCCTTTCTTTTGAACCTTCGAGACTTCTGTACTGTGCCCCATGCTGATTAATCTGGCTTACCTGCTCGATCGGCCCACCGGCACCACGGCTTACGCGCTGAACCTGTTGCCCTACCTACAGCCGCTCTCACCTACTTATTTAGCTACGCCCGCCAGTGGATTAGCCCCTGATGCACCCACCTACATCGCCGTACCCAGCAATATGACGCAGGGCACCACAGGCCATTTGCGTCGCCTCTGGTGGACTCAGTTTCAGCTACCAAAGCTCTATGATTTGAACTGTGAGCCGAACTGCAAAAAGAATTCGTCGCGGCTGCTGTTTTCTCCAATTCCTGAAGTTCCGCTCGCGATTCGGTCTAGCCACCGCTCTGGCCACCGCTCTGGCCACCGCTGCGTGTCTGTGGTGACTTGTCACGACCTGACACCGCTGCGCTTTCCCGAAATGTTTGGTGCAATTAAATATTACTATCGCTACTATGTCCCGCAGGTGTTGGCTCAAGCTGAGCGGGTGATTTGCAACAGCGAAGCGACGGCCCGTGACGTAGTAGATTTTTACGGTATTGCGGCTAGCAAGCTGGTGCCGATTCCGCTGGCCTACGATGCTACCCACTTTCGGCCTGCTACTGAAAAGCCCAAGCTGTTAGGTCACGATGACCTGACGAGACAACCCTATTTTTTGATGCTGGGCAGGCAAGTTCCTTACAAGAATATGGCCCCGGCGATCGCAGCCATGGCCCAACTGCCTGACCACCGGCTGCTGATTGCTGGCCCCACCGATGCTCGCTACACGCCTGAGCTAAAGGCGATGGCTGAGGAACTGAACGTAGGCTCACGCGTCAAATTCCTCAGCTATGTCCCTTACGATCAGCTGCCTGCCCTGCTCAGTCACGCCGTCGCGCTGGTATTTCCTAGCCTGTGGGAAGGCTTTGGCCTGCCTGTATTAGAAGCGATGGCTTGCGGTACGCCCGTGATTACCTCAAACGTCGCCTCCCTGCCCGAGGTGGCTGGAGACGCGGCCTACTTGATTGATAACCCCCTGGACTTTGAGGCGATCGCTAACGCCATGAATACCGTCGCCCATGACTCACAAATGCGTCAGCAGCTTAGCGAGGCCGGATTGCAGCGATCGCAGCAGTTTAGCTGGGAGAAAACTGGAAAGGCCACTACTGAGGTTTTACGGTGCTATTTGTAACTCAGATTTTGGCCGCCCCTGATGTATATTTTCTTTGAAAAGTTTGTGTGGCGGCTGTGATTTTTAGGTCGCGACGTCCCTCAAAATAGATTTAGTTGTTTAAAGTAAAACTTTCAAAGATGCAGATTACGCAAACCAAAATCCCTGAGGTTGTTATTGTTGAACCTCGGGTTTTTCAAGATAAACGCGGCTTCTTTTTGGAAAGCTTTAACCAAAGTGTTTTCAACGAAGCCATTGGCAGACGCTATTCGTTCGTTCAAGATAACCATTCATCTTCTATGGCTAACGTTCTGCGCGGGCTTCACTATCAGGTGCAAAACGCGCAGGGTAAGCTGGTGAGAGTGGCGATTGGTAGCGTTTACGATGTCGCTGTTGATATTCGCCAGGGTTCACCTACGTTTGGTAAATCTGTTGGCAAAATCTTGAGTGCTGAAAACAAAAAACAGCTATGGATTCCGCCTGGCTTTGCTCATGGCTTTTACGTGCTTTCTGAAAGGGCTGATGTGCTGTACAAAGCGACTGCTTTTTATAGCCCCAAGTACGAGCGCAGAATCGTTTGGAATGACGCTGACTTGAATATTCAGTGGCCGACAGCCGGTCAGGAGCCGATTCTATCGGGCAAAGATGCGGCTGGCGCTACGCTGAAGGCGGCTGAGCTAGTGGACTATGCCGACTTCTCGGGAGAGGCCGCTGAGTGAATAGCGCAGTGAACCGCCCAGCAAACAAGCAAATAAATTGTCAGGTGAGCGACCAGAAAAGCGACCAGAAAAGCGACCAGAAGGGCGACCGAAAAAGCGACCAGAGGCGGGTTTTGCTTGTGGGCGCTCAGGGTCAGGTGGGTCAGGAGCTGGCTAAAACCCTCGCTGAGCTGCCTTCTTTAGGGACGGTGATTGCTGTGGATCGGCGATCGCTAGATTTAACGGATTTGGATGCGATCGCCCTCAAAGTCACCGCCCTTCAGCCCAGCCTAATTATCAACGCTGCTGCCTACACCGCTGTCGATAAAGCCGAAAGTGAGCCCGAGCTAGCCTATCGCCTGAATGCAGAAGCGCCCCAAGTGCTGGCTGAGTCAGCCGCAAAATGCGGCGCTGCGCTCGTGCATCTCTCTACCGACTATGTATTTGCCGGGTCGGCTGGCTCGCCGCGCTGCGAAAATGACGCCACCGGGCCTGTGAGCGTGTATGGCAAAACCAAGCTGGCTGGGGAAAGCGCGATTCGCCGCGCCCTAGATGCCCATATTATTTTGCGAACGGCCTGGGTGTACGGCACCGAGGGCAAAGGCAACTTTTTAAAAACGATGCTGCGCCTGGGAAAAGAGCGAGACACCCTCAGCGTGGTCAGCGATCAGGTAGGGTCTCCCACCTGGGCAAGGGATATTGCTACAACAATTGGTCAGCTTAGCGTGCGGCTGCATAATTCTTCAGACGACTCAGCCACCGGCTTAAACACAGCGCTATTAGGCACTTACCACTTTACCAACAGCGGCGTTGCTAGCTGGTACGACTTCGCGCTAGCCATCTTTGAAGAAGCTGCCCGTTTGGGCATTCTCCTCAAGGTTCAGACCGTCAACCCGATTACTACTGCCGACTATCCCACACCGGCCACCCGACCGGCCTACTCCGTCTTAAGCTGTCAAAAAATCGCCCAAACGCTAGGACAGAACCCTCCTTACTGGCGAGAGAGCCTGCGGGCCATGCTGAAAGACTACATGCTGAAAGACTATAAGGAAACGATATGAAAGCGCTTATTCTATCGGGCGGCAAAGGCACTCGGCTCAGGCCGTTGACCTACACGGGTGCCAAGCAGCTAGTGCCCGTCGCGAACAAGCCGATTTTGTGGTACGGCATCGAAAGCCTGGTGGCAGCTGGCATTACTGACATCGGCATTATTGTGAGCCCAGAAACGGGGCCAGAAATTGAGGCCAAAACGGGGACGGGCGATCGCTTCGATGCAGCCATTACCTACATTTCTCAGCCTAGCCCCGACGGCTTAGCTCACGCGGTTAAGGTCGCTCAGCCTTTTCTCGGGGACTCGCCTTTTGTCATGTACCTGGGCGACAATCTCATTCAAGACAGCTTAAATGCACTGGTTGCCGATTTTAAGAAAAAGCCGCTTGGCACCATCATCATGCTTAAGCGGGTGAAAAATCCTTCTGCCTTTGGGGTCGCTAAAATTGCCGCCGATGGCAGCGTGGTTAAGCTGATAGAAAAGCCTGAAGATCCGCCTTCAAACCTGGCGCTGGTGGGTGTGTACCTGTTTTCGCCTAACATTTATCAGGCGATCGCCCACATCAAGCCTTCTGCTCGCGGTGAGCTAGAAATTACCGACGCGATTCAGCAGCTCATCACCACCCGGCAAACCGTTGAGGCCAGAGAGCTTTCGGGCTGGTGGTTGGATACGGGTAAAAAGGATGACCTGCTAGAGGCCAACCAGATCATTTTGGACGACTATCTAAAAGTGCGTGAAGTGCTAGGCGATGTAGACGAGCGTAGCACCATCAGCGGGCGGGTTGTAATTGGCAAAGGCTCTAAGCTGGTTAACTGTACGGTGCGCGGCCCTGTGATAATCGGTGAAAACTGTACGCTAGAAAACTGCTTTGTTGGCTCGTACACCAGCATTGCGGATGAGGTGATCATGAGCGACATTGAAATCGACCACAGCGTTGTTTTACGAGGGGCGACTATTACGGGCATTCATCGGCGCATTGTCGATAGCCTAATTGGTGAGCGCGCCAAGCTAATGGTATCCGACCAGCGGCCTAAGGCGCTGCGGTTTATGGTGGGCGATGATTCAAAGATTGAGCTGCCCTAAGAACACACGGAATTGAACAACCCCAAGGAATTGAACAACATGTCAAAACGCGTGCTAATTACCGGCGGGGCTGGCTTCATTGGTTCTAACTTCGCTCGTCACTGGTGCCAAAGATATGATGGGCGAGTGGTTGTACTCGATGTTTTAGGCTATGCCGGAAACGAAGCTAATGTTGCTGACCTGCGATCGCAAGAGAGATTTCGCCTGGTCAAAGGCGATATTTGTGACGGTAAGCTGGTCGCTGCTGTACTGGCACAAGAAGAGATCGATACGATCATTCACTTTGCTGCCGAATCCCACGTAGATCGCTCTATTCTTGGCCCTGCTGCCTTTGTGAAAACCAACGTAGTGGGCACGTTTACCCTGTTAGAGGCTTTTCGCGATCGCTGGCAAAACAACCACAAGCCCGCAGACTATCGCTTCCTCCACGTCTCTACCGACGAAGTATACGGCAGCTTAGAACCCGATCAGCCAGCCTTTACCGAAACAACAGCCTACGCGCCTAACAGCCCTTACTCGGCCTCAAAAGCAGGCAGCGATCACTTAGTCAGAGCCTACTTCCACACCTACGGAATGCCCACGCTGATCACCAACTGCTCCAACAACTATGGCCCCTATCAGTTCCCCGAAAAGCTAATTCCGCTGATGTGTTTGAACATTTTGCTGGGCAAGCCTTTGCCGGTATATGGCGACGGCCAAAACCTGCGCGACTGGCTGCATGTGAGCGATCATTGCGCGGCGATTGATACCGTACTTCATCAGGCTAATCCGGGCGATGTGTACAACATTGGTGGCAACAATCAGGTGAAAAACCTCGATATTGTTTATCGGCTGTGTGCCTTAATGGGTGAGCTAGCTGAAGATTTGCCCCAAGCGCCGCGCGATTTGATTACGTTTGTGCGCGATCGCCCTGGACACGACCGCCGCTATGCCATGGATATTTCAAAGATTAAGCGCGATCTGGGCTGGTCGCCTGCCTATGACTTTGAAACGGGGCTCAAGCAAACGGTTGAGTGGTATTTGCACAATCGCAACTGGTGGCAGCCGCTGCTTTCTGCTGAATACAAGGGCTATTACGATAGTTTATATGGTGTTGGTTGGGCCTCTCTCATATAGTCTGCCTCGAATATTACGACCATGGTGACTACGCTCATATCTTCTGGCGCAGAGATACAATAATCTGACGAAGAAATACAAACAAAGCCATTATGAACAGCAATTCCAAATTCCAGACTACGTACGCCCAAACCCCTTGATTTCTCGTTCGCCTCAAGTCATGGTCAAATCTGACTTACCTCTTTGAATGGCTGAAACCTAGCAAACTCGTTCCAAGTTGAG
>JBGTGK010000139.1:0-20452 GCA_041746795.1 Phormidesmis sp.
AGACGTACATTTTGCCTCAACGAGGAACGAAGTTACTGGGTTGCAGCCGTTCAGACCTGCTAGTCGAGTTTGACCATGATCAGAAGCGAACGGTAGATCAAGGGTTTTGAGTGTCCGTAGTCTGGAATTTGGAATTGCTGGAGTATGACCCCATTTTAAGACATGCGCTCAGATGCCTCTAAAATCGCTTTCAACGCCTTTGTGCTAGAATTCATAGGTACGAATCATTTTATTACTTCAAAACGCCTCAGTAGAGCGCTGGTGTAGAGAATAGGAGAACATGTATGGCGAACGACAATAACTACGGTGCTCAACAGATTCAGGTTTTAGAAGGACTTGAGCCGGTTCGCAAGCGTCCAGGGATGTACATTGGCAGTACCGGCCCCAGAGGCTTGCACCATCTGGTTTACGAAGTTATTGATAACTCCGTTGATGAAGCCTTAGCCGGTCACTGTAGCCACATCACCGCCGCGCTCAATGCCGATGGTTCTGTCACTGTCATTGATGACGGCAGGGGAATTCCTACCGATATTCACCCCGCCACTGGCAAGTCAGCACTTGAGACCGTACTCACCGTACTCCATGCAGGCGGCAAGTTTGGCGGCGACAGCGGCTACAAAGTATCGGGTGGTCTGCACGGGGTTGGCGTCTCAGTGGTAAATGCCCTATCCGAATGGGTAGAAGTCACCGTGTGGCGCGAGGGTAATGTTCATACGCAGCGCTTCGAGCAGGGCAACCCCATCGGCACCCTTAAAACTCAAAAGGGCAGCGACAGAACCGGCACCCAGGTCGTCTTCAAGCCGGATGCTACCATTTTCGTACACACTACTGAGTTTGACTACGACACGCTTGCCAGAAGGCTTAGAGAACTAGCTTATCTCAACGCAGGCGTAGACATTACCTTCACGGACTATCGCTTAGAGCTGATGAAGGCTAAGCAGCCTCGCGAGTCTCACTTTTGCTACGAGGGCGGCATTAAAGAGTATGTCGAATACATCAACAAGGATAAAGAGCCGCTGCATCCTGAAATTATCTATGTTAATTCAGAGAAGAACGGCGTTCAGGTAGAAGCCGCCCTGCAATGGTGCAGCGATGCCTTTTCAGATAACCTGATGGGCTTTGCCAACAACATTCGAACGATAGACGGCGGTACTCACCTAGAGGGTCTAAAGGCCGTTTTGACTCGCACTATGAACGTGTTCGCCCGCAAGCGCAAAAAGCGCAAAGACGGCGAATCTAACATGGCGGGTGAAAACATCCGTGAAGGCCTGACGGCGGTGGTTTCGGTGAAGGTGCCTGACCCTGAATTTGAGGGCCAGACTAAAACTAAGCTGGGCAACACCGAAGTTCGTGGCATTGTCGATTCTTTGATAGGTGAAGCGCTCTCCGAGTATTTGGACTTTAATCCCGGCGTAGCCGATGCCATTTTAGAGAAAGCGATTCAGGCCTTTAACGCGGCAGAAGCGGCCAAGAAGGCGCGTGACCTAGTGCGTCGTAAGTCGGTGCTGGAGTCTTCTACGCTGCCCGGTAAGCTTTCAGACTGTAGCTCTCGCGATCCGAGAGAGTCGGAAATCTTTATTGTGGAGGGGGATTCTGCGGGAGGAAGTGCTAAGCAAGGGCGCGATCGCCGTTTCCAGGCCATCTTACCTTTGCGGGGTAAAATCCTCAACATTGAGAAAACTGACGACGCCAAAATTTATAAAAACAACGAAGTACAGTCGCTAATTACCGCGCTAGGCCTCGGTATTAAAGGTGAAGACTTCAGCCCAGATAATCTACGCTACCACCGCATTTGCCTAATGACAGACGCGGATGTAGACGGCGCACACATTCGGACGCTGCTGCTGACCTTCTTTTATCGCTATCAGCGCGACCTGGTTGATCAGGGCTACATCTATATCGCCTGCCCGCCGCTGTACAAGCTAGAGCGTGGCAAAAGTCACACCTACTGCTACAGCGAAAAGGAGCTGAGAAATGGCATTGCGGCGCTGCCTGAAAACGCGAAATACAACATTCAGCGCTTTAAGGGCCTAGGTGAGATGATGCCGCAGCAGCTGTGGGATACCACCATGAACCCGGAGTCTCGGACGCTGAAGCGGATTGAAATTGAGGATGCTGCCGAAGCGGATCGGATTTTTACGGTGCTGATGGGCGATCGCGTCGCCCCCCGCCGTGAGTTCATTGAAACTTACGGGTCACGGCTAGATATGAACGATTTGGACATTTAGAAGCCAATTTTCCCGCCCTTCTAATCATAAAGCCCTTCTTGTTAGGTTGAGAGGGGCTTTGTGATTGGAGCAAAAGTGTAGCTATCATCACAACATGAAAAAATGTTGCGAAATCTTTCTTCAGGTAGAGCTATCCATCTAAGCTTTAAGGTAACGACTGGTTCAAACAGCGAAAACAACGAAGTTCTGGTTTTCTTAAGCTAGAAATATTCATTAGAGACCCCTAAACATGAGCAACAATTTAGCGACTCAGCTCCGTGAGGGCACGAAAAAAGCTCACACCATGGCAGAAAACGTCGGATTTGTTCGATGCTTTTTGCGCGGTGTGGTCGAGAAGAAGTCATACCGCAAGCTGGTGGGCAACTTTTACTTCATCTACTGCGCCATGGAAGAGGAGCTAGAAAAGCACAAGGATCACCCGATTGTTTCTAAGGTGTACTTCCCTGAGCTAAACCGCAAGGCTAGCCTAGAAGAAGATTTGGCCTTTTACTACGGCCCCGGCTGGAGAGATCAGATTGCGCTCTCCAAAGCTGGCGAAAAGTACGTTAATCGCATCCGCGAAATTTCAGCCACTCAGCCTGAGCTACTGGTCGGCCATTCTTACACCCGCTATCTGGGCGATCTCTCCGGCGGCCAAATTCTCAAAGGCATTTCTCAAAAGGCGATGAACCTGACTGGCAGCGATGGTGTCGCCTTTTATGAGTTCCCCACCATTGAAGATGAAAAAGCCTTCAAAGCCAAGTATCGTGCTTCTCTCGGCGAAGCCCCTGTAGACGACGCTACTGCTAATGCCATTGTCGAAGAAGCCAACGATGCCTTCGGTATCAATATGGAGCTATTTCAAGAGCTAGAAGGCAACCTCATCAAGGCTATCGGCATCATGCTATTCAACAGTCTCGTTGGTGGTCGCCGTCGTGGCAGCACCGAGCTAGCCACTGAAGGCTAAAGCCGTTGCTTAACTCGTTAGAGATAGTCTTTCGTAAAACAAAAGGGGCATCTGAAACAACAGATGCCCCTTTTTACACATTTTTTTGGATGCGTTCCTATAAAAGCTTCCTTTCTGCCTTAGCTAAGACAGTCGCTCGAACCTGCTCAGCTAAGGATAATGCCTCTACAGCCAGCTTTTTCTCTGGGAAAAAGCTCAGCTCATACCGAAGTCCAACAGCATACTCGGTCAGTACGGATAATATTTCTTCGTCCAGATTCCAAGAAGCGTTTTTCTTAGCGCATAGTCTGCTCAAGACGACTAAGTTGTGTATATGTGGGATTGCCTCATCGTCTAGCACGAGTAGCCCTTTGAGATACTTCTCAGCGGCTTGTTGCGCATGAAAGCAAACAGTGTCATATGGCCCTGGCGAGGCTAGCATAGTTTGTGCCGTCGTCATATCGCTTTCTGCTTTGCGAAACCAGCCTTGTGCTAAAGCTACATCATGCTCGCTCATAAAGTACCTTTCCCTCTCGTAGAGCCGTTGTTACTAGAGCGTTAGATACCCCGCTCCATTCATCAATCTCAGCAGGTGTTCGAACCAGAATGTCGTGTGGCAGCAATAGATTGCCTAACGCTACATAATAGCGAGAAGTCCGCTTCCACATAGGTAAGTCAGATTCTTCAACCAGTAGCAAATCTAAATCGCTATCGGGTCTAGCGTCGCCTCTGGCTCTAGAGCCAAACAGCACAATTTTAAGCGGTGAGCCAGCTGCTGTTATCTGCTGCACCACCTCATCAAGTAGCTGCTTGTCCACGGTTGGATACTGAAAACTTTTCATAGCTCAATTCTATCAGTATAATTCTATTGATATATTTGTCGTCAGCCTGTCAGCAAATCTTCTTCAGGATAGTGGATGGCGCTGGGGCTAGGATCGCCAATGAAGGCCGACATCAAGATCAAAATGCCGACGCGTCCGATGTACATGGTGAAGACAATAAACAGCTGGCCTAGGGTAGAGAGGTCGGCGGTGATGCCAGTAGAAAGGCCTACTGTAGCAAAGGCTGAGACGGCCTCAAATAGAATGCTGATAAAAGGCAGGCCTGGATCGCTAATAGAAATACAGGTCGTCATGATGATGACGCTCAGCGCTGAGGCGACGACAACAGAAAGCGCCTTAAGCACGCGAGGAAGCGGTATTTGCCTTTGGTAGCAGTTGACTTCTTCTTTGCCGCGAAGGGCTGCGTAGGTGCAAGCGATCATGATTCGAGCGGTGGTGGTTTTGATGCCGCCGCCCGTGCTGCCTGGGCTAGCGCCAACAAACATCAGCGCGATCGCCATAAACAACGAACTCGTCTCCATCGCGCCGATGTCAATAGAGTTGAACCCGGCAGTACGCATCACAACCGATTGAAAACCCGCCAGCAGCGCTTTAGCACCAAAGCTTTCGCCCGCTAGCGTATGGGGATTGTCAAACTCGATTAGGAAAAAGGCCACAGTGCCTAGAACTAGCAACATCAGGGTTGTGCTGGTAGCAATTTTAAAGTGAAGCGAGAATACGCCGCGCACTCGGTTGCCGCGCAGGTGATCGCGCACCCGGATAAAGGCCTCCATAATCACCTGATAGCCAATCCCGCCAAAAATAATCAGGGCCGAGATTACCGCGATTGGCCATGCGCTTTCGGCATACTGCACCAAGCTGTCTTCGAACAGGCTAAAGCCAGCATTGTTGAACGCACTGACGCTGTGGAAAATAGCAAGCCAGAGCGATCGCCCCAGGCCAAAGTCGTCTATGAACGTAGGCATTAACAGAAACGCCCCGGTTAGCTCAAGTATCAACGTCATTGAGATAATTGAAATCAACAGCATGTTTACATTCGCTAGCTCAGAGGTTTCCATCGCCTGCTGAATCGCCAGCCTGTCTTTGAGCCCTAACCGACGGCCAATCAGCAGCAGCAATAGCGTCGTCGCCGCCATGTAGCCCAAGCCCCCTAGCTGGATTAAGGCCAGCACTACGCCCTGGCCAAACGGCGAAAAGTAGGTGCCTGTATCCACCACAATTAGGCCAGTGACGCATACCGCCGAGGTTGAGGTAAATAAGGCCGTTAGCAGGCTGTTCCACTCGCCACTTGCCAGCGAAAACGGCAGCATTAACAGCAGTGTACCCACCCCAATTAAAGCCAAAAAGCCAATGCAAATTGTTCTAGAAACCGTCATAGTAGGAAATCGCAGTGAATGCCTATATTCTATTGAGACATCTTATGAGCGCAACAACGGGCATAACCCTCACCGAAAAGATTCAGCAGTTTTATGA
Source organism: Phormidesmis sp. (assembly GCA_041746795.1). Classification (GTDB taxonomy): domain Bacteria; phylum Cyanobacteriota; class Cyanobacteriia; order Phormidesmidales; family Phormidesmidaceae; genus Phormidesmis. Next base: position 5,469 of record JBGTGK010000139.1, read on the forward strand.
CGAGTCGTCGCTGCTGTGGGAACGCACTTGGGGCGAGCATATGCACCATGGCTACTACGGCATTAGCGGTCGGCACCGGAAGGATCGGCGTCAGGCTCAAATCGACCTGATGGAAGAACTGCTGAAATGGTCAGGCGTGAGCACAGCGAAAACTATCTTGGATGTGGGCTGCGGCATTGGCGGCAGCACCCTTTATTTGGCCGATAAATATGCGGCTAAGGCGGTCGGCATTACGCTCAGCCCCGTGCAGGCTAAGCGGGCAGGCGAGCGAGCGATTGAAAAAGGCATCTCTCTTCGTTCTTTTGAGAATTTTGAGATTGCAGACGCGCCTGCCGTTCAGTTTCAGGTCGCCGATGCGCTGGCAACGCCTTTCCCCGACAGCTCTTTTGACTTCATTTGGTCAATGGAAAGCGGCGAGCACATGCCTGACAAGCAAAGCTTTTTGAAAGAGTGCTACCGACTGCTGAAGCCGGGCGGTACTTTTTTAATGGCGACTTGGTGTCACCGCGAGACTAATAGCTTGGCAGGCCCGCTGACAGAGAGTGAAAAGCGGCATCTGGACTGGCTCTATCGGCTATACCACTTGCCCTACGTCACTTCACTCTCGAACTATGAAGACATTGCTTCAAACGTCGGCTTCACCAGCCTCGCAACCGCAGACTGGTCACAGCAAGTCGAGTTCTTTTGGCAGGACGTAGTGAACTCAGCGCTCGATCCCAAAGTGGTTGCAGGAATTTTTCAGGCGGGCATGGAGACGGTGAGAGGGACGGCTGCGATCGCCCTGATGACCACCGGCTTCAACCGAGGCCTGATCCGCTATGGCCTTTTGCGAGGCTCCAAATGAACTAGCAACCAGTGAACTAGCAACGCTAGTCGCAACGGGCGGCTTAGACATACCGTCAGCATTGAACAGGGTCGCAGCAAAGTAGCTGGAACTGTAAGAAAAAACCCCGACCGATCTTTCAAGATCAGTCGGGGATAGGTTCAACACACACTCTACTCAAAAATTACGCTCTTAAGCAGCTTGGCTTACTGCCCAGGCGTGGGCCGAGCACAGTCAAGCAAGCGCACAATCGCCGCCGCTGCGTAGTCTCGTTGGGCAGACTGATTAGGATAAAAGGCAGTGCCGGTTTCGTTGAGCGGCGTTGCAATCCCGCAATATCCAGACAGGCTGGAAATAGTGTCCTGTGCCCAGTGGCCTTGAATGTCGCTGAAGGCGATAGGCGTTTGGTTAGCAGCTAGCTGAGTAACACTGGCTTTATACTCAGCGGCCTTGCGCACAACGGCCAACAGCTCAGCGCGAGTGACAGATTGAGTCGGCTTGAAGGTGCCGTTACTATAGCCACTAATCAGTCCCAACTGTTTAGCCCGCTCAATTTTGGCCGCACTCCAGCGATTAGTCGGAACGTCAGGATAAGGATTGCTCGTAACCTGGGGAGGACTCTGAAGATTCAGGCCGTCGATCACCATGGAAACTAGCTGCTCGCGAGTGAGCGGATCCTTGGGACGGAAGGTATTGTCTCCTGGGAAACCAGAGATAAAGCCTATCTGAACCGCACGATTGATTTGGCTGGCGTAGATATTGCCTTGAACATCTGGAAAGCTAGCAGGCGGCGTGATAACCGGCGGCGTGATAACTACTGGAGGCGTGGTAGGCGTGGTAGGCGGTGTAACAACTTCACCACCAGACTGTTGCACTAGCTGGGCAACAGTCTGGTCATTAGCCAAATATGTCCGACCCGTCACAGTGTTGTTAAACGTTTGGCGGGCGAGTCTCCAGCCAGAATTCAAGAAGATTTTGGTGTAGCCAGAGGGAGAAATACCGTCTGTTTTGCCGATGATGAAAGGCTGCGAGCCTTTTGGCGCAAAAGCCTGTGGCTTGGCGTATAAAACCAGCACGCCGTCTTTTTCTTCTAGAACGGGGTCGTACTTAACATCGGTGCCGTTAGTGCGAATGAGATAGCCGTTGGTGTCTGTGCTGCGACCGCAAAGGCCGGAGAAGTCGGGCAGCTGAGCGAGTAGGGGAAGCACCGCCGTTGGATTGGAACCCGTAGTGCCAAAGCAAGGGACGCGGTCTTGCTTTTTCTCTAGAATCATCAGGCCGTAGCGCTGCGTACCACCAAGCTTACTCGTCGGGTTAGTAGACAGAATGTAAGGAGATTGATCGGTTTCCTGTGCGCCAAAGGTTGAAGATTGGGTCGCTTGAGCAGGCGTAGCCGTAGCGGGTGTGGCAGGTGTGGTGCCGGTTTGAGCAAGTACAGAAGGAGCAGTGCTGGCGGTGATGGCGATCGCAGCAGCTGCGAGGGCGGTGATAGCGAGGCGAAGTGATTTCATGGTTTTTTTGGCAGTCCTTGGAGTAGTAGATTTCACGATATCAGCGACAGCGTTGTGTACCTGATATTGGTTGATTTTGGATATTGGTTGATTATGGGCAAATGTTGAACCAGAATTATGTAAGTTCTGCTAACGGTTCAACTTTCTTTGATTCAACTAGCCCCAGATTACCCGTAGGGCTGACCGAATGACCTTTAAAAAAGGTTGAGCTGCATCCGTAAAACGACTGTGTGAGAGCGCGTTGTCAGGACTATCGAGTTCTCCTTCCGGAGGCGGGCAGCCTTTTTAGTATTATGTGAACAGTTCGCTAACATTTTTGCTGGCGCTTGCCACGCTCCTACGATGTCTGACACCATGGGAGGAAGTTTTAAAAGGTCGTCCCTCGTCATGTATATAGAGATAATCGATTCAATTCGTAAGTGCGATCGCCGAAGGGTCGCTTTCGCGGTCGGCACACTTATAAGCGTGCTAACCACGAGTATCGCAGTGTTGAGCCCAGGGCTTACACCCAAAGCCCAAGCCGCCGACAAAAAAGCGATAGAAAGATTGATTCGAGACAAGGCCTGTCCGGGTTGTGACCTTCACGAGGCCGATCTTAGACGGTTAGATTTATCGGGCGCTGACCTCACCGGAGCCGACTTAGAGGGCGCTAATTTTTACTATGCCAGTTTGGACGGTGCCAATCTAGCTGGCGCTAGACTGATCGACGTTAATTTGTCATACACCAGCGCTCGGGGCACCACATTCGACGACGCCGACCTGCGCTATGCCATTTTTGACCACACCGATTTAACCAGTGCATCTTTAGCCAGAGCCGATCTGCGAGAGTCATACATTAATAATGCTGACTTTACGGGCGCGGTGCTAGATAGCGCCGACATGCGCAACACGCTATTTTACGACGCAAACTTTGCGGTGGCGGCAAGCCTCTGCGGCCTGATCACTTGGACAGGCAACGATTATCGTGAAGGCTGCGAAGTTGCGGTTCCCCAGGAAGTTAATGATAAGTTCTAAAGCCGTTTGAACTCAGCCCTCTTTTTATGATTACTCTTTTGGCCCTTCTTGTGGCTGCTCCTCCGGGCGTCCCTCTACACGCTTAACATGCCACCAGTTTTGAGTCTCTAGCTGAAGTTTCGCGGTGTAGAGCGTCATCACGATAGGCTTACTGCGATAGCTTTGTCCCACAATTTCAACGCAGTAGGAGGGATGCTTGCGGGTGGCCATGTCAACAATAAATCGCTTGCCGATCCGCCGCCAGCTGGGTTCTTTGCTGCGCCATTGAATGCGGCAGGCGGGCCAAGGGAGCTGGTCGCGGTCATACAGGCGGCAGCAAGGGCCAATGACTCGGTAGGTCAGGTGCGCGCCGGGGCTCTCGAAGGTGTAGCCGGTGGGCCAGGGGTGGGCTATCTCCTGTGAAGACGCTCCGCGAGCGACTAAGCTCAGCCGGTGGGATGAGAGAGAGGAGCTGACGTGCATGGAAAGGGCTGTATTATCTATGATGAGAAAAGCTATGTGAGTAAGGCTACAGGAGAAAAGGGCTGATGTCAGACAAGTCAGAAAAAATTACGCCTCAGGTGAGCGATCGCATCTGCAAGCACATGAACAAAGACCACGCTGAATCAGTGCTTACCTACGCTCATCGCTACGGCCAAAAGCCATCGGCTACGGCGGCGACTCTAACAGCCATTGATAGCGAAGGCATGGACTTACAGGCAGAAGTTAACGGCGAAACGCTGCCCGTACGCATTACCTTTGATCACGCGCTCAAAGATGCCACCGATGTCCATCATACGCTCGTCGCCATGCTTAAGGCATAACCGTATCAATGACGACTGTCAAAATTCACTTTTTACCCGATGATGTCACCATATTGGCCAAATCTGGAGAATCTTGGCTTGACGTGGCCGCTAGGGCGGGCGTTCAAATTTCTACTGGCTGTTTGGCCGGTGCCTGCCACGCCTGTGCTATAGAGATATCTGGAGAGACCTTGAAGAGCGGACAAGCGGGCAGGCAAGCGGACAAACAAACGGACGGAGAGCCAGTGCTTGCCTGCCTGCAAGCCGTACCCCAGGGTTTTGAGCACATAGAAGTTGACCTGCTAGACGACCCAACCTGGTAGGCTCTAGTCAAAACTGAGCCAAAAGCTGAACGGGGTTTGAACGATAGGCTTGTTCGGTTTTCATTCGGTTTCACCCATAGGTGAATGTAAACCAACTTGTTACAGTACAAATACACAAACGAACCGAAGCAAATTAAGAGCGAAACCCTTTTTAGAATCGCGTTCTATCAGTTTATAGATAGGTATTTAGCATGGATGATGTAACCGGAAAAGTGCCAGAATTTATGGAATCTAAATCTGTCCAAGACAACACCTTGCTCGGCTACGTCAAAACGATGGATCCCGAGACCATCACTCATTTGTCTCGTCCAGCTTCTGCTGAAGTAATGCAGGTGATTGAGCACAACGTCATTGGCCTGCTCGGTGGTCTCCCCTCTCAAAACTTTGACGTTACGGTCACGACCAATCGTGAAAATCTAGGTCGGCTGTTGGCTTCGGCGATGATGAGCGGCTACTTTCTGCGCGGCGCTGAGCAGCGTTTTGCCTTCGAAGAGCAGTTCTCAGAGTCCCTGTTTGAGGACGGTGTGTTTGACAAAAGCACTTTCAACGGCAGTGCTTTTGACGATGGCGATCGGCTATAGTCAGCGATGGATCGTCACGCTTTTACCTCTGACGATGGCACCTCTAAAGGCGTAGAAACGGGTGTAGAAGTATCAGCTTCAGGCTCGGCAGGCAAACGTCTGTCGAGCTTTGTCATGTCTGAGGCTGCCATTGTAGACCTCAGACAGCGGCTCTTGGCCTGGTATGCTGCTCAGGGCCGTGACCTTCCCTGGCGACGCACCCGCGATCCTTATGCCATTTGGATTTCGGAAGTCATGCTTCAGCAGACTCAGGTGAAAACAGTCGTACCTTACTACGAGCGCTGGCTAGAGAAACTTCCAACGGTAGAGGCCTTGGCCGCTGCTGAGCAGCAGACGGTGCTGAAGCTGTGGGAAGGGCTGGGCTACTACGCGCGGGCGAGGAATTTGCATCAGGCGGCGCAGCAGATGGTGGCGGAGTATGGCGGGAAGTTTCCGCAGGGGCTGGAAGATGCGATCGCCCTTAAAGGCATCGGTCGCACCACCGCAGGCGGCATCCTCAGCGCCGCCTTCAACCTCCCTACCGCCATCCTTGACGGCAACGTCAAACGAGTCTTTGCCCGCCTCGTCGCTTTCCCGTCTGTACCGAATAAAGCCTTGAATCAGCTATGGGAAATCTCTGAGCAAGTGCTAGATCCCAAACATCCCAGAGACTTTAACCAGGCCATTATGGACTTAGGGGCGACGCTGTGTACTCGTCATCATCCAGCCTGCCTGCTCTGCCCCTGGCAAACTCACTGCGCAGCGTACAATCAAAATGCCGTCTCCAACTTTCCTATGACCCAATCTCGCAAGCCTCTCCCACACAAGCAAATCGGCGTTGCTGTCATCACCGACGCCCAAGGCAACATTTTGATTGACCGCCGCAAGCAGGAAGGACTGCTCGGCGGCCTGTGGGAATTTCCTGGTGGCAAAATTGAGCCCGGTGAAAGCGTAGAAGCGTGCGTGAGTCGTGAAATTAAAGAAGAGCTGGGGATTGAAATTGAGGTGGGCGATCGCCTCATCACCATTGAACACGCCTACACCCACTTCAAAGTCACCCTCAACGTGTTCAACTGCAAGTACCTTAGCGGCGAGCCTCAGCCAATCGAATGCGACGAGGTAAAATGGGTCACCCTTGATGAAATTGATGAGTATCCCTTTCCAAAGGCGAATGGTCAGATTATTGAGGCGATGTGTGAGCAAGCCCAAAAGGCAAAGATATCCTGCTAGCGGAGGGCATCTACGAGAAGACGCCCCTGCCGATTTTTTAATTTAACCTTGTAGGCAGCGGACGGCTTCTAACATGCCTTTGGCTTTATTAAGGGTCTCCTGATATTCGCTTTCAGGTACCGAATCTGCAACCAATCCAGCGCCTGCTTGCACGCTAATGGTTTGGCTACCGTCGGCTTCAGACTGTACGACCATTGTGCGAATGGTGATGGCGCTGTTGAGCTGGCCTTCGAAGTCGTAGTAGCCGTAAACGCCAGAGTAGGGGCCACGGCGGTCAGGCTCTAGCTCGTTGATGATTTGCATGGCGCGGATTTTGGGTGCGCCGCTGACGGTACCCGCTGGAAAGCTGGCGGTGAGCAAGTCCCAGGCGGTTTTATCGGGTGCTAAATCGCCGACCACGTTGCTGACGATGTGCATGACGTGGGAGTAGTTTTCTATCACCATTAGCTCATCGACGACGACGGTGCCACTTGTGCATACACGGCCTAAGTCATTGCGGCCCAGGTCTACTAGCATGACGTGCTCAGCAACTTCTTTGGGATCGGCCAATAGATCGGCAGCATATTCGGCATCTTCTACGGGTGTTTTGCCTCTCGGACGGGTGCCTGCAATGGGGCGAAGGGTGGCCTGCATAGGCGTGTTCGGCCCGGTGCTGGTGGCTTTGACCATAACTTCGGGGCTAGATCCAATCAGCTGCCAGCCGCTGAAGTTGAAGTAGCACATGTAGGGAGAAGGGTTGACTAGCCGCAGGGAGCGGTACAGGTCAAAAGGTGCGCCGCTGTAGGTGGCCTGAAGCCGCTGGGAGGCGACGACCTGGAAGATATCGCCAGCACGGATGTGGGCTTTGGCTTTTTCGACGCAGGCACAGAATTCTGCGCGGGTGCGGTTGCTGGTGTAGTGAATGGGGGGAGCGGTGCTCGCCTCGGGGGATGTCCAGGTGAGCAGGGTGTCTTGTGCGGACAAGGGGAGACGGAGCTTGGTGACGAGGTTTTTGACGCGATCGCCCGCCCCCTCATAGGCCGCCCGCAAATCCACAGCAGGATCTCTCAGGTCAGCATAGGCAACCGCCCACACCTTCCGCTTCACCTGATCAAAAATCAGCAGATTGTCCATCTGCATCCACAGCCCATCCGGCAAATCATCCTCACCGCGAGGATAAGTCGTCACCGTTGGCTCAATCCAGCTAATTAGCTCATAGCCCCAGAAGCCAAAGAGCCCACCAATCCCCGGTGGCAGCTGAGGCAGTCGAACCGGCTTTAGCGGTGCCAGGCAGTCTTTCAAAATATCGAAGGGATTGCCCTCTAGCACCTGACTGGTCGCATCTCGAAAAGTCTGGGTCGTGCTAGAACCCTTCGACTCTAGTACCCACAGCGGATCGCAGCCTAAAAAGCTATAGCGGCCAAGCGTGCCCCCTTCTACCGACTCCAGCAAAAAGCTGTAGGGCTGACCCGCACAGACTTTGTACCAGGCAGAAACCGGCGTATCAAGGTCGGCGACCCATTCCTGATACAGCGGCACAAAATTACCTTGTTTGGCCAGGTCGCAAAAGGTTTCAAAGTCTGGAAAAATCATGGCATAGGCCGTCAATGATGCAGATCAAACATCGTCATTGTAAACCGGTAGGGGCCTCCCCTCGTGGGTGCCCTTATTGTTACAAACCCACAAACCAGATCCTTGCATAAAACAAAAGGGTAGCCGATAAAGCTACCCTTTCATCTGAGTTTATTTTGCTGCGGGCACTGGCGTAACTTAGCGCGATCGGTCTTTAGTCAGTCTTGTCAAAAGTATTAGAGACAGCTTTAGACCTCGAAAGTCTGCTTGCCGCTGAACTTGACGGTAGCAGGATCAGGATTTTCGCCGATGCGACGCTCCTTTTTCCCGCTGTAGCCACGACCTTCGTTTACCTTTTCAGGGAAGACACCATCTGCGGGGTGCAAAAAGGTGGTTTCGCCGTTTGGCAATACTCGGTAGATCTTATAGTTCGTAATTTTGGGCTTGAATTTATTCCTGAGCTGTGAGCCCAGGGCTAAACACTGCTCTTTGCGGGATAGATACAACAAGTTCTCGCCTTCGTTCATGATGGCAGCGCCGCTGGTGGGCATTTCAAAAACTTGTTCTTTTTCAGAAGTCCAGGTGATCGCGTATTTTTCTTCAACAGCGGCCTTCGTTAGAAGGCCGCCGGTGCTGCCTCCAAATTTGGGCGTTTTACCGGTCAGTTGTTCGGCCATGAATGAAACTCTCTCAAGCTTAGCTGAATGGGATCGTATCACTACCGCATGGACACTTTTACACGCTTGATACGAAGCGTAATATAGCGGCGTGCGGATGCCATAGTTCGCTGCTAACGCGCCCGGCTTTTGGCAGCTTTGGTGGCGGGTTTAGTAGCGGGTTTAACCGTGGGCGGCGGGCTTTGAGCCTGTGGTGTGGGCTGCGAAGACGAGCGCTTTGCTTTGCTGTTGCGGGTTGATTTGCTGACGGCAGGCAAGGTGAAGTGAATTTGAGTGCCCTGGTTTTTGCCCTCGGAGGTCGCCCAAATGTCGCCGCCCAAGCCTTCAATAATCTGCTGACAAATCGCTAGTCCTAGTCCGGTACCGCCTACAGAGCGGCGTAGCGCGCCTTCTTCTTGATAAAACCGCTCGAAGACGGTTTTTAGCCGGTCGACCTCAATACCTCGGCCCGTGTCGCCGACCGTGATTTCTACTTTTTTATGACGAGCCGATGGATTGACAACGACAGCACTGATTGTCACTTGACCGTTGGCTTCTGTAAACTTACAGGCGTTGTCGAGCAGCTTAGAGAGCACTTCTACCACCCATTCGCCGTCGGCGCGAACCAGGGGCAGGTCTTCACTCAGGTCGGTTTCAATGCGGATAGAAGGGGCAGCGTTAGCAGAGTTTTGCCAGCGCAGGCTGCTCAGAGCCAGATCTACACATTCTTGCAGCTCCAGTGACTCTAAATTCCATTCCACCCGCCGACTTTCTAATCGGGAGAGCGTGAGAAAGTCCTGAACGAGCTTGCGCATGCGCTCGGCGTCAGTCAGGGCGGTGTCGAGCATGATCTGCCGCATTTCTTCGGGCATGTCGGGCTCGGTCATCAGGCTTTCTAAGCAGACGCGAATGGTGGAGAGGGGCGTGCGCAGTTCGTGGCCCGTGATGGCAATTAGGTTGCTGCGAGTGCGTTCTAGGTCGGCAAGCTGCTGGTTGAGATCTTCAAGGTTGGCATAGGCTTCGGCCTGAATCAGGGCAACGCTAAGCTGATTTGCGATCGCCTCTGCCAGCTTAATTTCAGCATCGTCCCAACGGCGAGTGCGGCTGCCGTTAAAGTGCAGTTCGATCATGCCGAGCAGCCGGTTTTTATGCACTAAGGGAACCAGCAGACAGCCGCGAATCTGCCATCTTTGCAGTCGCGTTAGGGTTGTGCTCAAGTCAATATCAAAGGCGGACTCGTCTTCTACATCGTTAATCGCCAGCACGGCCTGATGGCTTTTTACCCACTGATATAGAGGATTATTGATCAGCGGCCAGGCGGCACCTGCCAGTGAGGTGAAGTGCGGCTGGCGGTATTCGTGGGCAATAGTGACGTCTGCGGCCTCAGCGTCGGCGCGGTAGATAATGCAGCGGCCTACGCCCAGCACGCTGCCGAGTTCTTGAGTGGCGATCGCAAAAATTTCAGCCGGGTTCAGCGACTGGCGAATGGCCGCCGTAATGGAATTGACCAGACGGGCTCTTTGCTCCTGGAGTGCGATCGCCTTATACGCCTTGAGCTGCTTGTACTGACCCGCCTGCAAGTAGGTAATCAGCCGCTGCGCAAACGGATCGGTCTCCACAGTCAAATCGCTGCCTAGCACCTCAGGAATAAACCGGGCTCTCGCCTCGCTAATTTTCTCAGCCAGCTCAGGTCGGTAGGCCTGAATCCGACCCAATAGCAAGTCAGCCGCCCGCAGGCTCACCTGACGATTTAAAGTCCACACACCCTCAAACCGCCGGGTCTGATCCAGGTGTGGCGTAAACAGCTCCGAGTCACCATCCTCAGACTTATCCGTATCATGCTCACGGCAAATGAGCGCAGCGGTATAGTGCTCACCGACCACCACCAAATGCCATTCTTCGGTGAGCGCATCCTCATCATCAAAATCTATCTTTTCATAGCCATCTACGGTGTCATGAAACTTAGTTTCGACTGCCGAGAGCACATAAACCTGATCGCTCAGCTCACCAATGCGCTCATAGCGGTGCGCCTCCTGGCGATAAAACCTTTCCTGCTGAAAACTTGCAATAATTAGCGGCTGCGTCTCTGAACCGGCCAGCACCTGATCTTCCATAGCATGGGAGAGCGCCGTCAGCGATGTTTTGAAATACATTTGAGACCGCAGCGTCGGCAATGCCTCAAACATTTCTTCCACGATGGAAGCTGGATTACCCATGCGAAGTTTGACGTCCTAGCGTTACACAGCCCGACGGGGGGTTATACGGTTTTTTTAGAGTGGCTTAATAAGTACCGTTAGAATAGCAGGCAGCTCAGGGGTTGCAGGTAAGAAGTTAACTAAAAGAAACCAAACTGGCAGCGGCGGAAGAAAATCCAAAGACCTTCTCCCGCCGCTCAATTCTAGCCGCTCAAGTTTATAGGCGATTTATGATTGACGCTGCCCTAGATAATGCCGCCCATGTCGCTAGTGTCTTTGAGGAAACCGCTATAAGCTTCCATACCGTGCTCGCCAATATCCAAGCCCTTAATTTCTTCTTCAGAAGAAACGCGTAGGCCGATCAAAGACTTAATGACGAGCCAGATAATGGATGTCACCGCTACGGTAAACACACCAACCGTCACAATTCCAATGATTTGGGCGATGAGCTGATTGATGCCATGTCCAAAAAAGAGGCCCAAGTCCTTATGGAATAAACCCACAGCCAACGTGCCCCAAATACCACAAACTAGGTGAACGGAGGTTGCCCCTACAGGATCATCAATTTTGATGCTATCAAAAAAGCCAACAGAGAACACAACGATGATGCCCGCAATAGCACCCACGATGATCGCGCCCCAGTAGCCAATACCACCACAGCCCCCCGTGATACCGACCAAGCCAGCCAAAATGCCGTTGATCACCATAGACAGATCAGGTTTGCCGCTAAGCGCCCAAGCCGTAAAGGTAGCGGCAACGCCACCGGCTGCTCCTGCTAGGTTAGTGACCAGGGCAATTTGAGGAACTGCCAGGTCAGCGGCTAGCTGAGAACCAGGGTTAAAGCCAAACCAGCCAATCCACAGAATGAGGCAACCCAGCGTCGCAATGCTCATATTGTGTCCAGGAATAGCGTTAACGCCGCCGTTTTGGTACTTGCCGATGCGAGGGCCGAGGAAAATAGCGCCCATGAGTGCAGCCCAGCCGCCGACAGAATGCACTACGGTAGAACCGGCAAAGTCACTAAAAGCAACCCCTTCGCCCAAAAAGGACATATCCGATAGCCAGCCGCCACCCCAAATCCAGTGCGCAGTGACAGGGTAGCAAATAGCGGTGAGCAAGATGCTAAAAATCAAAAAGCTGACAAATTTAACGCGCTCAGCAACCGCCCCCGAAACAATTGTGGCTGCGGTTCCAGCGAAGGCTACTTGAAACAAAAAGAACACCGGAACCGTGAGAGTCAGTCCCTCCACGATGTCTTCGGCCCCGATTCCGGCCAGGAAAAACCCGCCTTGGTAGCCGAAGAAAGGGTTGCCTGGACTGAACGCTAGCGCATAGCCCATTGCCCAAAAAGAGAGCGTCGCTAAGGCAAATACGATCAGGTTTTTGGTGAGAACGTTGACGGCATTTTTTTGACGGCAAAAGCCTGTCTCTAACATGCCAAAGCCCGCATTCATAAAGATCACCAAGATAGAGGCAATCACGATCCAGATGTTGTCCAAAATGACTTGGACTTCAGCAGCAGTCACTTCATCTTGAGCGTGGGCAGCAAAGCCCCAGGTCGCTACAATCACGAAAGCCAAAGGGATACAGGCTAACCAGCCCCAGCCAAACCGACGCCCAAAGGCGCGGCTTACAGCGCGCGTTGCCATCTCTGTAAATGGCGGTACATTCGCAGACCAAGGCGACGGTGCGCTGAGGCTCTGCTTTCTTTTTCTCATTGTAAAATTAGACATTTTGGTTTAATCGAGCGTTCCTAACGCAATTTAGACAGTAATTCATGGCTTGGCGGAGTCGCTTGATTTAGATCAAACTTGATGGATTAATTAGCAACCAGGGAAGGCTCAGAAATTTGGAGTTTCACCGCCAGCTCTGCATTAACATTTCTTTCAGAAACATCTTTTCCCAGCACAGCTTTTGGATCTTTCACTCAAGTTTTTTGAAAGCCCTTGCGAGTCCCTATGAGCAGCCCAAAGTAAACTGCTCATCCTTATGTACACCTGTCAAACTGATGGACTCTATTCCATCAATTCTGAGTAAGTCGTTCTGTATCGGATAATACTTTTAAGCTGTGAGGGCGCATTCTATCTGTCTATTTTCAAATAGGTTTTAGAATAAGTTTGCAAAACGACTTATTTTCAGGGCGATTAGCGGGCGATCGCCCAGCATTTGTATCGTTCTCGCAACATCAATTTTTATTGATTTAATTAGGCGTTTGAAGGGAGCGATCTCCTGATTCCCTTCTCTAATTTGGGCGTATTGCTAAACAATTGCCAAACAAATTTTCGGCTAGTCTGTGGCACTTGATGAGGGACAAATCCGATCAGGGATTGATCTGAACTTAGCGATTAATCATGTGCTTTAAATATTGTCTAGCGCCCAGTTTTTCTAGCTGCATTTGCTTGTCACTGACCATTTTTGTGAGCTGTTCGCGATAGCTGAGCACTTTTTTCAGCAGATCCGGACTATGAGCGCCCAGCATTTGAACCGCTAGCAGTCCGGCATTTTGAGCATTGCCAATGGCAACGGTGGCAACCGGGATGCCGCTCGGCATTTGCACAATTGAATACAGCGAATCTACGCCTGAGAGCGTGCTGGTTTTAATCGGCACGCCAATCACGGGTAAAGGGGAAAGCGCAGCGACCATGCCCGGCAAATGAGCGGCCCCGCCTGCACCGGCAATAATCACCTTGAGCCCTCGGGTGTGCGCTGTTTCGGCGTAGGTAATCATGGTCTTTGGGGTGCGGTGAGCCGATACAATGGCAACTTCGTAGGCAATTTCAAAGTCTTCGCAGATGGCGATCGCACCCATCATGGTCGGCAAATCAGAGTCGCTGCCCATAATGATTCCCACCTCAATTTGACGATCAGGTTGTGGATTAGTCTGGCCCTCTGCGGATGAAAAAGTCATAGCTTCAAATTTGCCCTTGGGTGTGCCCTAGAATTATCCCCCTAAAATTTGCCCCCTCAAAATTATTCATGTCTGATCGCACTACCTTGATCAATGCTCGGCTGATCCAACCCATTTCAGGCTCTTTGAACCGCTCAGATCTCTACAAAATCGCTATTCAATCTGGGCAGGTAAACTCTATAGAACCGATGACGGCTGATGACAGCACGGCTGAAAATTCAACGGTGATGGATATCAGCGGCGACTTAGTTTCTTTAGGCGCGATTGATCTACAAATTAACGGCGCACTGGGCTTAGCTTTTCCCGATTTACGGCTCCAGCATTTTGAGCAGCTTCAGCGCATTTGTGACTGGCTGTGGCAGCAGGGCATTGATGGCTTTTGTCCGACGCTGGTAACGACTTCGTCAGAGAATTTTAGAGGGGCGTTGGGTGCGATCGCCGAGTTCCAAGCGCAGCCCCAATCCAATAGCGCTAAAATCTTAGGCGTTCACTTAGAAGGGCCGTTTCTCAACCGAGCCAAACGCGGCGCTCATCCTGAAGAATTCCTACAGCCGCTAAGCCTCGAAAACGTCAAAACTCTCATTGACGAGTTCGCTGACATCGTGCGTATCGTCACCTTAGCGCCAGAATGCGAAATCATCCCAGACGGCATCTGTCCAGATTCCAGCCCAGTGATTGAATGGTTGACTAACCACAATATCGTCGTTAGCTTAGGCCATTCTCTCGCCAATGGTGAGCAGGCGACTCGCGCTTTTGATCAAGGCGCAACCATGATTACCCATGCATTCAATGCAATGCCAGGGCTACACCATCGGGAACCGGGTTTATTAGGGGCAGCCTTAGCAGATGATCGCGTATCTTGTGGCTTTATCGCCGATGGTCAGCACATTTGCCCAACCATGCTCAACCTGCTCCTAAGGTCAAATCGAGGCCGCTCAGAAGCTAGTCAGAGCGGCTTATTTTTGGTTAGCGACGCACTTTCTCCGCTAGGTCTACCCGATGGCGTTTACCCATGGGATGCCCGGCAAATTGAAGTAACCAATGGCACTGCGCGGCTAGCCGATGGAACGCTCTCAGGAACGACTTTGCCCCTAATTGAGGGGGCTCAAAATTTGGTGAAATGGGGGCTGTGTAGTGGAGATGAAGCGATTTCTCTCATCACCCAAGCCCCTCGCCAAGCCATCAGCTTGCCAGATCTAAGCGTAGGGGTTCCTGCCAATCTCCTGCGCTGGCATCAAACCCCCCATGATGGCCTTACTTGGCGACGCCTCAATCTCTAGCGGTTTCGGTAGCTACAAGCCCTCGACTGCTTCTAATTCGGTTCGCTTTGCGGCCCGAAATATTCAGCGCTAAAGCTCCCATGCAGGCCGTAAGGCACATGATGCTTGAGATTGAGCTTAGCAATTGGGCCAGCAGCAATATCTTGAGCAT
>JBGTGK010000140.1:0-8852 GCA_041746795.1 Phormidesmis sp.
TAAGATACACCCGTTTAACCCCAGGGGCTTCTATGTAGTAACCACCCGGTGGAGGCGTTAGGCTCTCACCGTCTTGATAGCCGTACTGCACCTTCAGCGTGCCTTCTACCGCCACCAATGGAGCGACCGTAGCTTGGTACAGCTTATTTAGCTGCCAAATTGCTAGCGTACTCGCCGTCGCCCCCAGCAAAAAAGAAATGCAGGCGATCGCCCACATTGCAGGCTGTGAGTGCTCTCTTCTGCTGGAGCGGGCGGTGGGTCGGTTCGATACGCTTGAAGACGCCATAGCTTAAATTCTCAGGGTAGGGGTGGCTGGTTTTGTACGGTAGCGGCTCCTTTCGTCGTTGTGCCGCAGGCGCTAGCCCGCGTGTGTGGGAATGGCCTTGCTCCAGATTACCCAATATATCAACAAAATTTTGTACCTTTTTGTCATCGCTGACTGAGCATATGATACAAGGCCCAAATTGCCATAGGCCGTAGGTAGTGGCAGGCGCGAAAAGTGCCTACAGCGGTGATGGCTTCCGGGGTGCGAAATTGCAGGCCGTACTGATAAATTTGCTGAACGACGGCTTCGGCGATCGCCATGGCTTCGGCTTTTTTTCCGGTGTGGGCGAAGAAAGCCGCTAGGCCAAAGTTAATGCCTGTCCACACCTCTAGCTGATGAGTGTCGTCTGGATTTTGGGGCAAGCCATCGGGTTTTACGCCATTGGCACAGCCGATGTTCATGCCGAGGCTGGCGGCACTGAAGTAGCCGGTCTGTGCGCCTTCAAATTTTTGGTTCTGTGGCCCTAACTGGGCAGTGTACGCATTAAATTTTACAAAGCAAGCCTCGTAAATGGCGTCGAGCGTGGGCGCTACAAATTCGGGATCAACTATGTCCGGCAGGCCCATCGTAGATGCGCAGAACTGGCCGCATAGCTGGTCGGCCATGATCACGTCAGAGCCGCTGCCTGTGTCTAGCCGGTAATAGCTGCCGTTCCATAGCTGCTTTTGGTAGGCGGCGCGACCATGCTGCCACCAGCGGCGATACTGGGCCAAAAGAATGACGACATTGCCGGGTGCTTTTTGATGTTCTTTGAGAATTTCCCCGATGGCGATCGCCGCCCCTAATGCCCCCAACCAAAGCCCGCCGCAGTAGGCACTAATCCCCTCTAGCCGCCAGTCGTCAAAGGTCTGATCGGGCGCGCCGCTGTTCTCAAGCAGCCCATCTCCATCAGTGTCAAACTGTTTGCTATAGGCCAAGGTTTCTACTACCGCAGGCCAGCACGCTGCGAGGAAATCCACATCTGTGCTGCCCGTGCTATAAAAGGCTCGATACACCTGTAAAACAAAGTCACTAGAGAGATCTTTCCACTGATTGCAGTCCTGATAGCTGGTGTAGTTCGTCGCTACCCAGGGGTTTTCGTTAGGCGCACCTAGGTCGTGAGGCGTGGCCCCTTTGAGCTTGCGGGGCGCGGTGTGGTTCTCTTCGCCGATGGTGGTGTAGTAGCCAATGATGCGCTGTTTGGCATCGGCGGTTGGAATGGCGCGAGCAAAGGCGCGAATCACCGACTTTTCTAGCTCAGGCCACAGTAGAAGCGTGGCAAAGCCGCCATACAGCCGCACGTCTAAGCTTTCGTACCAGCGGTAGTCCATACATTCGAGGACGCCGAACTGTCCTATGGGGTCGGCTGCGCTGGCTGCTGACCATAAGGTGCCGCCGCTAGCGAGGTCATATAGCTCATTAAACAGCGCCATTTTGAACCAGTTGGGCAGGTCTTGTGCGAGGATGGGCTGTTGCCAAGCCTGAATTCTGTTTTGCCAGGTGGCGTAGTTTTTGAGGGCGGTTTTGGCGATCGCCCAGGCATTCCGCCCACTGCGATCAAAAAAGTCTGTATAGCGCCGGTAAGCCCTTTTCCCAGTGGCAAACTCGGTGACAGGCAAGTCCCAGCTTAAGGCAAAGGGAATCTGTTGGGTTTCACCGGGGGCTAGGGTGAATCGGAGGGCGATCGCGCCGCCAATCTGCTCCTCTGTGCTAATCCCCACATCTTCAAAGTTAGTCAAACGCCCAGACTCAGCAAAACTCTCCCACAGCTCACGCCCATCTCCATCTGGATTCCAGTGCGTATGGTAAGTTACCTCCGCGCCAGGATAGTAAGCCGCTACCGCAAACTGCCCATCCCCTTCATCTGGCTCACCCGACCATTCCCCATCCATCGCAAAGCCAGCAGCCCCGTAACCTTCTTCCCCATTCGCTTCGCATACCAGTTTGTTGTAATTTCCCAAACTCTCTCTTATTCGAGGAACATAATCGTAATAAGGACTGCCATCTTCTCTCTGTTTAATCTCAGGAGAATTTTCACTATTGGTAAACCAGCCCACCATGTTTTGCCAGCTCAGCATAATGCTAATCGTCAGCGGCTGATTGGTAGGGTTATGAGCCGTCCACACAAAAGTAGCGACCGGATAGCTACTCTCTTGGTAATTATCAGCCCAGATAGGAGAAAGCTGTTCGCAGGTTAGCTGCGCGGTGAAAACGTTTTCGTAGACATACCAGCTACGTGGATACAGTGCGTGATAAGTCCCTGTGTGCTGCTTGTCCTCAGATGCCGGATACCACTGCCAGCTATTTAATGCATCGGCTGGCTGGTCGGTCGCCATTGCGTAAGCTTGCGAAGTACCGTTGGCCGTTTGCTCAAACACGCTGAACTGACAGCCAGGGAATTGATCGAAAATGTGCTCGCCACCGTCCAAATGCCACAGGTTGAACGATCCGCTCGGCGATCGGCCAATACAGCCCGCCCCAAATCCGCCTAGCGGAGCCCCGTGTTCTGGCCCATCGTCTAAATTACTGGCGTAGCGAACGATGTAAGGCGTTGCCCACTTTTTACCAATTGGCCACTGCCAAGCGCACTCCGGGATATTAGGCTGCTGGCTCGTTGTCTGGCTCATCAATGGTGTTCCGCATTTCAACACCCCGGATTATCCTATGGTTTGGCGATCGCGCCAACACATCAAACGTGTAACTACATGCGTGTATCGACTATGGGCCTATCGACAATGCAACTATGGATTTCTTCGGCTGAGATAAAGCCGCGTTCTGCTAAGCATAAGTCAATTCCATTTGTGAATGTAAGTTGGACGACAATTTCGCTCACGGTAGTATCAGTGCCTCATTTGCTTATGTGCTAACGGTATCAAAAGTCGCCATCACCTTCAGTTAAATCGTTTAACATTGAATATTGAGCGCCGTAAACTTTGTGCCCTCCCTGCCGCCATCGCCCCTCTCTTACTATGAACAAAAGGTTTAATATTCAAGCCCCTTTCGAGCCCGCAGGCGACCAGCCTAAAGCCATCAAGCAGCTCGTCAAAAACCTGAAGGCTCAGCAAGAATATCAGACTCTCTTGGGCGCTACGGGGACAGGCAAAACCCATACGATCGCCCGCACTATCGATGCGGTTGGCAAGCCCGCGCTAATTCTTGCTCACAATAAAACCCTGGCGGCGCAGCTATGCAATGAGCTGCGCGAGTTCTTCCCCGATAACTCGGTCGAGTACTTCATTAGCTACTACGACTACTATCAGCCCGAGGCCTACATTCCAACGACCGATACGTATATTGCGAAGACTTCGGCGATTAATGACGAGATTGATATGCTGCGGCACTCTGCAACGCGATCGCTCTTCGAACGCAAAGATGTGATCGTCGTGGCCTCTATTAGCTGCATTTACGGCCTGGGCATTCCGTCGGAGTATCTCAACGCCTCCATTCCTCTGCGAGTTGGTGCTGAAACCAACCAGCGTCAGGTACTGCGCGATCTTGCTTCCGTACAATACACTCGCAACGACTTAGAGATGGGTCGCGGGCGCTTTCGGGTAAAAGGCGACGTGCTAGAAATTGGCCCTGCCTACGAAGACCGGATTATTCGCGTGGAATTTTTCGGCGACGAAATTGACGCTATTCGCTACATCGATCCGGTGACGGGTGCCACGCTGCAAAGCATGGACTCGCTCAACATTTACCCGGCGCGTCACTTTGTGACACCCGATGACAAGCTAGAAGCCGCCTGCCAGGGCATTCGCGCCGAGCTAAAAGAGCAGCTCGAATTTTTGGAAAGCCATGGCAAGCTGCTAGAGGCCCAAAGGCTAGAGCAGCGCACCCGTTACGACCTGGAAATGCTTGAAGAAGTTGGCTACTGCAACGGCGTAGAAAACTACACCCGCCACTTAGCCGGTCGCCTGCCCGGTGCGCCGCCAGAATGCCTGCTCGACTACTTCCCTCACGATGACTGGCTCCTAGCCGTAGACGAGTCTCACGTCACGGTGCCGCAAATTCGAGCGATGTACAACGGTGACCAGGCTCGTAAAAAAGTGTTGATTGACCACGGGTTTCGTCTGCCGAGCGCTGCTGATAATCGTCCGCTAAAGGCTGAAGAGTTTTGGAACAAAGTCAATCAGTGCATTTTTGTATCAGCGACACCGGGCGAGTGGGAGCTGGGTTTATCTGAAGGTTATGTTGTCGATCAAATCATTCGACCTACAGGCGTGCTCGATCCGCAAATTGACGTGCGGCCTTCTGAGGGCCAGGTAGACGATTTGCTAGGAGAGATTCGCGTGCGAGCGGTTAAAGACGAGCGCACGCTGGTGACGACTCTCACCAAGCGCATGGCCGAAGACCTGACTGAATATCTCAGTGAGCACGGCGTGCGGGTTCGTTATCTTCACTCTGAAGTTCATTCCATTGAGCGCATCGAGATTATTCAAGACTTGCGCAACGGCGAGTTTGACGTGCTGATTGGCGTAAACCTTTTGCGGGAAGGTCTTGACCTACCGGAGGTTTCTCTGGTGGCGATTTTGGATGCTGATAAAGAGGGTTTTTTGAGAGCGCAGCGATCGCTTATCCAAACCATCGGGCGGGCGGCTCGCCACATCGAAGGCAGGGCCATCCTCTACGCTGACAATATGACCGTGAGCATGGAAAAGGCCATAGAAGAAACCGAACGTCGTCGGGCCGTTCAGGAAGCCTACAACGAAGAATATGGGATTACGCCAACTCCGATCGCCCGCCGACAGTCCAACTCAATTCTCTCTTTCTTAGACGTTTCTAGAAGGCTCAACGCTGAGGAGTTAGAGCAGGCTTATGACCAAAGCGATGACATGCCCTTAGAAGATATTCCGATGCTGATTGGTCAGCTAGAAACTCAGATGAAAGAAGCGGCCAAGGCTTTGAAGTTTGAGGAAGCGAGTGAGTTTAGGGATCGGATTAAGCACTTGCGCGATCGCCTCCTCGGCAAACACAAAGCCCCCTTCCGAGTAGCCCAAGACGCGGATAGAGTCGCTAGTGAGTAGCAAACTCTGCGAGGTGGCGCATACTAGGCGCGTGAAAGGCCAAAGCAATCAGGCCGTTAAATTCTTCATCCGCTGCTATGCATATCTGTAATCGCGATTCAAGGATTGGGAGTGGACGCAAGGCAGCTCATTCATTCTGGAAAAACATTGGCTGTTTACTGCCTATTGCCGGTATTACTTCACTGATTTGGTTGCCTTGATACTACTCCGTAGGAGGCATCACCCTAGCTTTAATCGTGGTGTCTGCGACCCAGAAGAGCACAGCAGACTTTGGACTAGAGGCTACGCTAGAAGATGCATCATTTTATATGAACATGTTAGAAGCCGGAATTATTCGGATATCAAAAGGATAAGTTTTCTCATAACGGGACAATGTAGTCGATCTTTGAGAATCCAGCTATTGTTCTCAACTTCACAGGGTTAAAATATAAGAGCCCCTCTAAGGAAATTGATGACACTCACTATTAATCTGCCACCAGAGCTACAGCAATATCTCTCGCAGGAGGCCGATCAGCATGGGCTTTCAGTGGAAGCCTTAGCACTGCAACTTTTGACAAACTCTATTTTGCTAAAGCATAAACAAGCTGAAGCCGCTAGCTTAATTCAGTCTTGGATTGATAATGGGGACTCGAAGGAGCAACAAGAAACAGGCCAGTATCTGCTTCACGCCTTAGATAGTGATCGCTGGTCTGAGCGAAAGCTATTCCCAGTTGAAATGAAGGGAATAACTTGGTGAGCCGAGTTATTCTTTTAGATTCTGGGCCATTAGGTCTTGTCACAAATCCAAAGCTATCCGCTGAAAGCATTGCCTGTGCTCAATGGCTCCAAACTCAAGTTACATCAGGCAACCGCACTATTATTCCGGAGATCGCAGACTATGAAGTTCGGCGTGAGCTACTGCGGGCAAATAAAACAAAAGGCCTTGTGCGTTTGGATGCTTTAATCAGCCTTGTTGAGTATTTGCCACTTACAACGGCTGCGATGCGCCAAGCCGCAAAATTTTGGGCTCAAGCTCGTCAGCAAGGACAACCGACAGCCGGTGATAAAACAATTGATGGCGATATGATTTTAGCGGCTCAAGCAATGACCTTAGAGGCTTCAAATATCATCATTGCAACAACGAATGTAGGTCACTTATCCAGGTTTGCCGCAGCTGATTTATGGCAAAATATCGCTTTGTCAATCTGATCGTCACCTAACACCGCGTTGGTGCAGACGGGCAATACGTCGGCGACGAGAATCTGAGATTATCTGCCGCCGCATAACTTCACCGTTATGTTGCCAAAAGATTGTGGTGCAAGCTTGACAGGCGCGATCGCCTCCTCGGCAAACACAAAGCCCCCTTCCGAGTAGCCCAAGACGCGGATAGAGTCGCTAGTGAGTAGCAAACTCTGTGAACCTGCTCCCATCGAGACATCATAATGCCGAAAAAGATTCGAGAGCTGAAACAGCTACTACGTGAGGCAAGGTTTCAAGAAGTGCCGGGAAAAGGGAGCCATACTAACTGGATACATCCGCTTTATAGGGGCAAAATAACGGTTTCCGGTAAAAATGGTTCAGATGCTAAGCTCTATCAGGAGAAAGAGGTTTTAAGGGCGATTAAGGAAGTGGAGGAAGCCTAAAATGACAAGCAAACTAAAATATCAAATAGTGATTCAGTGGTCAGAAGAAGACGACTGCTTTTTAGTCGGTTTTCCCGACTTTCCAGGGCAGCAGTGGCGTACGCATGGCGATACCTATGAAGAAGCCGTCACCCAAGGGATTGAAGCTCTCGAATCGCTGGTAATAGCATACGAAGCTTCTGGAGAATCTCTGCCTGAACCCAGCACCGTTTGTGCCGCTGCCTAAGCTCGCCTCCTTTTGCAAACACAAAGCCCCTTCCGAGTAGCTCAAGACGCTGGTAGATTTGCTAGTGAGTAGCAAGCCCTGTGAAGTGGCGCACACTATGGCGTTTGTCACTTTGCTGAGGTACAGCATACCGGCTACAAGCTATACGTAGCAACGGATAAAGTGAATAGCGTTACCCGAATGCATCTGGGTAACGCTATAAGCGTGTGAAATGCCAAAGCAATCAGGCCGTTAAATTCTTCAGCTAAAGGTTTTATCTAGCGGGCTTTGCACGCCTTGTCCGCCGCGATTCAGCACATGCGTGTAAATCATTGTTGTTTTCACATCCTTGTGCCCAAGTAATTCTTGTATCGTGCGAATGTCGTAGCCATTTTGCAGCAAGTGAGTTGCAAAACTATGCCGAAACGTGTGACAACTTACCCGCTTTTGCAACCCCGCATTATGCACGGCTTGCTTGACCGCCTTTTGAAGCCCGCTCTCATGATAGGTGATAGCGAACGACCGCTTCACTACGGCGATCGCTACCTGTTTCTGTTGCTTTCACTCAGTCTACTCAGTCCATCGCTTTTGTCGATGCCCAGGTCGATGAGCTGGCGCTGCTGCTCAACGGCGTGCAGCCCGGAGTCGAAGCGCTTGTCCTCGATCCCAATCAGGATGGTGTGCTGCAAATCACCGCCGCAAAATTCGTTAACGCATGACCATCACAGACTGAAGTCGTATCCTCCGGTCATCAATTTACGCCGAGGTGGGTGTATAGGAGGCTGCGTCCCTCCTTCCTATACATATCCTACTTGCATTGCCTTCGTAGCTGCTTCTGTGCGGTTCGTCACGCCTAAGCGACTCAGCACCTGACTGACATGATGCCTCACGGTAGAAGGACTCAGCTTCATACGTTGAGCGATCGCGTCATTAGTCAAGCCTAAAGCAAGCAGTGCTAAAACTTCTTGCTGCCGCTTGCTCAGTGCATAGTCAGGCTGGGAAGGTAGCTCACTCGGTTGCAGTAACGCCTGAACCACATCCTGTGACAGCATCGATCGACCACTTGCAGCTGCTCGCAGCGTATCGGCCAACTCATCGATCGGGACACCCTTCAGTAAGTAGCCAATGGCCCCAGCCTGCATGGCTTGTCGTACCAGATCATTCTCTAGAAAACTGGTCAAAATTAAAACTTGAACCTCAGCAAATTTTTTGCGGATGGCTCGTGTGGCTTCTACCCCATTCATCCCCGTCATAAGCAAATCCATCAGCACTACATCGGGCTGGAGCTGTTCGCACAAATGGACGGCTTCTTCTCCATGACGTGCTTCCCCAACTAGTTCAAGGTCATCAAACGCCAGCAAAGCAAATTAAACGCCTCCCCGTAGGATTTCGTGATCATCCACGGTCACGACCCGAATCGGTTTGACTAATGTAGTTTTTTCCATGCGTCAAATGAGATATTAAAGCTGCTTTTAATACTTATCAATGTCCCATTCTGCGCCGTTCTACCTGAAAATTCTTCATTTTAATTTACGGATAGTCAATACCTGGATCTACAGCAATTCCAAATTCCAACTTACAGACGTACATTTTGCCTCAACGAGGAACGAAGTTACTGGGTTGCAGCCGTTCAGACCTGCTAGTCGAGTTTGACCATGATCAGAAGCGAACGGTAGATCAAGGGTTTTGAGTGTCCG
>JBGTGK010000141.1:0-6527 GCA_041746795.1 Phormidesmis sp.
AAAAAGCCCTCAAGCTGAATCTGTGAGCTACTCGTCAGCGCAATGTTGGGAATAACCCGCTCTCGTCGATTGGTAGCATCAGCACGCGTATTGTTAGTAGCTTCACTAAACGTAAAATTATCAACGACCTGATAGTCGCCCGTTCCATTTTTAACTCTCACGATTAAACGGGACTCGCCATCGCTCTCGTCGTGATACACCACCTTCAACGAGTAGGTGCCAGATACGCCTGAAAAATTGGTCGTTGCCGTCCCACTCGTGCCATCGTTGGGAATGCGAATGAGCTGGCCGCCAGAAGCAAAACTGGCTGCCTCCTTCACATAGCCTGAAAGCGTCATTTGCTCTGCTTCAATCTTCACAGTGGTTGCGCTGCTATTACTAGGAGGAGTTACAGGCGCGGCGTTAACGGTAACCGCAACCGCACCTGTAGCGCTGCCGCCTCTACCGTCACTGATGCTGTAGCTGAAGCTATCGCTGCCACTAAAACCGGCAGATGGGGTGTAGGTTAGCGAACCGTTCTCATTCAGGCTAACGCTACCGTGGCTAGTGACGTTATCAAACGCAGAAAGGCTAATCGGGTCGCCATCCGCATCACTGTCATTGCTCAGCACGTTAATAATTATGGGTGTATCAGCTATGGTCGTCGCAGCATCGTTGCGAGCTACTGGCGGCGTATTAGCAATAGGTGCAACCTCTACAGGTACCAGCTCTATATAGTCAATACGGGCAACCTCACCGCTTTGTAAAAAGCCCTCAAGCTGAATCTGTGAGCTACTCGTCAGCGCAACGTTGGGAATAACTCGCTCTCGTCGATTGGTAGCATCAGCACGCGTATTGTTAGTAGCTTCACTAAACGTAAAATCATCCACGACCTGATAGCTATCCGCCCCGTTCTTGACTCTCACAATCAAACGGGACTCGCCATCGCTCTCGTCGTGGTACACCACCTTCAATGAATAGGTGCCTGGTGCGCCTGAAAAACTGGTGGTTGCCGTCCCGCTCGTGCCATCGTTAGGGATGCGAATGAGCTGGCCACCAGAAGCAAAACTGGCTGCCTCCTTCAGATAGCCTACAAGCGTCATCTGCTCGGCTTCGATTCGTATATTGCTCATAATTATGCAGACATCCTTGGACAGTAGTATTTAAGACAAATGATGATAATAGTTAAAACAAAGAGCCATACGTATACATATGCTCATACCCCCTGTCAAAACTTCGCCTGGGAAATGAGATTTCGGCAGCTTTCTTCAAGCTTTTGCAATAGCTTCATCTTCATGTAGCTATTACAAATAAGATGCAGCCTAAAGTGCAGACACTAAAAGGCTTACTCCTGCCTAGAGCTTGCTTAGAAATAAAACTTTTAGCTGCGCCGAATGTAGCTTCTATTGACCAGACGCCGTACAGCTACGGTGAAGTTGCCGTAAGAAAGAACAGAGACGCTTGCTTTGTTCTTTCCTTATCGAAAGCTGTCTGGCAGTATAGCTAGTAAAAATAGGAAATTTGATGCACCCTTCAAAAGGTATTCTACAGTAGAGGTAGGAGGACTTAGATGAAGTCTTAGTGAGCATTATGTAAGCGTGATCGCCTCCCGACAAAAGCGTAGATGTATTCACGCGATCACAGAATGATATGTAAAGCTTCGGACAGTGTTAAGACTTAGCAACGTGCCACTTTAGCTTCTGTCATTTTTTAGCAAAAGGGCTTAATGCATAGGGTAGCGATCGCAGCGCTCTTTACCGCTCAGGATGAGCAAGGATGCGTCGCCTGCGCCTTTTGCTCACCCTGACGCTGACGCCGAGCTGAACCATCACTACTCCCCCAAAAATCTAGAACAGCAGTAAAGAAAAAGGGGCATGCAGTTAAAGAGTAAATAAAGCTGACTGGAAACTACATAAAAATACGGGTATCTAGAACTAATATCGGAGCGTTAGTGGCTGAACTCGGCCAAATTAATCATCTCAGTCTAGCAAAAACTTAGAATATAAGCAGCTTAAATGCCAGCACGTAGGTGATCACATCACGTGATTCAACAATGCCCACTTAGCAATGAAATCATAGGAATCTAGCCCGTGGTAACTTCTCTATCTAGCCCACAACTGTCAGATTTTTCCAGACGGCGACCTATCTCTCCGCTCAGCAGCAACAGCCCCGAAAGCCCAACACCGTCTAATCATGTTGCGCTCTCAATCGTCATTCCTATCTTCAATGAGGTCGAAACACTACCCCATCTGATTAATCAGATAGAGCAAGGCGTCTTATCATATCCTGATGTTTATGAAATCATTTGTGTGGACGATGGATCTACCGATGGATCTGTGGAATTACTCAGAGAGCTAGCAGGTCGCCATGAGCGCCTGCGGGCTATTATTTTGCGTCGTAACTACGGTCAAACGGCTGCTATGGCTGCTGGCTTTGAACATGCCCAAGGCCATACTATCGTTACGATGGACGGGGATTTACAGAACGATCCACAGGATATTTTAACGCTCATCGCCAAGCTAGATGAAGGGTATGACCTGGTCAGCGGCTGGCGGAGGAACAGGCAAGATGCTGCGCTTACAAGGCTGCTGCCTTCTAAAATTGCCAACATGATTATTGGCAAAGTAACGGACGTAAAAATTCGCGACTACGGCTGCTCGCTCAAGGCCTATCGAGCCGATCTCGTTGCTGATATGAATCTTTACGGCGAGCTGCACCGCTTTTTGCCCGCGCTAGCTTTTATCGAAGGCGGGAGGGTTACCGAAGTGCCCGTGCGCCATCACGCTAGGCAGCACGGCAAAAGTAAGTATGGTTTAGGCAGAACTTTTCGCGTTGTCATGGACTTGCTCACCGTCGCGTTCATGAAAACCTTTCTCACTCGCCCGATGCATGTATTCGGCAGTTTAGGGATGCTCTCCACGGGCGCGGGCAGTCTGCTAGCGATATATCTTGCTTTTATCAAGCTGGTGCTGGGTCAAGGGATTGGCGATCGCCTGTCGCCGCTGCTTGCCGTACTGCTCTTCTTAACCGGCATTCAGCTCTTCTGCTTCGGCCTGCTCGCAGAGCTTCTCATGCGCACCTACCACGAATCACAAAACAAACCTATCTACCGAGTCAGAGAACGCATCACTGGCAAAACGAGGTCATAACAGGATTCGCCAGAGGGCGCACCTAAGCTGAGCTTTGCATACAATTTATATAGATAATAGATATGCGAACCAAAACACGTCAAGGAACCCAGCCGCAATTACAGGCTCACTCACAAACCCAAGGTATTACCCAAAGCATCGCGACCTGGCTACCAATTTCGCTCATTATTGGCTTGGCCGCGTTTCTCTTTACCTATCGACTAGAAAGTGAAGGGCTATGGTTAGATGAGCTTAGCAGCATAGAAGATGCTAGTCTCAGCCCCAAAGAAGCCTACTTCGAAAACCAGCTAAGACCGCTTTATTACTTTCTGCTCAAAGGCTGGATGCAACTAGGAAATAGCGATGGATGGCTCCGTGGATTAGCCGTTATTTTCGCGCTTATCAGCGTTTTCCTCATCTACAAGCTAGGTCGTTGTCTAGGTGGAGAAGCCGAAGGTCTCATAGCAACCGGACTACTAGCGCTCTCTCCATTAGTCATCAATCATGCTCAAGAGATTCGGATGTATACGCTGAGTCTCTGTATGGCCCTCGCAGGAACTCTCTTTTTAGCTGCTGCGCTGCTGACTGAGCGGCCTCAGCGTCCCAGCCGTAGCGCACTGGCAGGCTGGTCATTTTTTAGGCTGCTGGCTATCTACGCAGTACCGCTTAACTTGACCCTTTTGCTGCCAGATGCCATCATCATTTTTTCAGGTTTCGCAAAGAGCGCACAATACTTATTAGCTTTATCAAGTGGGCACTCTTGTTAGTTCTGCTTTGGTCACCCTCTGTGCTGTCGGTCATTCAAGCATCCTCGCCCTCAGGCAACTATGCCGGCCAACACATTGACGCGATTCTTCCCGGCCCAGCCCATATATTTCGCCAGATCAAACTTTGGACAGTATGGCCCTTTGCCGTTCAAAATAATGCGATCGCAGCAAAATTTTACAAGCTATTTACTCTGGCGCTGGCTGGCCTAGTTGGTGCAAGCTTATTACGTAAGCACAAGTCACCTATGCTGCTATGGACGCTTGCATGGCTCGTCATTCCGTTACTACTCATCATCGCATTTTGTTATCTGAACATTCCCATCTGGGAACTTCGCTACGTTCTCTTTGTCAGTCCTTATCTGTTTATTCTGCTAGCTGCTGGCATCACCCGCTTATGGAAACAGTGGAAAGTCAGCGCCATTGTCATTGGCATTGGCTATCTCATAGCAGTCAGTGGAGGACTGGTAGAGTATTACACAGTGCAGCAGCGTCCAGACTATAAGTTCAACATTGCAACTATCGAAAAATACGAGCAACCTGGCGATGGCATAGTGTGGAGCTACTACTATACTAAAGCCCTAGATCGCTACTACGACGGAACCGCAGACATTTACCACCTAACTATTCGAGACGTTAAGACAGATACAGATTTACAAAAATGGGTTAGCCAAGTTCCGACGGACTATAGCCGATTATGGCTCGTCGAAGATTCAAAGAATCCACTACAAGATGACCTAAAAAAGATGATCGCTAAAACCTACGATATTAAACAACTATTTGAGTATGAGCTAGGCTCCAAAGTTATGTTACTCACGCCTCTAGAATAAAAGCCACACTATATAACGCTATTATCATACGAGTCATACAAAACTCGTATGCACTCCGACGATACAAGCACTATCAAAACATGCTGAATAACAAATACTATGACTATAAAAAGCCTGCAGCCGAGGAACCATAATGTAGGACTAAAAACCCTCCATCAGTGGCTGCCCATTTCCCTTATTCTGCTAATAGCCACGTCCTTATACATCTATCAATTGGGGACTGAAAGCCTTTGGATTGACGAGCTGTTTAGCGTCAGAGACGCTTCTCTTCCCACCTTGCTCGACGTTTATGAAAAGGTGAGGCAAAGGCCCCTCTACTATTTACTGCTGCATATGTGGATGAAGCTAGGCAGCGGTGACGACTGGCTGCGATTGCTATCTGTTTTTTCTGCCATCGTCAGTGTCTTTTTGCTTTACCGGCTAGGGCGTCGTATTGTTGGAGAAAACGAAGGGCTGATTGCGGCGCTACTGATGTCTACCGCACCCCTTTTCATTCACCATGCTCAAGAAGTGCGGATGTACGTCATGAGCCTTGGCTTAGGACTGGCCGGAACTCTCTTTTTAGCCGATGCGCTGCTCACCAAACCCTCTCAAAAACCCAGCCAGAAAGCAATGGCTGGCTGGGCACTGTTTAGACTCCTTGCTATTTATACAGCGCCGCTTGATCTGATGCTGCTTTTGCCCGATGCTATCTTGGTCTTGCTGCGTTTCCGTAAAGAGCGCGCTGTCCTGTTTAGCTTTATCGCCTGGGCATCGTTGATAGTTCTTCTGTGGGTACCTTCTGTTTTTTCTCTTGCAAAGGCAGCTGCGCCCACTTCAGATTATGCCGTCAGCCGCGCTCAGTATTTAGATCCACCAGGCCTCAATAATCTGGTGTATCCTCTAAAGTTTTGGATGGTGCCCGATCCAGTGGTTAGATCAGGCCCGGTAGCACATCTTTTCTTTAAATTATTTACCCTACTGGTATTTGGGATTGTCGGAGCCGGGCTAATTCGCAAGCACAAGTCGCCAGGGCTACTGTGGGCTAGCCTCTGGTATGTTATTCCTTTAATTCCTATTGTCGTTTTTGCACGTATCTCGGCTCAGATCTGGGAGCCTCGCTACGTTCTCTTTGTTTATCCCTACCTCTTCATTCTGATAGCAGCGGGATTTACTCGGCTTTGGCGGCAGTGGAGAATAGCAGCCATCGTCGCAGCGGCTATCTATCTGTTCGGAATGAGCTGGGCGTTGGGGCATTACTACACCACTCAAAACCGTGAGGATTACAAGTTCAACGTTGAGACAATTAAGCGCTCAGAGCAACCGGGTGATGCCATTGTCTGGGGGTACGGATGGGATCTTCCTCTACGCTACTATTATCGTGGCGACGCTAAAGTCTACTGGCTCAGCATGACTAGCGTTAAAACGCCCGAAGCCGTTGGGCCATGGCTCGACCAGCTCCCTACTAACTACGGGCGACTATGGCTCGTGCTAGACGACACTCGGCCAGTTTTCAAGGAGTTTAAGGCGGCGATCGCAAACGAATACACCATCAAAGAGTCCGTTTACTACAAACACGATTCAATGGTTATGCTGCTCACCCCTAAAAACGCACCCACCATTCCCAAACCGACCGTTCGCTGACGTCAGGACTTTTCCAAGGGCTCTTCAAGAGTAAGCACATGATTGACTTTACGGTGGCAATTCCCACGTACAATGGCGCGCAAAGATTGCCGCAGCTTCTTAACAGGCTAAAGGAACAAACTGGAACAGAGCATTTTTCTTGGAATATTCTAGTAGTAGACAACAACAGTTCAGACCATACGGCTGCGCTGGTTGAAAGCTAC
>JBGTGK010000142.1:0-22982 GCA_041746795.1 Phormidesmis sp.
TGTCGTCTCCCGCCAAAGTCCAAACCTTAACGAGCTTGTCGGCAAAGCGCGTGCCTACCTCCGTCTCTCGGACGACCTGCTGAAGCTCCTTGTCTAAAAATTCGTAATCTCTCGACCAATCGACTTGGAGGATAAACATCAAAGAAGAAAAACTGAATGCAGTCTTCAAAGTAAGCCTCAAGAATATCCTTCCAAGGGCTGTTGTAATCTGCTCTTTGGGGTGTCACAACTCAGCCTAGTTCATGTGAACTAAATCCATCATTCTTTGATAAGCCTATTGATTTGGAAATGTTTGGCAGTGTTAAGTTTCGACCAGGGTAGTCGTTATGCCTGCAATACTTCCATCGGGAGCAGTGCCAATAACGTACGCTGCAATTTCTACCGCACCGCAGCGGTAAACCTGTAGATGAGTTAAAGAATCTACTAGCAGAGATTTGAGTGCTTTGAGCTGAGTGAGCTGTGCTTTGTCTTCAGGCGTATGCCAGCTTGCAGGCGCTGTGACTTGCTTAAAGAAATCTTCTACATCTACTACCTGTATCTGAGCATTTTCATTGCAGCCCGCTAGTCGCCGAACCGTTACCTCACTAATTTCTGCCGGGATTTCTGCTGAGATTTCTGCTGGTTGCCAAACTACTTTAATGGGATAGTCACTCTCGCTGCTCCACCATAGGTCTTTTGTGACGGCTTCTAGCTGTGCTTTTAAGTCGTTGGCAACACTCATATCTTTTGCTCTACTGATTCTCTGCCTTTGTGCTGTGATAATCCTCATCCTGAGGGGCTTTGCGATCGCCTATCAACTCATTTACGATCCATAGCTCAGCTTACAGCTTATAGGCTTTTCACTTTTCCTTCCTGCTTTATGCGCATTCTCCTCTGGCTCCGTAACGATCTTCGCCTGCACGATCACGAACCGCTTCATAGAGCCTTAGAACAAAAGGCTCAGATTATCCCCCTGTACTGCTTTGACCCGCGTCACTTTAGCGAAACGTCTTTTGGGTTTCCGAAAGCGGGGGCGTATCGGGCGAAGTTTTTGCTGGAGACGGTGGCGGCTTTGCGGGAAGGGTGGCGATCGCGCGGCAGCAATCTGGTCATCTGCAAGGGCAAACCTGAGGAAGAAATCTCAGCCCTTGTCAAAGCGCTGAACATTGACGCTGTATATTGGCACGAAGAAGTTACCCCAGAAGAAACAGACGTAGAAAGCGCCGTTGATGCCGCCCTCAAAGAGCTTAAAGTCCCCTCAAAAACGTACTGGGGAGCAACGCTTTATCACCCTGACGATCTTCCGTTTGAAATAACAAAGCTGCCCGAAGTCTTCACGCAGTTTCGCAAGGCCGTCGAGGAAGAGACTCCCATATCTTCTCAGTTTCCAACGCCCGACGAGCTGCCCGCCCTGCCTGAAGGAGTTAGCCCTGGCAAACTACCAACCCTCGCCGATTTAGGCTTAGCAGAGAATCCGATAGATCCTAGGGGCGTCTTAAACTTCAAAGGCGGCGAAGCGGAAGCCGCCAAGCGATTACAGCATTACTTCTGGGATGCCGACCGCTTGCAAGTGTACAAGGAAACGCGTAACGAGATGTTAGGCGCTGATTACTCTTCTAAGTTCTCACCCTGGCTCGCGAATGGTTCTCTCTCTCCTCGCAGAATATATGAGGAAGTGAAAATGTATGAGCGCGATCGCCGAAAGAACAACTCTACTTATTGGATGATTTTTGAGCTGCTGTGGCGAGACTATTTTCGGTTTGTGTGTGCTAAGTATGGCCGCAAAGTATTTCGTAAAGGCGGCATTCGAGGCCTGCCGATTGAATGGCAGCAGGACTGGCAGCGATTTGATAAATGGCGCGATGGCGAAACCGGCTATCCGCTGATTGATGCCAATATGAGAGAGATTGCCGCTACCGGGTACATGTCTAATCGGGGGCGGCAAAACGTGGCCAGCTTTTTGACTAAAAACCTCGGGATTAACTGGCAAATGGGGGCAGAATGGTTTGAGTCGCTGCTGATTGACTACGACGTGTGCAGCAACTGGGGCAACTGGAACTACACCGCAGGCGTGGGTAACGACGCCCGTGGGTTCCGCTATTTCAACATTCCGAAGCAGTCCAAAGACTATGACCTAAATGGAGACTATGTGAAACACTGGCTACCGGCTTTGGAGCAACTGCCGCCGCAGAAGGTTCATCAACCCTGGAAGCTACAGTCGGTTGAGCAAAAGCGCTTTAACGTTCGGCTGGGCGTAGATTATCCCAACCCAATTGTGGATTTGCAGAAGTCGGTAGAGGTGAATCAACGGCGCTACGAGGAAGCGTGGGATCGAAAAGAGTCGCAGCGATAATGAGACAGTCGTGATTTTGACCTGTAGTATGAGCGGCCGGAACAACCAGCTTTTTTATAGGTTTCGCAGCCACTGTCTAAATTCATTGACTAACTCTAGATAGTCTTTCGCCATCGCCTGCTGCAAAAAAGTCTCGACTGCCTTTGCTTCTACTTTTGGGAAGGCCAAACTTTTATCGACTGCAACGTAGCCTTCTTTTTCTAGGGCAAGTAGCGTGAGTGTCTGCCCATCATATCGCCACACTTCAGGGATCTGTAGCGCTGAGTATACTTGTTCACGGTGCCTAGACCGACTGGTGATATCTACTTCCACTACTAAATCTGGGGCTGGATCGCGAGTGAGGTTTAGTCGTTTTTTGCCTTTCACCGCTTGAATTTTGCTGACGGTTAAGTAAAAACACTCGTCTGGCTCCGAGCCACTGACCAAATCTTCCCTTTCTAAAGTTGTTGATCCCAAAGGATAGAGGCTAATTACAAACTCTTCAGCCAGGGTTTCTACAAAGCGACCCATCACTTTTTTATAGTATTCATGCTCTGGAGAAGGAGCGATAATTTCGAGTATGCCCTGATAGTAGGTCAGTCGAAGATTACGGTTATCCGGCGCAGCCTTAATCTCCTGATAGGTACCCCAAGTAATGCCAGAAAGCTTCACTCGTTGCTCAAGTTGTGGCATTGTACCGACCATCTCTAACTCCAGTAAAAAAGAACTAGCGTTACCACGCATCATACTCCACAACCGAAGGTACGTGCAGTGAGGCGTTGTCAAACTAAATCGTATCGTGTAGCATTAGAAAATGCAAGCAAGTGCTTACATTTAGCGGATCATTAGAATGAGTAAATTAAATCAAAGAGTCGCTAAAACTAGAGATCGGTTGCTTAAGGCAGCTATCGAAGTGTTTTCGACAGAAGGGGTTGTAGGCGCAACTACCCGTGAGATTGCTCGGGTTGCAGAGGTAAATGAGGTCACGCTATTTCGTCACTTCAAAAGCAAGGAGCAGCTGTTAGGGGCGGTAGCCGAACACATTACTGCGCTGAAATCGGAAGCGCTAGCCAACCAAAATGAGTGGACGCAGGATCTTCAGCGAGACCTGCTGCATTACGCGCATTTGCATGACACCATGCTCGAAGAATATGAAGCGCTAGTGCGAATGTTCATTGGGGAGGCTAAGCGGCATCCTGATGAGTCGTTTCAGGTGTTGCAACAGTATTTCCTTCCGCTTCATGACCAGCTGATTGTTTATTTGCACACCCATGTTGAGCAAGGCACTGTTTGCGCTGATGTTGACCTGCCCCTAGCGGTGGATCAGTTCACCGGGATGCTGCTCTCTGGGATGTTGCGCCGCCACGTTCTGCCGATTGACCGAGGCTATAGCCGCGATCGCTATGTCGAATCGTGCGTAGATCTGTTTGTGCGTGGCATCCGTTTGGATGCAACAGAAGCAGCCTCGTCCAAAGCGGCATCAAAGGCATCTTCAACTAATACTACATCCTGAGTCATAGGCATTTTGTGGCTAGCATTAGTCAAGCTCGTTCTCATTCAAGACCCGCGCAAGCGCCATACCTTGGGCGTCACCATTAGTGAGGTGGGCTGGGTGGTGTCGGGGTATGCGATCGCCAACGTCGTCTTAATTCTACTCTCTGCCTGGTTAGGAGATGTATTCGGGAAAAAACATACTTTGTGTTCTCGATGGCAGGGTTCACGCTTGCCTCAGTCCTGTGCGGCTTTGCGGTGAATCTGCCGATGCTGATAGCCGCACGTATTCTCCAAGGATTATTCGGTGGCGGCCTGTTGGCCAAGGCCCAAACTATATTATTTGAGACCTTTCCACCGTCTGAGCAGGGCATGGCGCAAGCGGTGTTTGGCGTTGGCGTCATTGCCGGGCCTGCCATTGGGCCAACTTTGGGAGGATATTTAACCGACAGCCTGGGATGGCGCTGGATTTTCTTTATTAATCTGCCAGTTGGCATTCTGGCGGTCGTGATGGCCGTGCTGTTTCTTCAGCCTGACGTCAAAAAGCGCCAGCAGCGGCAATCTGTAGACTGGTGGGGCATTGGCCTGCTCATTGTTGCAGTAGGCAGTCTGCAAACTTTTCTGGAAGAAGGCCAAAAAAACGCCTGGTTTGAATCAGGCTGGATTACGCTGTTAGCTGTCCTCTCGGCGGTGGGGTTAGTGTCATTTGTTTTGCACGAACTCAGGGCCAAATCTCCCGCCGTGGACTTGCGTGTGCTGCGGCACAGTTCACTCGCAGCGGGCAGTCTCTATTCTGGCCTTTTGGGCATGGGTTTGTATGGCACACTGTTCGCCGTTCCCCTATTCACCCAGGGAGTCTTAGGATTTACGGCTACCCAAACCGGACTGTTGCTAGCTCCTGGAGCCCTAGCCTCTGCGATTGTGATGGTGGTATTAGGCAAAATATCCAGTAAAGTAGACCCTCGATTCTTAATCGGGATAGGCGCAGTTGGGCTAGCTGGCATGCTGTTTAGCCTCGCGAATATTAGCCCGACGAGAAGTGTTCCACAGGGCCATTCTTTCAGCAGATATCACGCCCTACAGTCCGCAGGCTGCACAGCGGCTTAATTCACTAACAGGATTTTTTCAAAGTCAGGGCGCTGATCCGACGACGGCCCATCAGCAGGCGCTAGCATCGCTAAACCGGCTCGTGAATACTCAAGCTGCTGTTCTATCCTACGGCGATGTTTTTCGACTGGTCGCTGTTCTCTTTTTGTGTTCTTTACCGCTCTTGTTCTTTTTAGGGAAAGGAGGGGCTGGGGCCAAAGCACCTGTAGGCCATTAGGTAATCCATCAGGAGGCCGTTAAGCTGAACATTAAAGCAACTATAGCTGGCCGCTAAACGTATCGCAGCTATCGACATCGCCGCCGCTGAAGCCAAGCTTGAACCATTTCATCCTTTGGGCAGAGCTACCGTGGGTGAAAGAATCTGGCGTAACGTAGCCGCGCTGCTTTTTTTGCAGATTGTCGTCGCCAATTTGGCTAGCGGCATTGAGCGCTTCATCAATGTCACCCTCGTCTAAAATGTCGCGATTGTCGTTGGCCCACACGCCCGCCAAGCAGTCGGCCTGTAGCTCCTGCCGTACCGATAGCTGGTTAGCCTCTGTTTTACTCACGCGGCTCTGTTCGGCTCGAACCTTATCGGAAATGCCCAACAAATTTTGGACATGGTGGCCGACCTCATGCGCAATTACGTAGGCCTGGGCAAAGTCGCCCGGTGCGCCCAGGTTGTCGCGCAGTTCCTGATAAAAGCTCAGATCGATATAGACATTTTGATCGCCAGGGCAGTAGAACGGGCCTGTCGCAGCTTGGGCATAACCACAGGCGGAATTAACCGCGTCGCTGAACAATACCAGGTTTGGATCGCGGTAGTTGCCGCCAAACTCTTTGGGGAAAATTTTGCTCCAGGTGTCTTCCGTCGAGGCCAGTACCACAGAAACAAAGTCTGCCTCCTGGTTTTCCTCGGCAGAACTCGTCTGATACTGGCTGCCGTTAGGGCTTTGCGCAGGGCGTGTAGCAGAATCTAGCACGACGGTCGGGTCGCCACCGAGTAAGGCAATGACGATGGCAACCACCACCATACCTAAGCCACCGCCACCGACCACCATTGGGCTACCCCCGCCAAGACGAGCGCCACCGCCACTCATGCCGCGTTGGTCTTGAACGTTTTGAGAGCGACGGCCCGTTTTCCACTCCATACCCCTATCTCCCCTAGTAGCGAATCAAATGACGATACAAAGCTGGCAGCTTGCGATTTTTTAAGCTGGACAAATTATAGATAGACTACCATTTCTACTAAAGTTAGCCGTGCGCTCTTTAGATCTTGGCGGTTACTCGGGCGACCTGGCGAGGGGCACCAATTTCTGAAAATAGCGCGATCGCCCGCTCACAACAGGTTGCAACAGCCCCATGCGATATAGGCTGCTCACCAAAGGCAAAAACTGCTGCCACTGATTATGCCGACTTTGAAGCAGTACCGCAGCGGCGGCGGCATAGTCCTAAGCAGCCTGCATGTGATAGTAGGCTTCTAGTTTGTCGCTGGCGGCCTGGCTCAATGTCCCACATCAGGGCTGCGATCGCCTCGACTCTCAGCCTGGGCTGATCCTGGTAGCGATAGCAGCCCAACCGACAAAACACCTTGTAAGCTTCCACATCTAGCTGTTGCAGTCGATTGACCTGACTTGCGATCAGGTTCCGCAAATCAGCAGGCCCCAGCAAGTCGGCACTATTCTCCTGCCAGTAAGCCCTTAAGTCTCCTGCGTAATCTTCCACCACAGAAGCACATAAAATCTCCATCGCTTTTGCATTGCCGCCATAGGCCCGGTGCATTTTAGCCAAAGTTTTGTCGGATGGACGCGCTAAAGGTGACGAGTCTCCATTCGCCAATCCGTCACTGAGTCCGTCAGTAAAAGCGGCAAAAAACTGCTGCCAGGACTCTACGGTTAAGCCGGGTAGACGATACTTGACATCAGCGGGTGCAGACTCATTGGAGTGGCGTTTTTTACCGTGCGCTTAAGACGGTTTAGCAGGCGCGATAGCGTAGCCCTTCCAAGGGAAGATCGCAAGTTCCCTTCGTGATTCGCTCGCCCAGTGCTTCAGAGAGCACCCGCCACAGCTGAGAAGCCACATCCTTCAGCTACTTGAGCCACGTTCCGAACAGAGCGAACAGTTTCTAAAGCAGTTCACTAACTCTTCACATGAGCTTCAATGTCATCACGGATCGGCTCCAAGCGATCGCTTTCAATTCGGCATCAAGGCACGCCAGCTTTTTGCCAGACCTTCGCCTACCTTTTCCGACTGACACCAGCCAGCCAAGCGCCTAACTTAATAGGTGACGCGCCTATCGACAGCTTTAACCATCAGCATATTGCAGTGAAATCACCCGATTACTCCCAAAACACCACGGGCATCATTACAGCAAATGACCGGTAGACAGCACTCT
Source organism: Phormidesmis sp. (assembly GCA_041746795.1). Taxonomy (GTDB): domain Bacteria; phylum Cyanobacteriota; class Cyanobacteriia; order Phormidesmidales; family Phormidesmidaceae; genus Phormidesmis. The sequence goes on from JBGTGK010000142.1 coordinate 7,284, forward strand.
TGCTATCTATAAACCAGCTTCTATACAAAACCAGTTTTCACCTCAACACAGCAACTATTCATGAGCCTATACTCTGTTCTACCCACCGATCTCAATCCTCACGGCCTCCCCAAACATGTGGCCGTCATCATGGATGGCAACGGTCGCTGGGCCAATCAAAGAGGGCTTCCCCGCGTTGCTGGACACCGTCAGGGTGCCAAAGTTCTTAAAGACCTTCTGCGCTGCTGTAAGGACTGGGGCATCGGTGCTTTAACGGCCTATGCCTTCTCTACAGAAAACTGGTGTCGCCCTACGGTCGAAGTGAACTTTTTGATGATGCTCTTTGAGAAAATGCTGCGCAAAGAGCTGAAGGAAATGCACCAGGAAGGCGTTCGCATTCGCTTCATTGGAGATCTCTCAAAATTGTCACCTTCTTTACAAAGAGAGATTGCTCGCGTGATGGAAGAGACGGCTAACAATACCAGCATTGACTTTAACGTCGCGATTAACTACGGTAGCCGCAGCGAGATTGTTCATGCCTGTCAGCAGGTCGCCCAAAAGGTAGAAAGCGGTGAGATTGCATCAGGCGATATTAGTGAAGCAATGATTAGCCAGCATCTATATACCGCAGGCAGCGACCCCGACCTGTTAATTCGCACCAGCGGCGAGCAGCGGCTTAGCAACTTTCTCCTCTGGCAGCTCGCTTACACCGAAATGTACTTTACCGATGCCCTCTGGCCCGACTTTGACCGGGGTGAGTTTCATCGGGCCTTACAGGTTTTTCAGAGGCGCGATCACCGCTTCGGCAATGCAGAGGATGCTGTAGCTAGCGTGGAGAAAACAGCGGCAAAAGAACCTGCGCTTACTGCGTAACAACAGAACTATCAACCTTCTGGGTTTATCGCGCTGGGTTTATTGCGCTGTAGATAGCCGAATAGTCTTCGTCGGCTAATCCCTGCGCGATCGCCTTACCTGTCACTTCACTCACGCCTTCTGCTACCGCCGTCTCAATTCCCTGCGCTTGGGCGGCTTGGACAAATAAGTTCATGTCTTTGAGCAGGTGCTTGGTCGGAAAATTAGGGTTCGAGAAATTGCGATCACGCATCCGATCCAGCTTTTTATCAAACGTTGGTGCATACAGCGCACTCTCTCGCACGATAGCCATAAACTTCTCCAAATCTAGCCCTTCCCGCTGAACCAGCCCTAAGCTCATTGAAAACGCCGCTGTCAGCGTACCAATTAGCTGATTCATCGCTAGCTTAGTAGCTGCTGCCGCGCCAACTGGCCCCATTAGCCGAGGCTCTGGGCCAAAGCACTTCAGTACCGGCAGCCACTGCTCATACTGCTCAGGCGTCGCGCCCACCATCAAAATCAGCTCGCCCGCTGCCGCCTGTGGAGTACTGCCCAATACAGGGGATTTTAAATAAGATCCCCCTGCCGCCATAATTTTCTCGTTTAGCTGGCGACTTTCATCAGGGGCAATCGTGCTCATTTGCAGGATAGTGCGACCCTTTAAAAGATCAGGCAGTGCCATCACGGTTGATTCAATTGCGGCAGCATCGCTCAGCATGGTGATCGTGAGTTCGCAGGCATTGACCACATCCATTGCGGTTGCCTTCACTTCAATACCCGCTTGCTGCAAGGGCATTAGCTTGTCAGCCGAGCGGTTCCAGGCCGTCACCTCAAATCCCGAGCGCTGTAGCTGCAACGCCATCGGCGCACCCATCAGTCCCGTTCCTAATATTCCAACTTGCTTGACAGAAAGCATAAGCATTGGCCTCTTCTTTGAGGATCGCCCTAAACATACTTACCCAATCATAGAAGCCCCGGCCACCAAAGGCTAAAGTTAAGATTAGGTCAAGCATTTATTACAAAATCCTTAAGCGCCTGTAACATTTTAAACTGATTTAAAAGTATCCCTATAGCCTTATTAGTTAATCACCTTCTCAGCCGACCTTTTTCGATTGGCGGCTAAACCCTCACGAATTTGGAAAGCTTATGGCAAAGAAGAAACCTGATACGACAGCGATCGCAGACCTCAATGGAAAGGATCTAAAAGATAAGGCCGAAGATAAAGCCGAAGATAAGGCCGAAGACAAAGCTGAAAAGAGCAAGTCTGATAAAGACAAATCTGATAAAAAAGCTGAGAAGAGCAAGGCTAAACAGGACAAAAAGCTCAGGAAGAAGGTCTATAAAAAAGAATTAAAGCGGCTGCAAGAAGAGCTGGTAAAGCTTCAATACTGGGTAAAGGACAAAGGCCTAAAAGTTGTTGTTCTTTTTGAAGGAAGAGATGCCGCTGGCAAAGGCGGCGCGATTAAGCGCATCTCTGAATGCATGAATCCTCGAATTTGCCGGACGGTTGCGCTGGGTACGCCCACCGAAAAAGAAAAAGGCCAGTGGTACTTTCAGCGCTACGTCGCTCAGCTGCCTGCCGCTGGCGAAATTGCCCTATTTGACCGCAGCTGGTATAACCGGGCAGGCGTAGAGCAGGTGATGGGCTTTTGTACGCACCAGGAGTACGTGGAGTTTTTACGCTCTTGCCCCGAGTTTGAGCATATGCTGCAACGCGCTGGCGTTATCCTGGTCAAATACTGGTTCTCGGTCAGTGATGAAGAGCAGGAAAAGCGCTTTCAAAAACGACTAAAAAATCCTATCAAGCGATGGAAGCTAAGCTCTATGGACTTAGAAGCTCGGGCTAGATGGGTGGAATACTCCAAGGCCAAAGATGACATGTTTGCGGCAACCGACACCACCCGATCGCCCTGGAATGTCGTTGAAGCTAACGACAAAAAGAGTGCTCGGCTTAACTGCATCAGCCATCTGCTCAGCCAGATAGAATACAAAGACCTCACCCCACCGCCGCTGAAGCTGCCTAAAAGACAAAAGAATATCGACTACGAGCGCCCACCAATGGATATGCAAAACTTCGTACCTGAAAAGTTTTAGCCAACACGTAATTTTAATATGGCCAAACAATCCGAATGCATCACCGAGGCCCACCGCGCTTTTATTGAGCAGCAGAAAATCTTCTTTGTGGGTACCGCAGGCTGCGAAGGCCAGGTGAACGTATCGCCCAAAGGCATGGATAGCCTACGAATACTGGGGCCGAATAGAGTCGTGTGGCTGAGCGTGACGGGTAGCGGCAATGAAAGCGCTGCTCATGTGGCTGAAAACGGCAGAATGACGGTGATGTTTTGCTCGTTTGAGGGGGCACCGATGATCTTGCGGCTGTATGGGAGGGCGAAAACTGTTTATCCTTACAGCGATTGCTGGGAAGCGCTGGTAGGCAAGTTTCCTGAAACGCCTGGAACTCGACAGATTTTTGATTTGTCGGTCAGCATGGTGCAGACTTCGTGTGGCATGGCGGTGCCGCTGTATGAGTATGAGAGCGATCGCACTAATCTCAACACTTGGGCACAAAAAAAAGGCCCCGATGGGATCGAGGCCTACTGGAAAGAAAAAAATCAGGTCAGCATTGACGGGATGCCCACCCACATTTTCGGCAAATAAAAAGATGGCGAATAAAGCGATCTAGTGAACCAGCGCGTAGTCTCCTGTGAGCTTGCCCAACTGCTGCACTAGCAGGCTTAAAAACAAGCCCACATCGGTGACAACGCCGGTAGATTCTACCGAGCCGCGATCGCTCAATTTAGTCACCACAGCCGGGTTAATATCCACGCACACCATTTTTACGCCCGCCGGGGTCATATTCCCGACGCCAATAGAATGCAGCATGGTCGAAAGCATTAAGATCAAGTCTGCGCCCTCAATCAATCGAGCGTAGTCTGCCTGGGCTTCGATCATGTCCATTTTCGTGTCGGGCAGCGGGCCATCGTCACGAATGGAGCCTGCTAAAGAAAAAGGCACGTTGTGCTTGACGCATTCGTACATTACGCCGCTAGTAAGCGCCCCTTTTTCGACCGCGTTGGCGATGCTGCCATACCTGCGAATCGTGTTAATGGCCTTGAGGTGATGCCGATGTCCGCCCTGCACAGACACGCCTCGCTTCATGTCCATCCCTAGCGAGGTGCCCATAATTGATTGCTCAATATCATGCACCGCGATCGCATTTCCACCTAACAGCGCGTGAACATAGCCGCCCTGAATCAGCTTCTTCAAATGCTCGCTGCCGCCCGTATGGATCACCACCGGGCCAGCGGTGACCACCACTTTGCCACCCTGATCGCGAATCCGCCGCAAATCCCAGGCAATTTGCTCAACGACTAGCTCAACTCGGCGCTCACTCGAAACGCCCGCGCCCATAAAGCTGAAGTCGTCGCTCTTAGTGCTTTTCAGCGAAGGGGCCGCCCGCAGGGTGTGAATGCCTTTGCTGCCCACCACCACTTCTTCACCCACTTTAAGATCTCGCAGCAGCTTGCAGGAGGCAACCGGGCCGCTGGGCTCGCGGGTAACGGCGATCGCCCCGTCCATCCGCTGCCCCTGCACCCGATACCAGTGATCCCCAATCAGCACTTCTGAAGGATAAATAGTCGTCACATAAAAGTCATCGGGCGCAACCCCATCTTGAACAACTTCCTCTAATTTGGCTGGCGTAGCCTCCTGCGGCAAGCTCACTGCGCCCAAGTCAATCAGCTGCCCCATGATGTCGTCCATCACGGTAGAGTCTGGCGCGGTTACCTTCACTTCTGCCACCGAAGTATCGTTACGCTGTGCGCCCAAGTCAAAGCTCAGCACCTGAAAGCTACCGCCGCCAGTGGTAATCGTGTCTAGCGTGCGATTGACAATGCCAGAATCCAACAAGTGCCCTTCTAAATGAATCGTCCGGCTTTGAATAGAAGAAGTTTTGGGCGCAGTCTTTTTAGGCTCAATGGTTTTGAGCGTTAGGCATTTAGCCGCGCCGCCTGCTTTTAAGAACTCTGTGAGGGGCGTTTCTTCGATGGTAAAGCCGCGATCGCGCAGCGTCTGCTTCAGCTCATCGCTCGCCTGATTCATCACCACCACGCGATCTATATTCACCGTATTGCAGGCAAAATTAATCGCATCTACCTCACTGACAACAATGCGCTTATCGGCAGGTACCCGCATTTCAATCAGCCGGTTAGAGTACGCATCAAACGCAGGTGGATAGTACATTAAGTAGCCATCCGTCAGCGGGCAAAAGCAGGTGTCTAAGTGGTAAAACCGGCTGTCTGTTAGCCGTAGAGATAGAACTTCTACATCTAGCCATTCGGATAGGTAAGGATGAGAATCTAGCTCAGAGCGAAAGCCATAGCCCGCCCACAGCCAGCCGCCAGCTCGATCTATCAGGGCATCGCCTGCGCCTTCAAACGGCAGGCTTTTGGGCAGCTTATGCACCTTGAAGCCGTTGTCTTCAAACCACTTTTCAAAATAGGGCTCTTCGCCCTGACGCTCGGGATGCAAGAATCGGCTGAGAACGACGCGATCGCCCAGCACCAGCCCCGCGTTAGCCGCAAACACCATATCTGGCCATCCCTTCTCAGGTTCTACCAGCTCAACGGTGGCGTGGTTTTTAAGCACACTATAAAGCTGATTCCACTGATCCTCAGCCCGCTCTCGCGACGAGCGGTGAATGTTGCCCTCCATCCACGGATTAATTACGTAGTCCACATCGTAATGGTGAGGGGGACACATCAAAATTTTCATGGCATCGGTCATGGTCAATCCTCATTGGAAAAATATTGCCTGGTATGCCTTTAGGCCTTAACGCTGAGCTTAACTACTTTGCATCTTTTTTAAGGAATAAAAAGCGCTAATTTTCCACCGCTGCCAGGCACAACGCTTCACGTCTTTTCTACCTTTTCACAAAGTAGCCTGATAAAGCGGCCTTCCTGCCCGCAATCTATGCTTAAAATTTGACATTCATTTGATGTTCATTTGACATTTAAGGCCTGATGTTCAAAGTCCGATAGGTGACGGGCGGCTGCATCAAAAATTACTGCTGTATCAGGTTCTAGTCTACGTAACTTGCAATCAACTTAATCTACGCTGCTCGTAGGCAGACAGAACAGAATTTCGTCTATCAGAACAATTAGCTTTCATGTCGAAACGAACATACTCTGTATCATTTGTCACTTAACGAATTTTGATTGCATTCGCACGGCTGAAAAAATCTATGCGCAGCAATGTTTTCAGTTTTTTTGAACTCTAACCCAGGGCCTGCTAATGTTATAAAACCATAACTAAAAGGCTGCGCCTGTTGAAAAACGGTAATGTACAATACTGTCATAGCCAAGCAAGGAGCCGGGTATTTGATTGTTGTTTAGCAGTGCAACGGTTGGCTTTTTGCAGCAGCAATAGGCAACTAAACCTACAAAAATGTGCTAAGCGACAGCTCAGTAGTATCTAAGTATTACAAAAAGAACCACCCACATTAAGACACCCACATTAAGACGGATAAAGGGCAATCGGAAAGCGAGTAAAATAGCCTTTCATTTGAGGCGATCGCTCAGAGCCGAACTAGAGCCGAACTTTAAAAAAAATAACTCAGCAAGGAAGCCTTTAGAAAATTTTTAAACCTTGCTACATTAAATCAATTTTTGCTCTATGAGCGCTGTCCGTCCGTAGCAATTCTCTAGAAATACGAATCCTATTAAGCAAACATAAGGTTTTCCTATGTTTGCAATCAGATTTTAACGTTGGCATCCCTTTGCCGAGGATTTAGCCTTATTAAAGGGATGGAGCTGTGTGCCTCCTTGCAGACAGCTTGAACAGTTCCTTAAAATCTAGCCCTACCAATAGTTTTTGCGGTTAGTTTTTGCGGTTGTTTTTCAGCAATCCACAGCATTTTTTCTCACAGTATTTCCCGTTTTTGCATTTTAAAAAACGCCAGATTCAAACAAGTTTCATCCATAATCCTAGTGCTTTTACCACTTTCATAAGGATCTCACCATGCTCAAAGAAGCGCGTCGTTACTCTATTAGCGCCATTCAAGATGAAGTACGAGCCCTGGTAACGAAGGGGTCAATTGGTAGACAGAGCCAAATTTACCTGCTCTCTCGCTATTTTGGCGACAGAGAGTGGCAGCAGGTTGAGCGAGAACTAGAAGACCATGAGTATCTCCTAAAAGACCCTGTGTGCGACCTGATTGGGCGAGAATCTTGGGCCAGTGACTAGGCCAGCGACTAAGCAAAGAACAGTTACTCGTAGGAATCGCCTTTTAGCGGTGGTTTGTTGGTGTTGGCAGCTTCCACCGTGTAAGTCATTTTGTAAGGGCTGTCTGTTTTCTTAGAGGCTTTCCTCAGCTCGATACCGATAATATTTCCATCTTCGTCGTAGTCCAAAATGACCCCTGGCGCTATTTGAGCGGTTTCTTCGATCATTGATTGATTAAACGACATCTGTAAAACGTCTTTGTCTGGGTCGTAGAGTACTTTCATAGCGAGCTTTCATGTAAGAACTGCACGGTCGAGCTGCCGAAGCGAAGCTCACTATAGTCAATCATAAGACGATAGAAACCGCATCGCCGGATTTTATCTGTGGATTGAGGTACGCACATAGCTGCTATTGATGAGGCGGTGGATTTTAGGATGTAAATGTGCTCTAAGCACCAGTAAAAAACGACTCAGTAGAGTTTTATAAGGACTGTGTATTGTGTTCTGTATGATGTCTAGAGGCAGGCATACAGCCGCTGCACATGTCATACGATCCTACTATCGAAGCTATGTCTAAAATACGGCCTACGACTGTCCGGCCTATCGGCGTTTATATTCTTTCTGGACTGGCTGCTCGCGATCGCCACCTGCTGGCAATCGATACCATTCGAGGGTATTTAGTAGAAATTGACCCCGATACCCACAACACAACCATCCTCAATACGCATACGGTAGCCGACTGGATTGGGGCAACCGGGCTAGCCGTCTGGCAAAACACCGTTTGGCTAACGCGGGGCTCGGGCGTTTTTAGGTGCGACATTAACGGGTCACTGACGCCTACGCTATTTACTGAGCTGCCCTACACCGCTGATGGCATCGCCGTTTGGGAATCAACGGTGTATGTGACCTGCCAAAAGTCGGGATATATACACATTTACAACACCGACAGCAAAGACTGTATTAAGAAGATTCATCAGCCTGGCGTTGGCGCTGAGAACCTTACGGCCACTGCGGACGCTTTGTGGGTGTGCGATCGCGAAGAACAAAGCGTTTACTGTCTCGATAGAGCCACGGGCAACCTGCAATTTAGCGCGCTCACCCCATTTAGCTCGCCCACTGGCATTGCTTTTTACGCCGCACCTGACCAGTCACCAGATCAGCTACCAGACCAGCCACCCACCTGCTATGTGGCCTACGCCGACGAAGAAGCCTACATCCGAGACGATCCCAACGCGGCAGATCCTCATCAGCTCACGTTTCGCGATCGCACCTTCATCCATCCTCTCTATATTCATCGAAACCTGGCCGAACACTACACCCTCTCTAACGGCTACCTCACCGAAATTAGCTACGTTGAAGAGCTGCTCCCGCTGGACGATATCCCGGCGCTCAAAAACGTAGAGTGGCGGATTGCGCTGCCCGCTGACACCTTGCGCCAAAAGGTTCGCAAAGTAGAAGCGGTCGGGCACCCTTTCACCGAGGAAATTCAGGACGGTCAGCGGGTCGCCGTCTTCAAGTTTGACGAGCTATCACCTCATCAGGCAGGCTTAGTAGGCTGGCGGGCCACCGTTGAAATGTACAGCATCAAATACAGCTTCACCCCTGAGGATGTGCAATCGGCTCCGCCTCTTTCAGCCGACTTTCAGCAGCGCTATCTGGTCGATGACGACGAACTCGCCATGGACACCGACATTATCCAGCGGGCAGCTAAAGAGGCGGTTGGCACAGAAACCAACATTTTAAGAAAGGCGCTGCGGATTCGGAACTATGTGTACGATAAGCTCTCCTATGGGATTCAGCCTAAAATTGATACGCCGGATGTGGCGATCGCACGGGGAACTGGCTCCTGCGGTGAGTACGTAGGAATTTTGCTAGCTCTTTTTCGCCTAAACGGGATTGCCTGTCGCACGATTGGCCGCTACAAATGCCCGCCTAAGCCCGAGCTGCGCAATCTGCCGCTAGAGCCCGACTACAACCACGTATGGCTAGAGTTTTACATTCCTGGTATTGGCTGGCTACCGATGGAATCTAACGTAGATGACACGATTGACAAGGGGCCGTACCCTACCCGATTCTTCATGGGCCTTTCCTGGTACCATACCGAGCTGGGTAAAGGCATTTCCTTTGGTAGGTTCAAGGCTGACAACCGACCCGAAAAGTTCTCTTTAGGCAACCTCGCTATTAACCATATCCGGTTCGTTATCAAGGAAGAACTACATCCGACGATAGCTGAAAAATAAATGGCGGTTCCACCCTACAATTTCCTATGAACAATTCTTATTCTCTGATCATTCACGGCGGCGCAGGGTCACTTGAAGACCTTAAATACGAGGCAGGCGAATCAGAATTTGAAGAAAGCATCGTCGCCATCCTCGAAGCCGGTCGCCAGCGACTCGAAAAAGGCGATGCTGCCCTAGACGTGGTTGAATACTGCGTTAATTTGTTAGAAAACAATCCGCTCTATAACGCTGGCAAAGGCTCTGTCCTCAACGAAAACGGCCAGGTAGAAATGGACGCCGCCCTGATGAACGGCAGCGACCTGCGAGCGGGCGCGGTCACCTGCGTTAAAAACATCAAAAACCCAATTTCCCTGGCGCGTCAGGTGTTAGAACAGGGCGATCACGTCATGCTTGCAGGCGCAGGCGCACTAGAATTTGCTAAAGCTCATCAGGTGACTCAATGCCCTGATGAGTATTTCATCACAGCGGCCAGGGTCAAACAGCTCGAAGAGGCCAAAGCCGCTGGTGGTCGCATGACGCTAGATCACGAGCGCGTCCTGCCTTCCCCAGAGTCTTCTCAGGAGCCTTCTCAAAAGCTGGGCACCGTCGGCGCAGTCGCCCGAGATATCAACGGTAATTTGGCGGCAGCGACCTCCACAGGCGGACTTGTGAACAAGCGCTGGGGACGCGTAGGCGATACGCCCGTGGTCGGTGCGGGCGTCTTTGCTGATAACGAAACCTGTGGCGTCTCGGCCACCGGCTATGGAGAACAGTTTTTGCGCACCGTGCTCTCCAAAACCGTCTCTGACTATGTTTACTTTAAGGGCATGGATGCAACAACAGCGGCCAGAGCCGGGATTGAGTATTTAGTGAGAAAAGTGAACGGCGAAGGCGGCGTAATTGTGATTGACAGCACCGGAAAATGCGGCGCGGCTCAGTCTACTTCTGGGCTCATTCACGGCTGGATTGAAGCGGGCGGAGAGGCCATTTGCAAGCTAGGCTAAGAAGGGTAGTTAGGCTATCCGCTCCATAATTATTGCCCAGAAACTTTGCCTATGTCCTTAGACTTAGCTCGCTTTTACCGTGCCGCTAACCCTAGCCGACCGCTGAAGGTGGCAGAGGCTGAGGATCGCCGATACTACATCGATTTTTCTTCGGTGCGAGGGGGCGATATCGTCAGCGAGCTGGGTCGAACAATTGTGCTGCTTTCGCCCGATCAGCCAACCACGCAGCTATTTACCGGGCATATTGGCTGCGGCAAATCGACGGAGCTGTTTCGGCTGAAGGGCGGGCTCGAACAACAGAATTTTCATGTGGTGTATTTTGAGTCCGACCGGGATTTAGAAATGGCCGATGTGGATATTAGCGACATTTTGCTGATGATTGCGCATCAGGTGACGAAAAGTATGGAGGCAGCGGGCGTTCGGCTGCGGCCCACTTATTTGGAGAAACTATTTCGCAATTTGCTAGAGACTTTGAGATCTCCGATGGAAATCAGCGACGTTAGCTTTTCAGTGGGCATCGCCGCGATTACCGCTCGCGCTAAAGAAAGCCCTGAAATGCGCAGCCAGCTACGCCAGTATCTGGAGCCTCGCACCAAGGGCATTATTGACGCAATTAACGAAGAAATTTTTGAAGCGGCGATTAAGCAGCTCAAGGAACAGGGCAAACGTGGCCTGGTCGTGATTGTAGACAACCTCGATCGGATCGATCCGATCAGCCGTCCGAACGGTCGCAGCCAGTCGGAATACCTGTTTGTTGATCGCGGCGAGCAGCTAAAGCGACTGAGCTGTCATGTGGTATATACCATTCCCCTGGCGCTGATTTTCTCGGATGAGCTGCCTCGCCTGTCCAATCGGTTTGGCACTGCGCCTAAGCTGTTGGCAATGGTGCCGGTGACGACTCGCACGGGGGAGCCGCTGGCTCGGGGCCGATCGCTCTTGCAAAAAATGGTGATGGTGAGGGCATTTCCAGCGCTTTCGGAGAGCGATCGCTGGCAGCAAATCGATCAGGTATTTGACTCAGCCGACACCCTGATGCGGCTAGTCGGCATTAGCGGTGGCCACATGCGCAACCTGATGCGCCTGCTGTACGGCTGCCTGCAAAAAGGCGACCTGCCCATTCAAATAGAAACCTTGGAATCTGTTATCCGCGACGAGCGCGACGCCCTGCTTGGACTGATCGATGCACAAGACTGGGCGCACCTGTTTGAAGCGATTAGCGAAGGTGACGCACAGGGCAGCACTGCCTACAATTCGCTGCTGCGCAGCCTGTTTTTGTACGAATATCGGGACAGCGACGGGCGCTGGTTTGGGCTGAATCCGGTGCTGGCGGAGACGAGGCGGTATCGGGAGTGGCAGGCGGGGGCGCGATAGAATACGAGCGCTGATTACTTTTTTGCCTGTGGCTATGGTGACTGAGCAACGGTTAGACATTGTTACCTATAACAAAAACGCCCTTAACAACCTGCGGCGGGCAGTTGTGCTAGGCCAGGGACAGTTTTCGCTAATTTTGGCGCGGGTGAACTACCAGAGGCTGCGACGGCTGCTGATTGAGGAACTTAGCGACGCGCTGTGGCTAACCGTTGTGGCGATTCCACCTGCGACTACCCAGCTGAGGGATGCGATTGTTGCGGCTATGCCTACTCGGGAAGCGATCGCCTCCCGAGGAATTGTGCCTCAGGCACTGATGGTCACCGGCTTAGAAGATATTCAGTCGCCCGCTCAGCTAGAACAGCTGCTCAAGGCCGCTAACTTAGGCCGTGACGAACTCCCTAAAACCTTTAAAAACCCCCTTGTGCTGTGGGTAAACGACGCCATCCTTCAGCATCTCAACCGCTATGCTCCCGATCTCAAGAGCTTTGCCGCCACCCCCATCCGATTTGAATATCCGCTGCCCTCTCTAATCTCAGGTCTTACCGCTCAGGCAAACGACACCTTCCGTCAAGTTCTGAACGACGCCTCCTTGCTAGGCTTCGGCGACATTTCCCTAATTGAAAAACACCTGAGCCTCAATCCTCACCCTGTCGAGCCCTTAGCTAGCCAGGAACTTTCATTTGCCCTGGCTCAAATAGAAAGCCAGGAGCACCTCGTCACCAACGAGCAGATTGCCGACCTGCTTTTCCTCCAGGGCCGCAACCTCCACCAGCAAGGCGACCTAGAAAAAGCCCGCAGCTATTACGAAACCAGCCTTTCCTACTGGCAAAACCACCCCCTCTCCCCCTCTCCCCCTCTCCCCCTCCTCACCTCCCCAGACAAGCAGTCCATCCTCCTCTTCCACCTCGGCCTGTGGTGGCGCGCCCACGCCACGCTCGATCGGCGCAGCTACATTCCCGCCTGCGAGAAGGCCCAGCGGTACTTTGAGGCGTGCCTGAATATCTTTCGCGAGCAAAACCGAACTGACCGCGTTGGTCACTTTATTTTGGCGCTTGCTGAAGTGCTGCATAAGCTAGAAAACTGGCCAGCGCTGGCGGCGATCGCGCAAGAAGGCGCGGCCCTACACCACAGCGATCCGGTTCGCCTCGCTAGAGACTATGGCTACCTGGCAGAAGTCTCCCTGGCTCGCTACTCCAAAGATCCGCATCCTGACTATCTGAGTGAAGCTCAAGGCTATGCCCAGCAGGCGCTAGAAATTTCTGAGCAGGCCACCGTTGAGCCCGTCAGCTTTACTGAGCAGGTAGCGCTGCGCTATCACCGGGGCAGCTATCTTTATTCACTCGCCAGAGCTCAGCAGCTACAGGGACAGCCGGAGAGGGCGATCGCCAACCTAGAAAAAGCCCGACTGCACACCGAAGCCCGCTACGACCTTTCACTTTATCGCCACATCTTAGACCGGCTGTGGCATCTGTACTTTGAGCACCAGCACTATGCCGAGGCTTTTGAAATTAAGCTAGCCCAAAGGCGGGTTGAAAGTCTCTTCGGGCCGCGGGCCTTTATCGGCGCTAGCCAAATTCCACCCGCACCCGCTGTCGCTAACAGATTCATCAGCGGTTCTACTGCCGCCTGGGCCGTTGAGCAGGCTGCAACGGCTGAAATCGCCGCTGAAATCAAGGCATCAGGCCGTCAGCAGGATATTGAAGCGCTCACTAGCCGACTTTCACAGCCGCGCTATCCAATTGTGGTGATCCACGGTCAGTCGGGCGTGGGCAAAAGCTCTATTCTTAGCGCCGGGCTCATTCCTCGACTGCGCCGACTGATCAGCGAAGGGCGGACGACTTACCCGATGCTGATTAGCGGCTACAGTCGCTGGGCCGATCAGCTAGAGAGGCTGATTGAAGGCGCTGCTGAGCCCCCAAATGAGACCCCGGATGAGACTAGAAATGGGCCAGAAGAAATAGCGAATAAACCTAAAAATGAGCTTTCCACAGGCGATCTGATCGATCGGCTCAAAGCGCTGACTCGGGCCAAATATCAGCAGATTGTGCTTATTTTTGATCAGTTCGAAGACTTTTTTTACGAGTATCCAGCCATTGAGCAAAGGCGGAACCTATACACCTTTTTGCGCGATTGCCTGGATGCGCCTTATGTCAAAGTGGTGCTGTCGCTGCGAGAAGATTTTTTACACTATCTCTTAGATTGGGATCGCAGTGCCGACCTGAGTGCGATTGAAAACGATATTTTAAGCAAGGAGATTCGCTACTACCTAGGTAACTTTATGCCCAAGGCGGCTGAAATGGTGATTCGGCAGCTGACGGGCTCCGCAGGTTTTTACTTAGAAGACGGACTGATCACGGCTTTGGTAGACGACTTGGCAGCTAACACCGGAGAGGTTCGCCCGATTGAGCTACAGGTGGTGGGCGCGCAGCTACAAAGAGAGAATATTACAACCCTAGAGGCGTACCGGCAGCTGGGGCGATCACCTAAAAGCCAATTGCTTAAAAACTTTTTAGACAATGTTATTCACGACTGTGGCCCCGAGAATAAAGCCGTTGCCCAGTCTGTGCTTTATTTACTCAGCGAAGGCGCAGGTCGCCCGCTCAAAAGCCATTCAGAAATAGAAGAAGCACTCACCTTTGCCAACATTGCCAGCGAACCGCAGCAGCTCCAGCTAGTGCTAGATATTTTAATCGGCTCGGGTCTAGTGTTTGAAGCGCCTGAAGTGTCGGGCGTGCGTTACCAGCTAGTGCATGAATATTTAGCGAGCCTGGTGCAGCAGCAGCCACCCGCAGGTGTCGCCGAAACCGGGCTGCTAGAGGCACTGCAAACCGAACGCAGCCGCAGGCAGCAAAGTGAAAGCCAGCTCGAAGCAGCCTTAGCGGCTCAGTCGAATTCGCTGCTGCAAACGTCGCTAGCCTACGAGAGAACTCAAGCTGCCGAGATCAGATCTTTAGTATCGGTGGCCAGGTCACTGCGACTTTCGGGCAATGGACTCGGCGCACTGGTGAAAGCCATGCGAGCGGCTAAACAGCTCAGCCAAAGCAGCAGCGATCTGTTGAAAATGCAGGCAGCGCTATGCCTAGACGCTACCCTACGAGAGATCCGAGAGAAAAATGAACTCTCGGGTCACAACAACTGGGTGCTGGCCGTAGACTATGGGCGGTCTCAAATTGCTTCAGCTAGCGACGATGGCACCATCAAGCTGTGGAGCCCAAAAGGAGAATTAATTCGCACTCTCACCGGCCATCAGGCGGGCGTTGTGGACGTTCGCTTTAGCCCGGACGGCCAGTATCTTGCCAGCGCCAGCCTAGATCATACGATTCGGCTGTGGCAGGCCAATGGAGAGTTTATCCGCAGCCTAGAAACCGCTTCGGCCAGCGTTACCAGCGTTAGCTTTAGCCCCACAGAACCGATTATTGCTGCGACCTACAGCGATGCAAATGTGCGCCTGTGGAACCTGTCGGGAGAACTGGTACGCACGCTAAAGGGCCATGAAGACTGGGCGCGAACCGTGGCCTTTAGCCCCGATGGGCAGCTGCTGGCAACCGGCGGTGAAGACCAAACGGTACGGCTGTGGCGCGTAGGCGGTGAGCTGTTGCATATTTTTTACGGGCATCAGGGCTGGGTGCGCAGCGTGGCCTTTAGCCCTGACGGCCAAACAATTCTATCGGCGGGCGATGCAAACACTCTACGCCTGTGGAGCCAGAATGGTCGTAAGCTTAAAACCCTTTACAGCCATGACGACTGGGTGCGCAGCGTGGCCTTTAGCCCCGACGGTCAAAGAATTGCCTCAAGCAGCGATGACCAAACGATTAAAATATGGGGCGTAGAGGGCACGATTCAACAAACCTTTAATCAGCGCAGCAGCGTTCATAGCGTGGCTTGGAGCACCGATGGCGGCTCGATTATCTCGGGTGGCGACGACGATCAGGTGCATGTTTGGCATTTAGAAGGGCCACCTGAACCCATTTGTCGGGCGCACACTGGGATTGTTTGGAGCGCCTGCTGGCAACCTGCTGTAGGTTCTGCTGGTGATTCTTCTAGTAGTTCTGA
>JBGTGK010000143.1:0-5718 GCA_041746795.1 Phormidesmis sp.
GTCTTTATATAGAGTACAGCTACCTCTCAACCAATGACCCTTCAAACTGTTCTATATCGATTTCGGAGTTTTATCTTATGTCGCCGCAAGAAGCTGTTTTGTTGTTAATATCTGTCTCGGCTGGCGTTGCGGGACAGTTCCTACTTAAGATAGGTGCGCTCAAGCTAGGGCAAGTGAATGCATCTAACGCATTGAGTCATATCCTGGGGATTGCGGCAACACCTGAGCTGATATTTGGTCTTCTGTGCTATGCAATGGGTGCCTTAGCTTATATCTTGCTACTCACTAGAGTTGAGCTGAGCATTGCTGGCCCAGCAGTCGCGTTGTCGTATGTTTTCTCAGTTCTTTTGGGTTTTTTCTTCTTCAAAGAGATGATTCCCTTTAGTCGAATCGTAGGACTCGCCTGTATTGTTTTCGGCGTCATACTCGTTGTCTGGCAAAAGTAAGTTTAACGCTATCGAAATCGATGTTAAGATCTGCGCCCGTTGATAATAACGATTCCCATTCCTCGCTAAAATGAGCCGATGAACTACGGTAAACAGGACATTAAACCCAATAACAACCGCCTAGTCGTCTCCTACTTAATGCTGCGAAAGGCGGTGGGCTGCTTAGGCATGGGCCTGCCTTTTATTTTGGCTATAGGCGGCGGGCTGCTGTTTGGCCTGCAAATTCAGCCTTCGGTTAGCGACTACTACTACACTGGCATGAGAGACGTTTTCGTGGGCGTACTTTTCGCCATGGGCGTTTTCCTGTTCTCATACAAAGGCTACGGTAAAAAGGACAATTTAGCGGCTAATGTGGCGGCTATTTGCGTCATCGGGACGGCGCTGTTTCCCACTACGCCACAAAATCCTTCTGAGCTGGCCGCCACGATTGGTAAATTGCATGTTTTCTTTGCCTCAGCGTATTTTATTACGCTGGCCTACTTCTCTTTGGTTCTTTTCACTAAGAGCGATCCAACCAAGCCGCCTACGCCGAGAAAGCTACAGCGCAATACGGTATATAGAGTCAGCGGCTACGTCATTCTTCTGTCTATCGCTTTAATTGTGCTGCTAAAGCTGCTCCCGATAGATTTTAAAAACTCAATCCAAACATTCGATCCCGTTTTTTGGCTGGAATCAGTGATGGTTATTGCCTTTGGTATTTCTTGGTACGTCAAGGGCGAAGGCATATTGAAGGACGAAGGCTAACGCTAGGCCAAAAAGCTAGGCCAAAAGAGCTAGCAGGCCTTGCCAGCCGAAGAACGCGGCCATGCCCAAGACGATGGTCAGCAGCAGATTTTGGGTGAGCTTGCTGACGATGATTGCCGCGATCGCGCCCACCAGCCGAGCATTCAAATAGCCGATCTCAAGCGTGCCCTCGCTCAACAGCACTTCAGGCACCACAATCGCGGTGAGAATAACCGGCGGCAGATAGCGCAGGGCGTTGATCAAGGCAGGTGATAGAGTGATGCGGCTGCTTGCGCCAAACATCAGGTAGCGGATAGAAAAGGTGGCGATCACCATGCCCTCAATCATCAACATTTCATTCATGCACACGCACCTCTTTTTTCGGTGTAGACGCCAGCAGTGATGCCAGTCATCGCCGCCAGAATCAGGCCCAGCTTGTAGGGCAGTGCGCTAGCCAGCACGGCTATCAGGCCAGCGGTGATCACAGCGGCGACCATTGGCCTATTTTTGAGATAGGGCATGACGATGCCGATAAAGGTGGCAGACATCGCAAAATCTAATCCCCATTCAGCTGCGTTTGGAATGATCTGTCCCGCAGTAATCCCGATCAGCGTGCATAGCTGCCAGTTGAGATACATCGTTAGGGCAGCACCCAGGTAATACCAGTGCTTAAAAGGCGAGCGATCCGCAGCGTTGTAGCGACGAACAACTACGGCAAAGGCTTCATCAGTAAGCAAAAAAGCCAAGGGTACTTTCCAGCGCTGTGACAAAGCTTTAATATGCGGCACTAGGCTCACGGCGTACAGCAAATGCCTGAGGTTAACCACAAACGTCGTTAGCACAATCAGCGGCCATCCGGTGCCAGTGGCAATCATTCCCACCGCAATAAACTGAGCGGAACCCGCAAACACCAGAGCCGACATTGCCAGAGTTGCGCCCGCCGAAAGCCCGCTGTTAATTGCCAAGGTACCAAAAATGATGCCGAAGGGAATGGAGCCAACTATCAGTGGAAAGATATCTCGCACGCCTGTCAAAAACTCAGCAAAGCGGTCTTTAGATTGAGTTCTCTCATGAGGAGAATTTGAAGGTATAGGCGATCGCGAAGACGTATTTGGCATGTCATCAGCTGCAATTAAGCGACTTTTTTAAATAAGCTTAATTCAAACAGCCCTGCCACCGTTTTTTTAATCAATTTGAAATGTGTATCTCAAAACACATTAAAGTACGGTGCCGAATTCTAACTTGTATACAACCCTGGAAGCTTACGAGTTGGAATGTTTTAAAACTGTCTAGCAAATTTGATGAGCCAGCCGCTGAGGCTGCCGAGAATAAGCCAGCCAGAGAGTGAGCCTGAATGGATGGGTCATTAAAATGCCCTTTCACCTCTCCTAATTCTTTGTATAATCTAGGCTAGTGCAGCCTCAGAGCTTAGCCGCATTTTTAGGCTTGACGCTGCACTTGTTGCTGTTTTGCACTTACTCTTTTACAGTCGTATCACTTTATGGAAAAGCTGAAAGTTGTCATCGTAGGAGCAGGTATGGGCGGCTTGACGACTGCACTTGCTATGCAAAAAGCGGGCTATGAGATTGAGGTATATGACCGAGTGAGTGAGCTACGGCCCGCTGGGGCGGGTATTTCACTGTGGTCTAATGGCGTGAAGGTGATGAACCGCTTGGGGCTAGGTGAGGAAATTGCTCGAATTGGTGGGCCAATGGAGCACATGGCTTACTACAATAAGGCGGGCGAGCTGCTGACGGGATTTAGCCTGTCGCCGCTGATTGAGCGGGTGGGTCAAGCGCCTTATCCAGTGACTCGCACCGATTTGCAACAGATGCTGCTAGATGCGGTAGGCACTGAAAATATTCAGCTGAATAAAAACTGCGTGGCGGTTGAGCAAACTGATGAGAAGGCGATCGCTATTTTTGAAGACGGGCAGCGAGTAGCCGCAGACGTGGTGGTCGGCGCAGATGGTACGCATTCGGCGATTCGCGCTGACCTATTAGCGCAGCCGACCGAGCGGCACTATGTGGGCTATGTGAACTGGAACGGGCTGGTGCCGATGAGTGACGATTTGGCCCCCCATAACAGCTGGGATATTTATGTAGGCGACGGGCAGCGGGCTTCTTTGATGCCAGTGGGCGGTGATCGCTTCTATTTCTTTTTAGATGTGCCCCTGCCCAAAGGCACCGAAAACAATTCAGACCACTACCGCCAAGAGCTATCCGAGCACTTTTCAGGCTGGGCAGAACCTGTGCAGAAGCTGATTGAGCGCTTGGAACCGGAGAAAACCAATCGGGTTGAAATTCACGATATTGAGCCGCTGCCAGCGCTAGTAAAAGGCCGGATTGCTTTAATTGGAGACGCAGCCCACAGCACCGCGCCTGATTTGGGTCAGGGCGGCTGTCAGGCCATGGAAGACGCCTGGATTTTAGCTAACTATTTATCAACCACCAACATCAGCGTGGCCGACGCGCTAAAGCGATATGAACAGAGCCGTAAAGCGAGAGTAGCCGACATTATTCGCAGCGCCCGCAAGCGATCGCACATGACCCATGCTAAAGAGCCCAAGAAAACTCAGCAGTGGTACCGCGAGCTAGCCAATGAAGATGGCGTCACGATTTTGAACGCAATTTCTGAGACTATTTTAGCTGGGCCAATGCAGTAGTAGGAGACTTACGATGCCCTCTAACTTATCCACCGGCCTACCCACTGGCAAGCTAACAACTCATGTCTTAGATACCGCTAGCGGCTGCCCGGCAGCAGGCATAGAAATTGAATTTTGGAAGATTTCAGCAGCGGGTGAAAAGCTGCTCTCTAAGCAAACAACTAATAGCGATGGTCGCACAGACAGACCCTTGATGGCTAGCGGCACCCTGGTCATAGGCACATACGAGCTGCGGTTTTTAGTGGGTGCGTACTTTCGAGCAAAGCACAAAGCCCAAACTCAGGCTCCACTGCCTGATCCTCCTTTTTTAAACGAAGTCCCTATCCGGTTTGGAATTGCCGATACAGCGGCACACTATCATGTGCCGCTGCTGGTTTCGCCCTGGTCTTACAGTACCTATCGCGGTAGCTAAAACCCCACTTATAGACCAGCTTATAGCCTAGTTATAGAAGGATTTTGCAGCTGACATAGCCAGCAGCTGCTCGGTCGTCCAGCCGGTTGTACGGGCTTTGCGCTTGTAGTCGGCTGTCATAATACCAGCACCGTAGGCGCGCTCATTCGTTCTAGCTAGGTGAAGGCGGTGAGAGAGGGCAGTAAGGGCTTAGCGAGAAGTATTGCTTGCAGTAGGTTTCATAAAGTTTTGCTTCCTCTGATGAGGGGCTTATTTGGATAACTCTATATTGTAAAACCGTAGCGAATTATACCAAAACTCATTCGCATCCTTTATATGAGCAGATTAAATGTAAAGGATGCGAACCGGCTTAAAAAGCGAACTGAGCCTGAAGGTTGAAGACGTAAAGGTCAGGATTATCGCTAAAGTTATTGACGTTGTTAATCCAGTAGATGGAAGGTACCACTGCAAAATTTTGACTAACTGGGTAGCGATAAGAGAGTTCTATCTCCTGCTGAACAGCGCCATCGCCGCCGCCAGAAGATAAGAAGTTGCGACCGCTGAGCACGTCGAATGGCTGCACGTAAGAAATATTTCCCTGTGCTCCTTTTTTAAACAGGTCAGGCAGTGCCAAACCTACTTGAACGGATTGAGCATTTATTTCGCCGTTAGGGAGGTCGTTGCTGACCGGAAATAGGTGAGTACGCCCGTAGGTGTAGCGACCAAATAGCCCTAGCCCTTTTGTCACTAACCAGTCGAAGTTAAACAAAAATGCATCTGCCGTTGCTATTTTCAGGGGGCCGCCAAAACCATCGTCGGCAAAGCCATAAATCTGCTCGCTGACGGCACTGCCGACGAAGCCAGCGTTGTTAGTGGCGATGTTGCTATGGGTGTAGAGGGGTGTAGAGGAACCTGAAGTTGAGATTGTTGGTGGGATAAACGCCAAGCTGTCCGGTTAGGGTTGTTGTTCAGCCAAAAAGTCCGTTTGTCGTAGCGCTGCGAGGGCCAGCCAAAAACTCGTCGGCCTCAGCTAAATAGCCCACCCGAAAATCCAGCCAGTCGGTGAGGTTTAGCTCTGCAACTGCTTGAGGGGCACCTGTTTGCAGGGTGAAAGGGGTGCCAAACGTGTTGAAAAGTCCGGCTGAAGCGTAGAAGTTAGCGGGGGCATTGCCATCACCGGCTACGAGCTGTAGCTGTAGCTGATCGTTTCCGGTAAAGGAGGTTGTGAGGTTGATAAAGGTTAAATAGCTGAAGGTGGCGGCAGGTTTGCCGGTAATGGTGCGAACAACGGGCTGGTTGGTAACGGGGTCGCGAGCCGGGGCGAACACGTTGATCCCTTCTGCTGATACATCGCCGCCAGCGGTGGCATAGTCTAAATGGCTGTATAGCTGAACGCTGAGCTTGGTGGTGGTGGAAAACTGATTGGCCTGTAGCTTGGCAACATTGGTGTCTAGGGTGTCTACTTGCGATCGCACAGCCGCCAGCACAGCCGC
>JBGTGK010000144.1:0-2606 GCA_041746795.1 Phormidesmis sp.
TGTATTCAAAGGGCATCGCTTTGACCAAAAAAGAGATGCGCCCTATCGAGCAGCGACTAGAACGCAGTCCCACCTTGCCAAAGTGGGATATTCTCATCCGTCCCGCTTAGACGGTATTTTATTTGAAGGAAACTACCTTAGTTTCGATTAGCTGCCTACGAACAGACTTGAGCTTGGCGGTGAGTTCTGCGGAGGAAAGGTCGTCAGACATGGCTTCAAAATTATTCCTATCAGGCATTTCTATCGGGTTTAACTCATACAGCTTACGGTTTTGGCGGCTAGTTTTAGCAGTCGGTGCTTTACCCAGCCGTTTCGGGCTCACTGAAGGGTAGCCGCTTTCAACCTAATGCCTCATGACTTACAGCCTGCGGGTAGCCGACATGCCCACCACCGAAAGACCCCGCGAAAGGCTGCTGGCGCATGGGGCCAAACGACTATCGGCAGCTGAGCTAGTGGCTATTTTGCTAGGAACCGGGCAAGGCCCAGGCGGGCTCTCAGCCGTCGGCTTAGGCGTACATTTGTTGCAGCATTTAGGCAAGGATCAGCCTGAGCATGATGGGTTACCCGTTTTGCGAGACGTCACGGCTGAGGAGCTGATGAAAATTTCAGGCATAGGCCCAGCCAAGGCTGCAACGATTTTGGCCGCACTAGAGCTAGGCAAACGGGTTTTACAAAGCCAGCCGCCCTTGCTCACGGTCGTAGATGACCCCGCAGTAGCCGCCGCCGCCTTAGGCCACGAGTTGATGTGGCAGTCCCAGGAACGCTTCGCCGTGCTCTTGCTAGACGTCAAACATCGAATAATCGGCTCTAAAGTTATCACTATTGGTACCGCAACAGAAACGCTAGCGCATCCGCGTGACATTTTCCGCGAAGTAATCAGGCGCGGTGCGACCCGCATCATCGTGGCCCACAACCATCCATCAGGAAGCCTAGAGCCTAGCCTTGAAGACATTTCTCTCACTCGCCAGCTGCTAAAAGGGGCTCACCTGCTAGGCATTCCCCTGCTCGATCATCTCATTTTAGGCAACGGCGATTTTGCCAGCATTCGCCAGTCTAGCGATTTGTGGAATGAGTCAATGGAGTAGTCTTTGCAGCCTCTTATCCGGCCAGTCATTCACACACAGACAAACGTGCTAAAGTGAAGGGCCAAAGGGCGATTAGCACAGTGGTAGCGCGCTTCCTTCACACGGAAGAGGTCACAGGTTCGAACCCCGTATCGCCCATAGTTATATAAGCTGCTGAAACCGCTGGTAGATGCTGACTGGGAATGCATCTGGATGCCGAACTAGTCAAGGTGAGCTGTATGCAGCCTTCGACCAAAACTCCTCCAATTCTACATGTAGGTTTATAGTCTTTTGCCAGCGTTGATAAATCTGAAACTGGGCGGATACTCCTTTAATTTGTTAGTAGAGTGTTGTGCGATCGCATCAAAGATCCATCAAGATTAGCTAAGCCAAAGGCCAAACATCATGCGCTCAGTAAGATCATTTCTGTTGATATTTTTACTCAGCTTATGGGTAATGTTGTTTGGTGCTTTTCTATTCATGATCGTGTTTGAGTCTCGCGAGGGCGGCGTGACGATGCCGATGGCAGGCGTTGCCATTAGACCCGAAACGGGCTTTGCGGCGATTGATCTTCCCAATCGCGTTTTTACCTGCACCACAACACCACAACAGCAACAGCAGTGTCAGACGACTATTCAAAGCCGTCCGTTAGTCGTAACTATAGAGAAGATAATCGGTGTTAGCACAAAATATGATTGTCGTGCTCAATATGATGGGCGCTTAATTAGCTGTGACAATGTGGGGGAAGAGTACGCGCCGATGCTATCGCCGTCTCTTGAGGTAACAGGTTTGGACTTGAGCCCGCAGGAATTTCAGCGCGTGAGGCAAACGTACTGGATAACGCAAACGATGGTGAAGGCAGGCGAACAGCGCTTGCTGCGGATTAGTATGGGACTCTCGCTTACAGGTGGGGCGATCGCCGCTTACTTCGCATGGTTTCATCCTAGTCGGTTAGGCAAAGGTCTCGCTAGTATCGCCGTAGGATTTCTGATATATCAGCAGGTTAGAAGTCTTTTAGGCAGCGTGCTTTTTACCTGGGTAACGCCCTATGGGTTTACAGTTGAGTCTTGGCTTGGAGCGGTGGGTATTGCGGCGATCGCGGCGGGCGTTGGAGCGGCGATCGCTGTTGGCTATTGGCTTTGGCGGCGATCGCAGCCTGCCAGTAAACCTGCTATCACCCTAAGTAGCGGTATTGGCACACTATGGATACTCAACTACCTCTTTTTTATGCTGCTCTGCGGCTCGGGTTTTGTAGATTGAAGAATGAGGACTAGATAAAGCCCATTAGCCAGCGATGTTGACTTTCTCGTAGAACTCGACACCCAACGCACCCTACTCGACCAAATTGCCCAACGTGATCGCTATCATGAGCATCGTCAGCGGGGGGGAGGGGCGATCGCCCAGAAAACGCACCCACAAACGCCACAGCAGCAAAATCAGCAGACGCCGCAGCGCCCTCAGGGGAGGAAATAAGCATGAGATCTGGTCTCCGAGTAGTGTACTAGCAGAAAACCAGAACTCAAAAGACCTCAGCCACACCGC
>JBGTGK010000145.1:0-25098 GCA_041746795.1 Phormidesmis sp.
CTGGTACTCGATGAGGCTCACTGCCTGACGCAATGGGGCGACAGCTTTCGGCCTGCGTATCGCCGACTAGGCGCAGTGCGTTCCGCGCTGCTGAAGCACAAGCCTGAAGGCCAAAAAATTGCGATCGCTGCCTTCACGGCCACCGCCGATTCCATTACTCAAGCAGCACTTCATACGGTTTTGCAGCTGCGATCGCCCCAAATCATCCGGCTCAATCCCTACCGCAGCAATCTCCATCTCTCTGTCCAGACCGTGTGGACACCCAAAGGCCGCAAGCGCGCTCTGCTTAAATTTATTCAGCAGCAGGGCAAACAATCAGGCCTGATTTACGCTCGCACCCGTCGCGGCACCGAGGCGCTTGCCCAGTGGTTTGCGCTTCAGGGCTATTCAGTTAAGGCCTACCACGGCGGACTTGTCGCTGCTCAACGCCGCCATATAGAAACGGCCTGGATTAATGGCGACTGTCAGTTTGTGGTGTGTACTTCTGCCTTTGGCATGGGCATCAACAAGTCCGACTGCCGGTTTGTAGCGCACTACGAGGTGCCGAGCCTATTAGCCGAGTATGTTCAAGAAGTTGGGCGCGGCGGTAGAGACGGGCAGCCTGCTCAAGCATTGTCTTTGGTGAGTGAGCCGACGGGCTTATTGGCCCCAGAAGATAAGCGTCGCTGGCAGTTCTTTGAGCAAAAGGCTCAGCAGCTTCAGAAATCGGCCTTGCAGATAGTGAAACAAATTCCTACCGAAGGTCACATAGACGAAGTTAGGCGAAAGTTTCGTGAAGGCGATCAGGCCTTGGCACTGCTGCACAGTAACGGCCAACTGCGCTGGCTAGATCCTTTTACTTATCGGCTAGATGCTAATCATTCTGCACGATCTGAAAAGCAGCCATCGCCTGCAACGGTGATGAAACGCTATCTATTCACCAAGCGGTGTCGTTGGCAGGTTTTGCTGGAGGAGTTTGGGTTTGAAAATGAGGCGAAGGGGATGCGGTGTAGAAAGTGCGATCGCTGCCACCGCTCCCGTCAAAAATAACCCTCAGAGTATAGAAGAAGGCTAAACTTTCTCTGGTTGCTTTTCATCGCCAGCAACCACCAAAGGTTTAGGCGCTTCGTCTGTCACTGTGCTAGAAAGATCAGGCACCGCGATCGCTTCTGTAGAGTCTTCTACCTTTTTTGAGAAGCCCCAGGCGAATAAGCTAAAGATTAAGGTGACCATGACCCACTCGGGCGGCACCCATTCAGGGTTGATGACTCTCAGCAGCAAGCGAATGCCGACGAAGGCAACGGTGACAAAGCCTGCGTCTTCTAAGTGAACGTAGATTTCTAGCCACTTAATGAAAAGGCCTGCCATGAAGCGTAGGGCGATAATGCCGATGGTGCCGCCAAGGAGGACGATGAAGACATCTTTGGAGAGGGCGATCGCAGTCGTCACACTGTCTAAGGAAAAGGCTAAGTCGGTCAGCGCGATGGTGGGAACAGCTTGCCAGAGCGCATTAAACTTGGGCTTGCTACCTTCGTCGTCGCCATTACCAGAGGCAAAATGCTGATAGACAAGCCACAGCAGGTAAGCTGCGCCTGCTACCTCAAACTGCCAGTAGTTGAGCACCCAGCTGGCGGCTAAAATCAACGTCACCCGTAAAACAAAGGCAACGACTAAACCAAAGTTTAGCGCCTTTTTTTGGAGGTCTTCGGTGTCTAATCCTTGGGCGATCGCGGCCAGCGCAATGGCATTATCTGCTGAGAGCACCAGCTCTAGCAAAATCAGCACAGGCAATAGCAATAAGGTATCGCCTCCCAACGTAGGAGACATCTCAAGCAGACGATCTAACATGTATGCGCTCTAAGGCCGGTAGACCCTATAAAAAAACCTATGTAAAAGGAAGGTTAACACTCCTCATTCTTTCTAGCAGGGTAGGCAGCAAATGACCTCCCCTCTCTAGAATAGATCGAAATGCTAAATGCTTTGTTGTTTCAAAGGGGCTTCATCCCTGGCACCTGTGGTCACACCGCTCGAACAATTTAGAGTCCAGTATCCGGAGGGTCGCCTGATTGCAGATTTGATTAGTATGCATGAAGGTCAGTATGTGGTGCGTGCAGCTATTTTGCACAAGGGAGAGACGCTGGCAACTGGGCTAGCTGCCAACGTAGACGTGCAGATGGCTGAAGATAGGGCAAGGGAGCGAGCGATCGCGGCCTTAGGCATCGTGACGGCAGGCTCACTGCCTTTAAGGATAGAGCCGGTAGAAAATGAGCCCGTAGAAGATGAGCCTGTAGAAGATGAGACGGAGCCTTATTCAGAATCTGAGGCGCTGCTAGAAGAAGAGGACTTGGGGCCGCCGATAGATGCTATCGAGGAAAGTGACCTAGAGGAAGATAGAGAAGAGGAAAGCGATCTAGAGAACATTGCACCGGCTAGACCTTCGGCAGCGGCGATCGCGCTAGAAAACTTCAGCACCAGCGCAAATCCTGTCGATCTTTCAGATGTGATCGCTCAAACTGACGTGGAGCTAGCCCGGTTAGGATGGACGAACGTTCAGGGCCGGGAGTATTTAGAGAAGACGTATGGGAAGCGATCGCGCCAGCAGCTCACTGACGAAGAACTGATGAGCTTTTTGCTATATCTAGAGGATCACTAAAAACCGTAGCAATAGAGGCTGTGCTAACAAGCTATCTTTCTAAGGAAATTAGCCTATGGTTTTGGCTCAGTGGCAGATTTTTTAATCTCAAAGCAGTGCCGACCGGCTGAATGTGTCCATCGGCTATTACTAGACTGCAAGTTTTTGTCTTGCTGACTAGAATCAGTTGCAAAGGTTGCACATAGCTCGTATGCACTCTCGCTCAGCCGCCGATATTCATAGGGCTCCTGAGTGGCAGGATCTCTCAAATCATCTCTGGTGGTAATCGAGTCGGGGATCTGCTCGGGTAAAGGTGGCGCTGGTGTAGCCTGGCCTGGGTTTTCCACTGCATATGCCAAAGTGGATGCGATTTGAGAGAGATCGTTTATTCGCTCTGAATCTAGAGACAGCAATCGCTGCTGCCCTGGCGATCCTAAAACCCAAAAGCCCGCTACGATCGCCGCCGCCACCGCTGCCGCCGAAACCGCTAAAAACGCCCGATCTGTCGAACGATGCTTGTTTTGATTCATCGAACTGCTCCCGCATTCAAACTCATCCGGTCAGGTGTTCTTTGCAACCAGCTGAAGTAGTAGCGCAAAATACCGCCGTTAATGACCAGCACAACTGCCGCCTTAAGCACAAACCGGGCCGTCAGCTCGCCTCGCAAAAAAGAAGTGAGGAACGCAATCAAGGTACCTATGGCGATCAGCGATACAACCAGCAGCGTTAGATAGGTAAGCCACTTGCGGACGCCTGAAAAATGCTTTTCGCGGTGGCGCACAAGCTCTCGGTTGAGGCCGCGCATTATCCACAGGTACAGCGGATAGGCCACGATTAAGCGAGCTAAGCTGAAGGCTAGCTGATAGGAATTGTCGCCGTAGTAGCCGGTTTGGGTAGCGTCGGGTACGACTCGATTGATCCAGATAAAGGCGATTTCTCCGACGGAGAACGTCCACAGGCCTAGCATGGCGAATGAGAGCAAATAGGAAAAGGCGTCTTTTGCGAACTCTCCGCTGCTGCTGGGTGGAGCCGGTATGGACGTACCGGTCAGCCTTTCGTAAACCTGGAAAAAGGCCCGCTCAATGTCTCGTTGAGGCCAGCCAAACTGGCGGAGCAGCTGGCTAATAAATTCGTCGGATGCACCGCGATCGCGCGCCCGTTCAATAAATACCACAATGTCCGAAGCGCAGCCTAAATTATCAGGTGGCGGCGGGTTCTCACTCAGTCTGGTCATGGCGTGAAGCAGCCTAGAAGCAGAAATCAGCTCGAAGCTAACACAGGGGTTAGCTGACTCCTCTTTTTTAGTAGCCAGTTACACATAAATTCACGCACTGGCCAAGCTATTTTTTGCGCTTAATTGACTGCGCCGTTGAGCAATTTCATGCTTAATTTCATCAGCTTGCGCCAACAAATTGGCCTGGGTAAGCTCAGCCTGCTCACCAGAAGCCAGCCATTTTAGCTGCACCTTATCAGCTTCGGCTTCGGCATCCCCCAAAATTAGCCCTACCACCGCGCCACTGCGATCGGCTCGCTTGAACTGTTTGCCAAAGGCGCTGCTGCTGAGGTCTACCTCTACTGAATAGCCGCTTTTTCTCAAGTCGTTTGCCAGCCTGACAGACTGAAACTCAGCCTTTTCTCCCCGCGAAATCAGGTAAACATCTAACTCGGCTTCTGTGCTGAAGATGTTTAACTGCTCTAGCAAAATAATTAGCCGCTCTAATCCCATGCCAAAGCCAATCGCTGGCGTATCTGGCCCGCCTAGCTGCCCAACGAGGCCATCGTAACGTCCGCCGCCGCACACGGTCGCCTGCGCACCTAAGTCAGAAGATTGAATTTCGAAGGCGGTGTGCGTGTAATAGTCGAGGCCGCGTACTAGGCGAGGGTTAATGTTGAAGGGGATGTCCAGGTTGGTGAGGTGCTGCTGCACGCCGTCAAAGTGCTTTTGAGAGTCGTCGCTGAGAAAGTCTAGAAGGCTTGGGGCATCTACAACTATTTCTTGCGTGCGTTTGTCTTTGCTGTCGAGAATGCGAAGCGGATTGCGAGTGAGACGATCGCGCGAGTCTGCATCTAGCTCATCTTTGAAAGGGGTGAAGTAGCTCACCAGGGCTTCGCGATAGGCTTGGCGATCTTCGCTGCTGCCGACGGAGTTGAGATCCAAGGTGAGGGCACTGAGGCCTAGCGCGTTGAGAATTTGGGTGGCGATCGCAATCACCTCCACGTCAGCCCTCGGATCGCGACTGCCCAAAATCTCGACATCAAGCTGATGAAACTGCCGTTGACGACCAGCCTGAGGCCGCTCATAGCGAAAAGCTGGGCCCAGGTGCCACAGCCGCTGTACGCCACCCAAGGCAAAAAGCTTGTTTTGAACAAACGCTCGCACCAGGCCCGCCGTAATTTCTGGCCGCAGCGCAATCGAACGACCGCCTCGATCTTCAAAGCTGTACATTTCTTTGCCAACGGCATCGGTTGCTTCACCAATACCCCTAGCAAACAGCTCAGTTTGCTCAAAAATGGGCGTCCGAATTTCCCGATAGGCAGACTGATTGAGCACATGCCGAGCTAGGCCTTCTATAGCTGCCCATAGAGGAGATTCGGTAGGCAAAATGTCACGGGTACCGCGAATGGCTTGAATGCTACTCATGAACTAATAGTAGGGACTGCTTTTAGAGGCTGCTTTGAAAGGACTAAAGATTAGGCAGACGGCAGCAGTTTAGCTCGTCAATGCACACTTTACCTGACTGCAATGCCCAGCGTACCAGAGCCACTCTATTTCCCGTAGCCGTTTTGTTCAAAACATTGCTCACATGGTTGTCCACGGTGCGCTTGCTAATGTCTAGCTCGGCTGAAATCTCCTGATTGGTCAGACCCGCAGCGACTAGCTCCACTATTTGCAGCTCCCGCTTAGACAGTTCACTTTGTGAGGGATCGCTCGCAGAGGATTCTTTTGAGGAATCGCCTGACGGTAGATCGGCTGTCTGGCCGTTAGCCTGGGTCGAAAGGTCGGATGCGATCGCCTTAGAAACTTGGGTCGAAATTTTGGTCTCAGAAGATCTGCTGCCGGGCATGAGCGTTTAATCTGTATTTATGCTTAGTATCACCAGTGTAGTCAATCTATCTACCGCAATGACGAATGTTTACAGTCTTAATAGAATGTTTCTCTTTCCACTGAATATTTTTCAGATTAACGGGCGACAGCTGCGAATACGGTTTTACTCAGTTTTTTGCTCAGGGCTGTTAGCACTTTCCGTATGTCTCGCTGGGCTGAGTGCTTTACCGGCAGTAGCCCTCGCTGCGAGTGCTAGCTTGCCAATTGTAGAAGCGATCGCCTCGCCTACCGACAGCACTGACATTGCAGCAGATAAAATCGATCGGTTTGCCCAAGCTTATTTGCAGGTGCTTAAGCTGCTGAGCGACAGGGAACCAGAACTGCCCGCCGCCGAAACCAGCACCGAAGCTTTAAAAGTGCAGCAGTCTATCGAAGCCGAAGCCATTGAACTGATCACAGGCAGCGGCTTAGCCATGAGCGAATATATGAAAATGCTAAGCCTTGCCAGTCAGGACGAGGCTTTTAGAGCCAAAGTCCTTAGCAAAATGGACGAGTCGTTACAGGAGTAGTTCTCGCCTGATGGCAATCGTTAACTAGCTAACCGCGCACCGTCTCCAAGCTGGCTCGATAGCCACCCCGCTCACCATCCGGCTCGTTAAGCAGATTAGAAAGTAAAGAGGCGGGCTGCTGCTTGTGGGGCCAAGCAAACGAATGGCGAAAAGCCGCCGTCTGACAGGCTCTGAGCTGGTCGAAGCCAATCACATCATGAGTCAGCAGATTCTCGTATTCAAACGGCAGCCGCACGTTATGCAGTCCCGCATTATCGGTACAGATGGCAATATCGACACCAGCGTCAAAGCAGCGATCAAACACCGTTTTTAGCTGACTAATTTCATCTAGCGTGCCGGTTTGCAAGTATGTCGTTGGGCAGACCTCCAGGCACTGGCCACGCGCCGCTACGTCTTTGAGCAGCTCAGGGTAGAGCAGCGGAATTTGAATGCCATGACCAATCCGCATGAGGTAAGGCAGCAGCTCGGGGTAGCAGCCGTCTTTTGTCTCATAGAGATGCCCCGTTGTATTGAGTCCTAGCTCTTGCGCGTGGCTGTATAGTCGCTTGATTTCATCCAAGTTATAAGCAGCATCGCCTCCGGCAATATCGATCCCGCATACATACTCAGGATACTGCGCCGCTAACTCTAAAGTGGCTCGGTTGATTTCATAGGGCAAGCGGGAGTGCAAACAAAGAATTTGCTTGGTCACTACCGGATATTCAATTTGGTGACTGGCGCGACCCACCACCTCAATAATCTCAGCCATTGCGTCGATTCTTTGGCTGCTGCTCAGTCGCTCAGGCGTACGATAAAACGGCGTGTATCGCAGCTCCAAGTAAGCCAAATTCTCGAAGACGTAAGCGCCGCGAATCAATCGATAAATAGAGTAGGGAAGCGCTTCTTTGGTCTGCACGCTTTCTACTAGCGTGTGTAGCTCCAGGTACTCTTCTAACGTATCTTTTGGCTGGGTATAGAACTGCTCGAAGGCAGAATAGTCATCAAATCGATTAGAAATATCAGGGCGGTTGCGCTCAAAATAGCGCCACAGTACCCGAGGAACAACGGAACCACCGAGATGTCGGTGTAGCTCTGCATAAAGGCTCATAGTGCGACACTCCGCATATATCAGACATTTTTGATCAGGAAAAGCGTGATTAAACTTAATTACTTATTTCTATAGCATAGCTAAGATTTTTGGAGAGCGGGTTGAGTGCCCTGGTTTGAACCCAATTCTGGGCTAGATTCCCTTCTCTTTACAGCAACGCTTCCATCGGTGCTTCAATCTTTATTGTTGACACTTCAATCACAGCCTGGTGATAATGGTTGTTTGTTTGAACTCTAGCGATATATTCTCTTGGCTAACGTTATTGTTATCGGCGCTCAGTGGGGCGATGAAGGTAAAGGCAAAATCACCGATTTGCTCAGCAAGTCAGCAGATGTGGTTGTGCGATATCAGGGCGGCGTAAATGCTGGCCACACCGTTGTCGTCAAAGACCAGACTTTTAAGCTACATCTCATTCCCTCGGGTATTTTGTATCCCGAAACTGAATGCATCATCGGCAACGGCACGGTGATTGATCCCAAAGAATTAATCGAAGAGTTGGATAAAGTTGAGGCGCTCAATGTTTCTTCTGACAACCTGTTTATCTCTCAGACCGCCCATGTGACCATGCCCTACCACCGCATGATCGATCAGGCGACGGAGGAAAGGCGTGGCAACAAAAAGATTGGCACCACCAAGCGAGGCATTGGCCCAACTTACGCAGATAAGTCTGAGCGTACGGGCATTCGCGTCATTGATATGATGGATACTGATGCGTTTGCTGAGCAGCTACGGTGGACGATTGATTATAAAAATGTCGTGCTCGAAAAGCTGTATGACCTGAAGCCGCTGGATGCAGAGGAAGTGTTGGAGGAATATACGGCTTATGCAGAGCGGTTGCGATCGCACATCACCGACAGCTCCCTCCACATCTACAACGCCGCCCAGCAAAAAAAGAACATCCTCTTTGAAGGCGCACAAGGCACCCTGCTCGATCTTGACCACGGCACCTATCCCTACGTCACCTCCTCCAACCCCGTCGCGGGTGGAGCCTGCATTGGCTCAGGCGTTGGCCCCACCACCATTGATCGGGTAATCGGCGTTGCCAAAGCCTACACCACCCGTGTGGGCGAAGGCCCCTTCCCCACCGAGCTAGACGACGAGGTGGGCAACATGATTTGCGAAGTCGGCGCAGAATTTGGCACCACCACCGGTCGCCGTCGCCGCTGTGGTTGGTTCGATGGCGTTGTCAGCCGCTACGCCGTGCGCATTAACGGTCTCGACTGCCTCGCCATCACCAAGCTAGACGTGCTAGACGGCCTCGATGAAATTAAAGTATGCGTCGCCTACGAGCTAGACGGCGAGCGCTGCACCGAAATGCCTAGCAACGCCCGCCAGTTTGGTCGCTGCCAACCCATCTACGAAAAGCTACCTGGCTGGAAAGAGTCTACCGAACACTGCCGCACCCTGGAAGACTTGCCCAAAGCTGCCTTAGACTATCTAGAGTTCTTAGCAAAGCTGACCGAAGCACCGATTGCCATTGTGTCCTTAGGCGCTAGCCGTGACCAGACCATCATTGTCGAAGACCCCATTCACGGCCCTAAGCGAGCGCTGCTAAAAGAAAACACCAGCGCCTTCAAAGTTGCCTGATTAAGTCGTTTAGACACAAAATCAGGTAGAATAGCTCCCCGGGCTGATTGCCAGAGCTAACGACTGTGATCCGACCCTGCGCTTTGGTGCTTACTCTGGCGCTTGATAACCACCCCGAAGAAAAACGAACAAAAACCTCCCATGGATTTAACAATTGACTGCGCCCAGCGGGCCTCGGATGAAAAGCCCAAAAAGCTTCGCCGAGAAGGTACCCTGCCCGCCGTACTCTACGGCCACGATGGCAATAATTCAGTCGCGCTAAAGCTCAGCAACTACGAAGCTGAAGCCCTACTGCGCAAAGCAACCGTCAATAAGTCGGTCATTACCGTTAATGTGCCTGACATGCCCTGGAGCGGCAAAGTCATTTTACGCGAAGTGCAAAAGCACCCCTGGAAAAATAGGATCCACCATCTCAGCTTCTTCTCGATTGCTTCG
Source organism: Phormidesmis sp. (assembly GCA_041746795.1). Classification (GTDB taxonomy): domain Bacteria; phylum Cyanobacteriota; class Cyanobacteriia; order Phormidesmidales; family Phormidesmidaceae; genus Phormidesmis. The sequence goes on from JBGTGK010000145.1 coordinate 9,336, forward strand.
CAGGAATTCATTGAAGTGAGTATGCCTATTAACTTCGTGGGTGAGGCCATTGGCGTCACGAACAGCGGCGGTACTCTAGATACGGTTATAACTGAAGTTCAGCTAAAATGCCCGCCCGACGCTATTCCTCAGTCTCTAGATGTAGATGTTTCTGCGCTAGATATCGGTGATGCGCTTCACGTAGGTGAGATTACGCTGCCTAAGGGAAGCTCCATCGCAGCCGATGACAAACTGTTAGTTGTTTCCGTCCTTGCGCCTCGTACAGTCACAGCTGAGGGAGAAGAGTCCGCAGCAGGAGCTTCGCCTGCTGAAACGGCTGAAGGCGCAGCTCCTACTGAAGCTGCTCCATAACCACTTAGATCACAACTAGAAAAAGCTTAGGCAGAAAAAGCTTAGGCAAAAAGAGCCCAGGAAATATCTCCTGAGCTCTTTTTGTGAATACATTCCTATTCAAGGTATGTATAAGCCTGTATACTCACTGACTGGCATAATAGCTGAGCTCAAACTATGAACCGCCATGTCTGATTCTGCGCTTCCTGCCCTCGTTCAACACATGCTTAAGCCGGATTTCTATCCGCATCCGGTAGCCGAGCCCATCCGCCTGATGCAAACCCACGTTTCACAGGTATTACTGACAGGCGACTATGTATACAAAATCAAAAAGCCTGTTAACTTTGGCTTCTTAGACTATTCTACGCTGGCGAAACGTAAGCACTTTTGCGAAGAAGAAATCAGACTTAATCAGCGCGGTGCAGGTAGCCTATACCTGGGTGTTGTGTCTTTAACACAGAAGGAATCAGGGCAGTTTGAAATAGAAGGCAGCGGTGAAATGGTTGAATACGCGGTCAAGATGCGTCAGTTTCCGCAGTCGGCACTGTTGAGCGACCAGTTTGAGCAAGGGCTAGTTGATGCAAAAAAAATTCGAGAACTAGCCACTGTCGTTGCACAGTTTCATGGCAAAACTGAGACCAGCGAGCATATTCGCACCTACGGTACGGTTCCAGCCATTCGTCAGTCTATTGACGAAAATTACGATCAGACTGTAGATTTTGTGGGCGGTAGCTCAATTGCAAAGCCCCAAACAAAAAAGCAATTTGACGAGACGAAAGCCTACACTGACCACTTTTTTGAAACTCAGCAGGCGCTGTTCCAAAAAAGGCTAGATCAAGACCGCATCCGAGCCTGTCATGGCGACTTACACTTAGGCAACATTTGCGAATGGGAAGACCAAATCTACCTGTTCGACTGCATCGAATTCAACGAGCCTTTTCGCTTTGTTGACACGATGTTTGACGTTGCCTACATCGTGATGGATTTGGAAGTTGCAGGCAGAGGCGATCTTAGCAACATTTTTCTGAACCAGTACGTAGAAGAAATGGGCGACTACGAAGGGCTCGAAATTTTGCCGCTGTACGTGAGCCGTCAAGCCTACGTGCGCGCTAAAGTAACCTCCTTTATGCTGGGCGAGGCGTCAGTATCAGAGGCGGATAAGCAGGCTGCAAGTAAAAAAGCTGCGAAGTATTACCAACTAGCTTGGTCTTACGTGCAAAAAAAAAAGGTAGCTTAGTCGCGATGGCGGGTCTGTCGGGCTCGGGGAAAAGCACGACGGCTCAACAGCTAGCGGGGAAAACAGGGGCTATTCGCCTGCGGTCGGATGCGGTGCGCAAGCATTTAGCAGGCGTACCGCTTTATGAAAAAGCAGGTGATGAGGTTTACACCGCTGCCATGACGGATAGAACCTATACTCGGCTCATTGAGCTAGGCGTTCAGCTAGCGAGTCAAGGCTATCGAGTGATCTTAGATGCAAAGTTTGATCGGCAGGCCAAAAGGCAAGAGGCGATTAGGGTTGCCCAAGCTGACGCTATTCCGCTAACGTTTTTATATTGCACAGCGCCAGCTGAAGTGCTTAGCGCCCGTGTTACTGCGCGGTCGGGCGATATTGCCGATGCCAATGCTGCTATTCTGGCAAAGCAGTCGATGGAGCCTTTTAGCACTAATGCGACCGTACAGACAGTAGACACAACGCGCAGTGTGAGGGATATTCAAAATATATTGAATAACGTCTTTCAATCAGGTTGACCGGCAGCTGGCCGTTAAAAGTAAGGGCCGTTAAAAATAGGATAGAGTGCCTTGGCTGATTTAATCATTCCAGCAACCTTGCGGATTTGGCTGGTATTTTTACTTGTATTTGTTCTTTTAAGATATCCGGTGCCGTTTAGCATCGTATTTGGCGGTATTGCTGGCCTCGCGGGCGGGATTACTACAGCCTGGTGGCAGGTCAAAGGAGGTGCCCCTGCTGGCCCTAAGGATCGGCCCCCTGTTGATCAAATTGAGCCGACCGTCGTTAACGATGAAGAAATTACATCCCGGTGGGAAATTCCTTTTTTGAAGCGAAATCAGGCAAAAGCGCGTTACGTTGCCCGCGTCCGCAGAGCCCGAAACCGCAGACTGTAGGGAGTTGGTTGATGCCTTGGGCCTTGGGCGAATTGCTGGATTGTGCGATCGCTCTTTAAAAATAACTACCCATGTTTTTCCTTTCCAAGCTGTTGCCGCTGTTCATTTATCCTTTAGGGCTTAGCAGCTTACTAATGGGGCTAGGGCTGTTTTGGCTATGGCGCGCCCCCGAGCGGGCTACTGGGGCGATCACACTGTCCCTTTTTATCCTTTTCTTCACCAGCAACCCTATCGTTGCCGCAAAGCTAGTAAGCAGCTTAGAATGGCGCTATCTTCCACCTGAGCCGATGCCCACTGCCGATGCCATTGCGGTCTTAGGCGGCGCGACCGAGCCAGCCTTGGCACCTCGGCCCTGGGTAGAAGTGAGTGAACAGGGCGATCGCATCCTCTACGGCGCTCGTCTGTACAACCAAAACCGAGCCCCCAAGCTCATTCTCAGCGGCGGCAGAGTCACTTGGCGAGGGGGTTCTGCAAAAGGCACAGCCCCCTCAGAAGCTGACGATATGGAAGAATTTGCCATGGCTATGAACGTCCCTAAGTCAGCCATTGTCCTAGAAGGAGATTCTCTTAACACCCGACAAAACGCAGTAAACATTAAAAAGATAATGGAGGCACAGCGCATCAATTCTTTGCTGCTAGTTACCTCAGCACTACATATGCCCCGCTCAGTCGCTATTTTCAAAAAGCTTGGAATAAAGGTAACCCCTGCGCCTACAGACTATCTCGTACCCACCGAGACCTACAAAAGCATCAATGCTACCTGGCAAGGACGCATTCTCTCTTTGCTCCCTGACGCTGAAGCCCAAGCCCACTTCACCCGTGCGCTCAAGGAGTATGTGGGTTTTACAATATATCGCCTGCGCGGCTGGGTGTAACCGCTAGGATAAAGGCAGTAAGACACGACCTATGCCACATGTTCGAATATTCACTATCGCCACTATCACCAAAGTCAGCCGAGGTTCAGTGGATAGAAGAAGCCTTAGAGCTTCAGCAGGCGGCTCAAGCGTTTCGTCGGGAAGTAGAGTACCGTAAGGTCGAAGAAAAGTACTACCAGTGGTACGCCGACATGGCGCAACAAACGCAGTCAGAAGCGGCGGCTATGGCCAACGATTTCAATTTTTTCGGCTGGTTTTGCGGTCGAAAAGCGGCCTAATCTATGGCTCTTCAGATGGCTCTTCAAAGGCTTTTGCGCTATGGATTAGCTTCGTCATGAAAAAACCGTCCATTTTTTGCTCGTGAGGCCATACCCTCACCCAGCCCTGCTCCGTGGCAGATAGCCCAAACTCCACAGGCGGCGCCTCTATTGCCCAACCTGGATGATCATCTAAAAACCACTGAATCTGCGCTTCATTTTCCGCTGGATGCAGTGTGCAAGTTGAATACACCATTACACCGCCTGGCTTCACCCAGGTAGAGGCATGGCTCAGCAGCTCTCGCTGCAACGTCACCAGCCCCTCAACCGACTCAGGCGTTTGCCGCCAGCGAGCGTCGGCATGACGGTTCAGTGTCCCTAGCCCCGAGCAGGGTACGTCGAGCAGCACCCGGTCAGCTTTACCCACAAAAGCGGCTTGATCGCGGCTATCGCACATCAGCGGATGGACGATACTTGCGCCCAGCCTGTCTATGTTTTGCTGGATCTTTTGAGTACGAGAGGCCGCTTTATCGCAGCTCCACACCGTCCCTTTGTTGTCCATTAGCTCAGCGATGTGCATACTTTTGCCGCCCGGTGCCGCACAGGCATCAATGATGATTTCTCCCGGCTTTGGATCGAGCAAGTAACTTACTAGCTGAGCGCTACTATCTTGAACGGCCCACCAGCCTTCGATGTAGCCTGGGAGCTGGGCGATCGCCCCAACATGCCCCTTAATCCGCAGAGCAGATGGCACCCCCACCACGCGCTCAGTCTCAACGCCCGCCGCCTGAAAAATTGCTTCGGCCTCTGCTAGCGAATAGCGCTGTAAGTTAACTCGCAAATCCACCCGAGGCGATTGATTAAACCACTCACACAGCGCCGCCACTTCCGCCTCAGGCAGCATGGAGCGCCACACCTGAACAATCCAATCAGGGTAGCTGTGCAATACGCCTAATCGCTGGGTCAAGTCGGTCGGCAGCACGAGCGGATCAACCGCTTTATCCTGGCTTTGGCGAATGTATGCGCGCAGCATTCCATTGACCACGCCACTGAGCTTGCCCAGCCGCTGAGCCTTGGCTAGCTGAACAGTCGTATCAACTACCGCGTGGTCAGGCACAGCGCTCAAATAGCGCAGTTGATAAAAACCCAGCCGCAAAATTTGAAGGAGATCGGCCTGCTGCTTGCTCGCCTCGCGCTTACCAAACTGATCGATGAGTGCGTCTAAAGTACGCTTGCGCCGAACGGTGCCGTATACCAGCTCAGTCACCAGGCCCTTATCTTGAGCGCTGAGCTGAGACTTATTAAGCTTGCGATCTAGCACCACATCGGCAAAAGCGCCCCGATCAATCGCTCGGAGCGCTTCAAAAGCTATTTGTCTGGATGTGCTCGAAGTCACTTGCCCTTCCCGCTTATGAGAAGGCTCCTTGGCGACATTTTGACCCTGCTGACTCAACTGTTTTGCTCACACATTGAATCTAGTTTACCTACGTTTGCCTTTTGGGTTGGGAAGGGTTGGCAGGGCGGAAGCTTCTCTGCCTCGACGGCGGCGATCGCGCCACTCAACCGCCGTCAGATAGGCAACGCCTATCGTTACCACAATCAAGAGTACAAATGAAAGCACCGCCAAGACGGCCAGCAGCCGATTCTCTAACGCCGCATTTAGCAGAGAAAAATCCAAAACCCTATCACTCGAACTCGTCACTTAAACGTTAGCAAACCTGCGGACATTTAGAAGCCGTTGCGACCCCAAACCACCATCGAGATAGAAAACGTAAAGCAGACCAGCAGCGAAACCCAACCCAGCGTCAAAATGTCCATAGAAAAGCTTTAAAGCAGAAATTCTTCACCTTTTATCATACGGTAAAGTTAGGCTCATTTGGGCAGGTGTTTCGTGAGAAGAATTGTGCAGTTTAAACCCCCAACGGGTTGGCAATCCCTATGAGCACGCCAGAGGTTAGCGCAGCAGACATGTCTATCGCCGAGGCGCGACTAGAATCGGTTAAAGCAGGTCTTTTGGGCTTGCTCGCAACGGGTCTAGCGGCCTGCTTGGCTTGGCTGGGTGCCAGCGTTTTAAACCTGCCAATCTCTCTACCCGAAAGCATTTTAGAGTGGCTGGTCAATTTGGCCGTCGCTCTCTGTTCGGGGTTCTTTTTTGGGGTGAGCTACCGCTATATCGTTCGCCAAGACGACAACTTGCATTTGGGTAGTGGGGCGGTAGGCGCGTTTGGGTTTGTGCGATCGCTTGCCCAAATAGAAATCATCTGGAACGATACCTTCGTTCCCCTTACCTGGCTACTCATCACTGGCGAAAGCTTTCTATGGTTTGCGACCGCCCGCTACACGCTCGACTGGGCTATCAGGCGATCGCTTATAAAGCCCCTCGACTAGGCTGCGACTGCGCTCAGCCTGCTGGATGCCTACTGTAGTCACACTTTTACTGCGTCAAAGTCTCCGCCCGAGCGCTGCATAGACATATCAATCGCAGAGAACACTTTATTAACGGCTTTATCGCTATTCAAGCAGCGAACCGCCAGCGTAGCTACCGCCGCCCGAGGAATAGAGCCAGCCACTTTAGGATCTTCGGTCAGCACTTCCTGTCCGGTAGCCGGTTCAGATACCAAGCCGCCCGGACGAATTACCGTGTAAGCCAGACCGCTATTAGCTAAATAATCTTCAGCCTGCGCTTTCTCTTTTAGAACCGGGCCAAGCACCTCTAATACGTTATCAGGCATAGCTTGGGCACTATCACCGCTGCCAATAGAGCTAATTAAAATAAAGCGCTTTGCCTGAGCAGCTACAGCCGCATCAATTAGGTGCTTATTACCCAAAAAGTCAGCGCGAGTGCTGCCATCTTTGGGAAGACCACCGATCGTGCTGATTAGCGCTTCAGGGGAATGGGCGGCGATCGCTTCTTTCATCGCCGCTCCATCCAGCGCATCTCCTTTAACAATGGCTATACCCATCGCCGATAGCTCAGCTGCGGATTGGTCACTACGTAGCAACGCCACCACCTTATGGCCCTTGGCTACGAGCTGTTTAGCAATTTCACGTCCAACGCCCCGGCTAGCGCCCGCCAGAAAAATACAAGTCATAGAGGTAAACAGAAAAAGAACAACGGTTGACTAAAGTCTACAGCGACTTGATTGAGAGTAGTTGGCGTAAATACCCAGAACCGTTTGTGATAGCAGCAGTTTCGGGTTATCCACACTCTGCTAAAGGTAAAGAGAAGTCTGTACAATCAGGTAAACGAACTGATCTTAAGTAGCTTCTAATGATTCCAACCGTTATTGAGCAGTCAGGTCGCGGTGAACGCGCCTTTGACATTTACTCTCGCTTGCTCAGAGAGCGCATTATCTTTTTGCACGGGCAGGTCACCGCTGATTCGATGAACCTCATCGTTGCCCAAATGCTCTTTTTGGAAGCTGAAGATCCTGAAAAGGACATTTATCTATATATCAACTCCCCAGGGGGATCTGTGTCGGCAGGTCTAGGCTTATACGACACGATGAGACATATTCGCCCAGACGTAGCTACCATCTGTATGGGGCTTGCCGCCAGCATGGGCGCGTTTTTACTCAGCGCGGGCACTAAGGGCAAGCGCATGATTTTACCCAATGCCCGAGTGATGATTCACCAGCCATCAGGCGGCGCGCAGGGTCAGGCGACAGACATTGAAATTCAGGCGAAAGAAATTTTGTATCTGAAGGACATGCTGAATAAAGCGATGGCCGATCACACCAGCCAACCGCTAGAAAAAATCAAGGAAGACACCGAGCGCGATTTCTTCATGTCTCCCGAAGAAGCCGTAGAGTACGGCATCGTTGATAAGGTCATCGACCGTCACGCCGTCGGATCTCGCCCCGTAGCCGTCGAATAAATTCCGTAGGGGCACCCCTCGTGGCTGCCCCTCGGTATTAATTATGACGCGCTCAACCCTTTAATCTTTTTTATCGAAAGAGCATTCCACAGTAATACTCAAGTTGCTCTCCGCAGTGCCTTTGGTCACGTAGGGGACACCCGCCTCTCCGCCCACTCGAATGCCAAACTGCAAAGTTACTCTATCCACGTTGCCCTGGGACATGTCCTTAAAAGCGCTCAGCGCGTGAGTTGTATAGGTGCGAATGGTGCTTTCAATTGCCTTAAAGCTCTGAGATGCCGCCGCTGCCGCGCCCCCCTCACCTGGGAACCCAACCATCCCACGGGAGCTGCCGCCACCGCCCCAGCCTTTTTGACCACGACGAACTTCCTCTTCAGGCTCATCATCCGCCTTAACCGCTGGCGCGACCTCAACGTCTTCAGTCGCCTCAATATAAATTTCAGTGCCGTCTTCTAATTGAATGGGAACGAGTCGAGCCATAGTGAATCCCTGAGTCTAGATGCGATAGGAAATTAGCTTCAGCATTCCCAGAGTGACCCTACAAACATCAAGTTTCACTGTTATCTGACCAAAAGCGCGTCCGGTTTTCCCTACTGCGCGACAGCAAAAAGTTGGACTATAAGTAAGAATAGAAGCGGTGACAGCGCCGATAAATCTATGCAAACCTTTGAACCCCTGATTATTTAGCCCCACTCTAACCATGGTCGATCTTTACGCCAGCGAAGAAGCTCAGCAGATATTGCAAATTGCGATCGCCAAAGAAACCGAATCTGGCGAACTGACGCGATCGCAGCTAGCCGAAATCGCCGCCGAGCTGAACATTGCCCCCGAAACCTTGTGGTCAGCAGAGCGCGAGTGGATTGACCTCAAAAGCACCTCAACCCAGCAGGCAGTATTCAATCAGCAGCGCCGTCAAAAGTTTCAGCATCACCTTATTCGCTACAGCATCTTCAATAGCTTTTTGCTGCTCCTTAATTTATTAGCAGGCGGCTATGGGTTTGCCCTGTTTGTAGCGCTTGCTTGGGGGATAGGTCTATCCCTTCATGCGTGGCAAGCCTATCAGACAGAAGGTTACCGCTACCAAAAAGACTTTGAAAAATGGCAGCGTCGCCAGCAGGTCAAGCGATCTGTGAGCAATCTTTTTAACCGCTTTCTAAACGCTTAAGGCTATCCAACGCCAGCAGGCACTTTTTCTAACATCAGCTTAGAACTTTTCACCTGATTGGGAATATCGATCGGATAGTCGCCTGTAAAGCAAGCCGAGCAAAAGCTATCTGTACTTACGTTAGTGGCCTCTAACATACCTTCCCAGCTAAGGTAGGCGAGTGAGTCTGCGCCCAGCTGTTGCTCAATCTCCTTCACCGTTTTAGTGGCTGCAATCAAGTTATCCTGACTGTCGGTATCAATGCCATAAAAGCAGGGATGCGTGACCGGCGGCGAAGAAATACGCATATGCACTTCTGTAGCCCCAGCGGCGTAAAGCATTTGCACAAGCTTGCGACTGGTGGTGCCCCGCACAATTGAATCATCGACGATCAAAATTCGTTTGCCTTCAAGCACATCGCGCATGGGGTTAAGCTTCATCCGAATGCCCGTTTCTCTCATGGCTTGAGTCGGCTGAATGAAGGTGCGGCCAACGTAGCGGTTTTTGATTAAGCCCTCAGCGTAAGGGATACCTGAGGCTTCTGAATAGCCAATAGCGGCGGGTACGCCCGAATCGGGCACTGCCATAATCAAGTCCACATCCGCAGGAGCTTCTTGGGCAAGGCGCTGACCAATGCGCTTGCGATAGCTGTACAGGCTCTCTCCATGGAAAACGCTGTCAGGTCTAGCAAAATAAATCATTTCAAAGACGCATAGCTTGCGCTCAGCTTTATCTGCCCACTGAATAGACTTCACGCCATTACCATCGATCCAAATCATCTCGCCTGGAGCAATGTCTCGCAGGTAGTTGGCTCCTACAATATCCAGACCGCAGGTTTCTGAGGCAACTACAAATTTCCCGGGGCCATAGTTGGCGTTGCCTAAAGAATTGGACATTAACGGCTCGGAGCCGATGCGGCCCAGCACCAGCGGACGAATCCCATTGGGATCGCGGGCGGCAATAATCCCCTCTGACGTGCCAATCACCAGGCTAAAGGCTCCTTCACAGCGCTTGAAGGCAGCGATCGCGCCCTCCACCCAATCCTTGCCGTCATTCACCGCTTCCATCATTGCAAAAGCAATCAGTTCAGAGTCAGAAGTCGTGACCAGATTGTAGTCCTCACGCGCTAGCAGCTCATTTCTTAGGCTGTTTACATTCACAATATTGCCGTTGTGAGCCAGTGCTAGCTGACCTAAGCGAGTCTCTAGCACGGCGGGCTGAGCATTGGCTACATGACTTGATCCCGTCGTGGAATAGCGCGTATGACCCACAGCCCACTGCCCAGGAATACTTTTGAGTACGTCGTCAGTAAATACCTGAGAGACCAGCCCCATGCCTTTATGCTGATGCACATTTCCCTGATCAAAAGAAGCAATCCCTGCCGACTCTTGGCCTCGATGCTGAAGGGCATACAGCCCAAAGTAAGTAAGCGTAGCCACTGCTTCAGTCGGTGCATAAACACCAAACACCCCGCAGGCTTCTTCTGGCTTGTCTGGACGCTCAGCAGTAGCCGCGATCGCCTCAACAGCAGCAGAATTTACGACGAGAGACTCCACCGATTCAGAGACAGGTTCAGAACTTGTAGACGTCTTAAAATTCACCACAGGGCCAAGGGACTGAGACATGCTCGGGTAAAACTCCAATGCAACCATTACAAATACTTCCAGACACAGCTACCGGTGAGGGGCTTAAGCCGGTCTATAACCTTAGAGTTGTTCAAACGTGAAAGTTTTTCACCCCTTCAGTCTAGTAGCTCTCCCTGCTGACTGTTTAGTAGCGATGCCCAGTCAACTCGATCGATTTCTTTTGATCGAATTGGCTCAAACGCGGTTGCCTACAGACTTACAGGCATAAGGAGGAAGAAGCGTCGCCAAAACGAATTTATTTAATGTTTTGTTAAACTTCCTGCTCAAATCCTAGCATTCTCTGTAGCGATGTTCCGTTTCTACGCACTCTGCTTTTAGCTATGTTTTGCCAGTGCTCTTTCAATCGCATTGCTCCACTGATCGGCCATATGCTCAACCGCTAGCGAGATGATTTCGCCGCTATGAGTCTCCGCTGAAGAGTCTGTGTCAATGCACTTCATCGTCAGCGGCGCTGCTGAAGAACCGACTGTGCCAATCGGCTGCATATGCTGCAAGTGAGTTTGGCAGTAGCTCTCCCAGGCGGTTTGATTCTCAGGCGCAACCGACACTAAAATGCGAGCCCCGCCTTCGCCAAACAGCAGGGTATCTAGTCTTAGCTGGCCCTGAGAGAGATTTATAGTTACGCCTTTTTCGCCGCTAATGCAAGATTCTGCCAGGGCGATCGCCAGTCCCCCTTCCGAACAATCATGCGCCGATCGAATCCACCCCTGACGAATCCCTTCACGACAGGCCGCCTGCACTGCAAGCTCTAACGACACATCTACCTTTGGCGGCTGACCTGCCACTATCCCGTGAATTTGCTTGAGGTACTCAGAGCCACCTAGTGTTACAGCGCGATCGCCCTCACTATCAGTGCCCACGCCCAGCAAATAGATCAAATCACCCTCAGCCTGCCATGCCTGCCCACAAACCTTGGAAAGATCGGGAATCAGGCCCACCATACCGACAACAGGCGTAGGATAAATGGGCTGAGGCTTGCCATTACTATCAAGCGTTTCGTTGTACAGCGACACGTTACCGCCTGTAACAGGCGTTGAGAACTTCCGACAGCCTTCTGCCAGCCCTCGACAGGCTTCGGCCAGCTGCCAGTAGCCAATCGGCTTTTCAGGACTGCCAAAGTTCAGGTTGTCGGTAACAGCTACAGGCTCTGCGCCTACGCAGCTAAGATTACGAGCAGCTTCAGCCACTGCGGCCAGCGCCCCTTCGTAAGGATTCAAATACACGTAGCGAGCATTGCAGTCCACTGTCGCCGCTAAGCCTGCATTAGCCTGCGGATCTGGATGAACTTGAGACCGAAGCCTAATCACCGCAGCGTCCGCTCCACCCGGCATCATTACTGTATTGTTTTGCACTTGATGGTCATACTGCCGGTATACCCATCGCTTAGAGGCGATCGTAGGTGTTGCTAACAAATCCATCACAATCTGATTCCAAGACTTTCCGTCAATGCCTTCAGCCGTCGCCTCTGGCAGAGAACTTTCTTTCCAGGCCCAGGCCGTCTGCGCATACTCAGGCGGCTCCTTCATCAGCTCGCGCTTGTAGATAGGCGTATTGTCAGAGAGCGCCGTCGCTGGAATTTCAGCCGCCACCTCACCTTCAAACAAGATCCGCACAACCGGCTCTTCAATCACAGTGCCCGCCACCACCGCTTGCAGTCCCCAGCGATGGAATATCTCAATCAGCTCTTCCTCACGTCCCGAGTGAGCCACAAACAGCATTCTCTCCTGAGACTCGGAAAGTAAATACTCATAGGGCACCATTCCTGGCTCTCGCTCAGGAATCAGGTCAAGATCCAGCTCAATGCCAACCCCCCCATTCGCCGCCATCTCAGCTGTAGAGCAGGTAATTCCCGCCGCTCCCATGTCCTGAGCTGCCGCCACGCCGCCTGTTTTGAACGCCTCTAAGCAAGCCTCCACCAAAGACTTTTCTAAAAACGGATCGCCCACCTGCACAGCAGGCCGATTAGCCTCTGATTCATTGCTTAGCTCAGCGCTCGCAAAGCTAGCCCCCCCCATGCCATCGCGCCCCGTCGTAGAGCCGACATACAGCACCGGATTCCCAATGCCGACCGCTCCAGACTTGACAATCTCATCGGTTTCCATCAGGCCAATCGCCATCGCGTTCACCAATGGATTGCCGCTGTAGGCTTCGTCGAAAAAGACTTCACCGCCTATGGTCGGCACACCAAAACAGTTGCCGTAATGAGCAATCCCAGAGACGACACCGGTAAAAATTTGTCGAGTCCGCGCATCTTCCAAATTGCCAAAGCGCAGAGAGTTTAGCACTGCAATAGGCCGAGCCCCCATCGTAAAAATGTCTCGCAGAATTCCGCCTACACCCGTAGCTGCACCTTGAAATGGCTCGATGGCTGAAGGGTGATTGTGTGATTCGATTTTGAAGGCGACCTGCAACCCGTTGCCGACATCAATGACGCCTGCGTTTTCACCGGGGCCGACTAGGACACGAGGCCCTTCAGTTGGGAACTGACTCAGCAAAGGCCGTGAATTCTTATAGCAGCAGTGCTCCGACCACATCACCCCAAACATCCCCAGCTCAGATCGGTTAGGATGGCGGCCCAAGCGCCTGACAATCTCGTTATACTCATCAGGCTTAAGCCCTTCTGATGCAATATCTTCAGGCGAGCAAGCAGCAGTAGCCATATCTTTTACGGTTAGAAGAAACAAGCGGTACGGAAACAGCTATTCATTCTATCGCCCTGCGGAATATAGCCCTGTAACAAAACCGACGTTGAGCTAGCTGCAAAACTGTCTCTTGTGGACTATTCCACCTGCGCAGCCCTCAATGTATTGTTAAGGAAGCTTAACTATTTCTTTAATAGTTCTCAGCTATAAATCACTTTTCTCATAGAGAGGGCTTTTCATGGCGACTTACAAAGTCACGCTCATCAACGAAGATGAAGGCATTAACGAAACGATTGACTGCGCCGATGATACCTATATCATCGAAGCTGCTGAAGACGCTGGCATCGACCTGCCCGCTTCCTGCCGCGCAGGCTCCTGCTCTAGCTGCACCGGCAAAATGATTTCCGGTACCGTCGATCAGTCCGATCAGGTCTTTTTAGAAGACGACCAAATCGAAGCAGGTTTCGTTCTCACCTGCGTTGCCTATCCCACTTCCGACTGCACCATCCAAACCCATCAAGAAGAAGCGCTTCTGTAAGCCCTTTTTGGCTTGGCAACTGCCTTAAATAAGTTAGAGACAACAACGGCCCCGCAGAAGTTCTCATGAACAATGGCGGGGCGTTTAGCTTTGTCTATAATGAGCGCCGTCATCAAATGGCGTTTCGCTAGCCGTTAAGAATTCTAACCAGAATCCGCAAAAGATCTTCTAGGTCAGCCGGAACACGATAGAGATCGAGGTCTTGAGTCACTTCGCGAGACTGACGGTTGAACTGTCCAAACTGCCAGATGTTTCCGGTCGAAATTGCACCTTGCAGAACTGGTTGCTCCGAATCGATCCATTGATCTAGCGCAATCAATTCAACTGCAAGCTGAACAAATCCTCGCTCCAGATCTTCGTTTTTAGCTTCTATCACCAAAAACGTCTGGTCATTTTGTAGCAGATAGTCCAAAGAACCTTTGAGCTGGTTGCTCACTGCAACTGGATACTCAACGCTAAGCATGGCTTTGGTATAGTGCAACACATCAGTCAGCACAGGAGCAATGAGGAATTCCCGTCTCGCCATTTCACTGGTAAGGCTGACGCGGGGCAGGCTTTCTTCGATTCGATCCTTAAGCTCGCTAAGACGATCAAGCGGGCCATTGTAGTGGGGCAGCTTTAGTGAACGGCGCTGAAGCGGAGCCCCAAAATACGCCAGGATGTCTTGAGGGGCAAAGTTGAGCTTGAAGTAGTCAGAAAAGGTATAGGACTGCTCGGGTTGAATAATGGCAGCTCTAGGCATACATAATCCTTTCTGTTTGGGCATCGAGCTAGAGGCTACCAGTAGAGGCGCATCCATGCTCATTATCAGCTTAAACAGGGCGAAATAAATAAATTGGCAATGCTGGTGAGATTGGCAGAAGGTTGGACAGATGCGATCGCCCCTACCAACCTTCAGATCAAAAAAAGGGAGGTGACAACCGCCATCCCCCTTTACACCATAACCACACAGGAAAAGGCACTCAGAAAAAACGCTAAACAGTCACTGCCCCCGCCGTCGGCTGACCTGCCTGACGCCGAGGCCGAGGCTCTTCGCGAGAACCCCCCGCCATTTCATACTCATTGCTGTCCTTGCCATACTTAAACGCCACGCCCAGCAGCATTTTCTTCGATACGCCTGCAAGATCCTGTTCAGCATCCAACACTTCGTTATAGGCTTCATCTACCTTAGATAGCAGCGTGTTATACACCAATAGCTTTTGTCGAACGCTGTTAATGCTCGTTTCAAAGGCGGGAATAGAAACGCCATCGCTAAAATTCAGGTTGGCATTAATAGACCTCATGCCTGCCAATCGCTTCTCAGCCTTGGGTAAAATGCGAGATGTTTTCTTCGCTCGTGCCATAGTTGTACCCTCTAAAAATTTCATACTGGTTTGCACAACAAAATTGCTATAAGCCTCTCGCTAAATGGCTTATATCATTCTGTTATATAAACAATTCCCATGTTTAAGGGTAAAAATCACAGGGCTCTCCCCGCATAATCACAGACTTTTTAGATGAAACATAATTACAAAAATTGCTCGCCCTTGTGAGACTACGGACAGGCTTGGGCGAAGTCAGGCTGTCTAAAGATTAAAGGCAGCAGCACACAACTCGGTGGGAACTGCATAGTTCTTGGGTGCTGTGAAATAAGAGGCGATCGCAACCATACAGCTCTCTGTTGCAGCAAAATAGCTCTTGTTGACAGCTGCATAGATCTTAGTAGCGGGGGGATTAGAGGCGATCGCGACTACCCACTTCTCAGTTGCAGCAACTGAGTTCTATGCTGTAGCTTCTGACAAACGACTGACAAACAAAAAGCCCCTCCTACAATGTAGGAGGGGCTTAAAGCCAACAATTAAGTTGAGTTAATCAAGGAGTAACCATTCAGGTGACTATTACGCGTTGATAGAAGGCGCGGTCAAAGCAACAGGTGCAGCTTCGCCAGCAGCCAAGTCAAGCGGGAAGTTGTGAGCATTGCGCTCGTGCATTACTTCCATACCCAAGTTGGCACGGTTCAATACATCTGCCCAGCTACCAATCACTCGACCCTGTGAGTCGATGATTGACTGGTTGAAGTTGAACCCGTTCAGGTTGAACGCCATCGTGCTGATGCCCAATGCCGTGAACCAGATGCCCACGACTGGCCATGCACCCAACAAAAAGTGGAGTGAACGGCTGTTGTTGAATGATGCATATTGGAAGATCAAACGACCGAAGTAGCCATGGGCTGCCACGATGTTGTAGGTCTCTTCCTCTTGGCCAAACTTGTAGCCGTAGTTCTGTGACTCAGTCTCAGTCGTCTCTCTCACAAGTGAAGAGGTCACGAGTGAACCGTGCATCGCTGAGAA
>JBGTGK010000146.1:0-4897 GCA_041746795.1 Phormidesmis sp.
CTCAGGAGCTATCGCTGGCTAGCAGTCAATTGCTTTTTGCAGTGATTTGAGTCACAGCATTGAAAATTAGTTCGCTTTTATGACGGCAACGTTCGATAAAATACTAAAGTTAGCTCAATACCTACAAAATTGCACTTAGAAACATGACCTAGGAAACATAGCTTATAAAAATCCTAAGTTTAGGAGAAGCGTAGCTAGAAGGAGCCTGACGAGCAAGAAGAAGCATCTACATGAGGTAAAACGTTATGCCCTTATCATTAATCTGCCATCAACGTGCAAACCCGCCATCGTGGACAGCGGCCATCAATACCGCCGCCACCCCTTTCTTTACTCCCTTTTTGTTGGCCTGCGCTTTAGTGATCGCGACACCTCACAGCGCATCAGCACAGCCCGCTAACCCCCAAGCGACTCACTCAGCCATTCCTCTGAAGCCTGCCATCGGGCAAAAGCACCAGCCGCCGGTAATTCAGCCCTTTGTGGAAGGGAGGGTAAAAGGAACGGCGAAAGGAACGGTTTCTGCGGGCGAGTTCAGCCTTGCCGGCCTTGATTTCTACGCCACAGAAGCCGAAGTCATTGCGATACTCGGCTCGCCCAAAAGCCGAGAAACCCAACCCAACTCCTTTATTGACGAGGTACTGTACTTCGGCGGCATTTCTGTTGCAATAGCGGGCAATCAGGTGTGGGACATTATCGCGACCTCTCCTAAGTTCTGCACCCCTTCAGGCGTTTGCCCAGGCGATTCGGTGGACTATGCCTTTAATGTTCTTGGCCCCACAGATATTGTCGGACAAGAAGCCATTTATACCTCGCCTATGATGGGTTTATGCTCTATTAATCTGGGAATATCAGGGGATATTATCAGTCAAATAAAGCTGGCCTGCCCATAAGGCTCGCGGGTCACCGGGTAAACACCGGGTAAACTTGGAAGCAAGACTACCCATCAAATAAACTTGTGATATGTCGCGATATGACTGCATCGTTGTGGGCGCTGGGCCTGCGGGGGCTAGCGCTGCCTACCATTTGAGCAAGCAAGGCCACAAAGTACTGCTCTTAGAGAAAGCTTTGCTGCCCCGGTATAAGCCCTGTGGCGGCGGCGTTTCGCCAGAAATTGCCAAGTGGTTCGATTTTGACTTTGAGCCCGTAATTTCGCAAAAGGTCACTCGCGCTCGCTACACCTGGAAGCTAGGAGAAGTGATTGAGGCCGATCTGGAAGCGCCCA
Source organism: Phormidesmis sp. (assembly GCA_041746795.1). Lineage (GTDB taxonomy): Bacteria > Cyanobacteriota > Cyanobacteriia > Phormidesmidales > Phormidesmidaceae > Phormidesmis. Next base: position 1,220 of record JBGTGK010000146.1, read on the forward strand.
TTTGGATGGTGCGGCGAAATGATTTTGATCACTACATTGTGCAGCAGGCCCAGGCTCAAGGGGCCGTTTTGCAAGATGAAACAAAAGCGACGGGCGTTGAGTTTGTCGGTGGGTGCTGGCAGGTGAGCACCAGTCGAGGTGAGACACTCAAAGGTGAATATATAATCGCTGCCGATGGCGGGCGTGGCCCGATGGCGAAGTGGTTGGGCTTTGCAGAACGCAAGGCCAGCATCGCGGGGGCAATTGAGATTGAGCCGAAGGTGGCGGTGGAGAATGGCCATGTGGTGCATTTTGAGTTTGGCCTGCTGAAAAATGGCTACGTGTGGAATTTTCCTAAGGCGGATGGCTATTCCATTGGCAGTGGCGCTTTTTGTACGAATCATCGCAAAGGCAGAGACTTGGTGAAGCCAATGGTGGACTATGCAGAAGCGTTTGGGGTCGATGGCGCGAGCGAGCAAAAGCATGGACATCCCGTGTATTTGTGGGATGGAGACCAGCGGCTGCATACGCAGAATGCGGTGCTGGCAGGAGAAGCTGCTTGCGTGGTAGATCCGTTTACGGCGGAGGGAATTCGGCCTTCGATATTTACAGGGATAAAGGCGGCTGAGGCGATCACTCAGTCCCTCAACGGCAAACCCACCGCCCTAGCGGAATACACGCAGATCATCGCCACCGAGCTAGGCAGTGAAATGCGACTGGCCGCAAGGTTAGCAAAAGCCTTTTACACAGCGCCTCATTTGAGCTACAAGGCAATTTTGAATCAGCCCTCAGCCACTCGGGCGATGGGAAAAATCTTTACAGGCGATCTGAAATATGCCGACATGGTGCAAAAGGCGTTGCGACGACTGCTGTTCATGCCGAGCTGAGGCTTCCTAGCACTGATGATTGAAGATTCTCAGCCCTCAGAGACTTCTACGTGAGCTGCTAAGCACTCGCGGAGTTCTTCAGGAGCAAACAGCATGGGCAAAAAGTGAATGCTGTTGACCTCTTTGAAGTAGAACAGAATCGGCACTGAGGGCCAGAACACCGTCCAGGTTTGCCAGTCGGCGTAGGGAAAGGTTTTAAGGATGCTTTGGTTTCGCCAAACTTCGAGGGCGGTGGCGGTGAAAATAAGCCGGATAGTGGTGGTTTGGTAGATCAAGAACAGGCCTAGAATCGCGACCAACAGGCCGAGCCATAGCTGGAGGAAGAGTAAGGGTAAGGAGATGAGGGCGATCGCAATCGGTAACTTGTAGCTAGGCGTAAGCGTTGTTGAGCTGGCTGATGAGGTCATAATTACTAATTACCGGTTAAAGCGCTGCCTGCGCCCTGAAACATTCCCCAAGACAGGAAAAAGTTGGTGATAAAAATAGCCAGCAGAGAGGTGACTACCGCAGTCGTCGTAGACTGGCCAACGCCTTTTGCGCCGCCTGTGGTGGTGAGTCCCCAGCTACAGCCAATGACGGCGATAAGCAAGCCAAAGATGACGGACTTAATCAGCGAGCTAGCCAGATCCCAAATCGTGAGAAAGTTGCGAGCCGAACTAATAAAAACGACGGATGGGATATCATACAAATTTGTTGCAACCAGCCACCCGCCCATCATGCCGGTGATGAAGGCCAACACGTTTAACAGCGGCATCATTAACGCGCAGGCAATCACCCGAGGAATGACCAGGTAGTCTACCGGGTCGCTTTTGAGCATTTCCAGGGCATCAATTTGCTCGGTAACGCGCATAGTGCCAATTTCGGCAGCGAAAGCTGAGCCGACGCGTCCGGCTAGCACGACAGCCGTGAGCACAGGAGATAGCTCGCGGGCAAGCGTGAGGGCCAAAAGGCCACCAATAACAGACGTCGCGCCAAAATTAATAAACTCTCGGGCGACCTGAATAGTGAAAACCATCGCCACAGCTAGTGCGGTTACCAGCGCGATGACGACCGACTGCGGGCCAACTGCCGCCATTTGCTCTAGCGTGTTGCGGCGGTGAATGGGCCGAGAAATAAGATGGATAAGCGCCTGCCCACCCAAAAAAATGGCAGATAGTAGCCGCTCTAGCCAGAGGATGAGATCTTTGGGGAGGAGGGAGCGGCTCATGGAAGGCAGTGGCCTCGTTTTACATCACCATGGCTACCTTATTACATTAAGCCTGCAAAAACCCCTATGCTAGAGAGCAGTGTTTTGCAGAATTAATGATCAGTGCTATGGGTTTTGGCCGCCTCCAGACAAATTTTTGGACTATTTTATTCGTTTGTTGGTTTGGCTGCTGGTTTGGCTTAGGTGTGATGGTACCTCCCGCTTTTGCGAAGCAAGCCACACAGCAGTCCGGCAGCGCCATTCAACCCTACCTCGATCGGGTCGCTGAAGAAGTCACCGAATTTACCCTAGACAACGGCATGAAGTTCATTGTGCTAGAAAAGCACGAGGCTCCGCTGGTGTCGATGATGATGTACGCCAACGTGGGCGCTTCGAATGAAGTAGACGGCAAAACCGGCATCGCCCACTACTTAGAGCATTTGGCTTTTAAGGGCACCAGCCGCATCGGTACTACCAACTATCCCGCTGAAAAAAAGGCGCTCGATCAGCTCGATGACGTATTTGACCAGCTGATGGCCGCAGAAGACAAGGGTAATGAGGCCGCTGTGGCTAAGCTGTCGGCCCGCTTTAAAGCAGTTCAAGCAGAAGCCGATTCATACGTTGAGCAAAATAAGTTTGGTCAAATCGTTGAGCAAGCTGGCGGAACAGGGCTAAATGCGACAACGGCTGCCGACGCGACGCGCTACTTTTATAATCTGCCTTCTAACAAGCTAGAGCTTTGGTTTTCGCTAGAGTCTGAGCGCTTTCTTGACCCGGTTTTTCGAGAATTTTACAAGGAAAAAGAGGTCATCTTAGAAGAGCGACGGATGCGGGTAGACAACTCGCCCATCGGCCAGATGATTGAGCGTTTCTCAGAAGTTGCCTACACCGATAATCCCTATCGTCGTCCGGTGATTGGCTATCAAGAAGACTTGCGTAAAACGACTCGGCGCGATGTGCAAACTTTCTTTAACACGTACTATGGCCCCAGCAACCTCATCGTGGCGGTAGTGGGTGATGTCAAACCAGATGAAGTAAAGCAGCTGGCTGAGGCTTACTTTGGCCGGTACCAGCTCCGTACTCAGTCGCCCAAGCTGGTCGTGAATGAACCTGCTCAAACCGCACCTCGCGACTTTACGTTGGAGCTGGTGTCTCAGCCCTGGTATTTGGAGGGCTACCACCGCCCGAGCATCAAAGACCCCGACCATGTGGTGTACACCATGATCGACAGCATTTTGACTGGGGGGCGTACGGCTCGCCTGTACAAAGCACTGGTAGAACCGCAGATAGCGCTGGATGTGGGTAGCGCTAACGGCTTTCCTGGAGATAAGCAGCCTACCATTTTGCTTCTGTACGGGCTGACGGCTCCTGGCCATACCGTAGAAGACATCGCCACAGGTTTGGAGGCTGAGCTAGAGCGCTTGAAGCGCAAACCTGTAGACGCTGCAACGCTAGAGCGCGTAAAAACTCAGTCTAAGGCAGGCCTGCTAGGGACGTTAGATTCAAACAGCGGTATGGCCAGCCTGCTGGCTGAATATCAGGCCAAAACAGGTGATTGGCGCAACGTGTTCGAAGAGCTTCAGCTGATTGACGCGGTGGGCGCTGCTGACGTGCAGCGGGTCGCTA
>JBGTGK010000147.1:0-24217 GCA_041746795.1 Phormidesmis sp.
AGGGTGTTGATGCCCATATTGCAGGGCGTGATGGTGCTGTAGCCATTGGCAAGGCCGACGACTGGCTTGTTAAAATCTTCGTCTTGAAAGCCGACGGCTCTGAGCATCGCTCGGTTAGGAGCCCGCTGAACGCCCTGGGTGACTACCTGACTTTTGCGATTATCCGGCATCCAATTTTCTCCGCTGTTGAATATAGCTAAATATAGCTGTTGAATAGCTGTTGACGTGAGCGTGAGACTTTGGCTTTACAGCGACGCCCACACGCTTTCTATACAGCCTTTCTATTCTTACAGAACTCTCGTTGCTCGCAAGAGGGCACAGCGTAAATTTTCTTAAGAAATGCTCATCTGCCAACTCATCTGGCAACTATGAAAGGGAAAGGCGATCGCAAAGTCGCCCCCAACACGGTAGCCACCTGGCTAGCCTGAAGGTGTACAGCCACTGCTTTTTGTAGCTGAGGCTTACTTTCAAGCGCTTTCAGATAGCCTAAAGACACTAGGCTATCTGGCATATTTAGCGCTTGACTGTCCGATAGCTTAGAGGTCAGCGCTAGCCAGCTACGAACGCCTTCAGGCAGCGTTTTAGCGAGCCTTAACGGCAGGGCCGGGGTAGAAAAAGACTGTACGTAGGCTGGGCTTAAGAACGGTTCGTACTGTTTGGCTGCGGGCGATCGCTGCTCTACAAAGCTCAAAGAAACGCCCTTCAGCACCTGCCGCAAATTCTCTGTCACCTCTGGCCTGAGTTCAGACATAAACGGCAGCTCACTCAGCGCCGGATTAATGTTGCCCGGATCGCCTGTGCTCAGGTGCGTGCCTCCAATCACAGCAAGCAGGTATTTAGGCCCAGCGAGCTGCTCAAAAGGTTCTAACTGATGCTCTAGCGTAGGCGTGACCCCATCTTGAGTGCCGGTGAGCAAAAGGGTCGGAACCTTCACCTCAGAAAGGCCTGCTTTGCCAAATAGCTGGCCAGTCAGCGTGTTCATCGCGATTACTTGCTTGATGCGAGGGTCGCTTAAGTCTGCCTGCTGCTCGGGCAAATCTACGGCGGCACACTGTAGCCAGTCGGCGGGAGAAACGCCCAAAGGCTGGATGTTTTGGCAAAAGCTTTTGAGCGATCGCAAGTCCAACTTCGCCCCAGCCAAAGCCAGCCCGGTATAGCCGCCTAAAGAATGGCCAATAATCGTCACATCTTCAGTATTGAACGCCCCTGAATAGTCTGTATTGCCCTGACTTAGCTCAGCTAGGCGGTCGAGCACAAAGCTCACATCCCGAGGCCGATCTAAAAACTCGGAAGCCGGTAGCAGCCGACTGGGAGTCTCGGCAATATTGGGATCTAGCGGCATTTCCATTAGCGCCTGCACGTTGCTGCCAGGATGCTCAATAGAAACGACGGTAAGGCCGTGAGAGGCTAAATGCTCAGCCATATACTTTAAAAAGAAGCGGTCTGCGCCAAAGCCATGAGAAAGAACCACTAAGGGGCCTGGCGTCCGCCCTTTCGCGTCGGGACTCCAGTAAATACTCACGGGAACGACCCGGTTGCGACTGTCATCACGAAACGACAGCGATCGCGAAGAAAACTGTGCCGATCCTGGAGCCGTTGGGTCTATATCAGCTGACGGAGCCTTTGCATCTACCCGCAGCTCTTGATCGAGAACGCTGCTGAGCGATCGGCTTTCAAGGTTAGAAAGATTGAGCTGGCTCACTAGGGCGATCGCCGAGGTTAAATCTACTTCGAGGGTTTCTTGAGGGATAGCTCGCACGATTCCCAACACGCTGAGGCCATTTCCCTGCATCGCCGCTAGCCGAATAGCTGCCTGAAGCTGAGGAATGGTGATGTTAGGAGCCACTTGAGAGAGCGTGTTGAGCAGCAGCTTGCCGTTAGGAGAGTCAAGCACGTCGCCAATGATGCGATCGCTCATCCTCGGATCTAAATCCAGCTTTTGCTGCAAGCTAAGCCGCACCTGTGGAGACAAAAATCGCTCGTATAAACGAAGACTATCAGGCACCTCGCCCGTCCGCGCAAAGGAGTCCAAGTCGGATAGCTCAATAGATTGTCTCAGCGGGCCAACTTTTAGCACCACGCGCTCAACCGCTGCGCCCGGAGCAGCCGCTAAAGCCACTAGCCCCAAGCCCAAAAGACTGGCCCTTAAATTAGCTCTTAAACTAGCCATAGAAAGGATACGACACGTAGCGCTCAGGACACTAGACGCTTGGCTTAAGCTCATAGACACTTGGCTGAGGCTCATAGACATTTGGCTGAGGCTCATAGACACAAAAGTTTGGCAAAGGATCAGCTCAAAGCTTCGGTGTATCATCCAGCACACACAAAGAAGATTTGATTATTAGTATCTTACCCATTCACTTCCCTTGGTTGGGGCGAGGGTGCCAACTTTTGCGCGTGGACGGGTCACTTTATAAAATGGTGCTAAAAAGCTTAAGATATGCCCTGCTACCGACGTTAAAGCCAAATAAGTAGAGGATTCTAATACTGTATAAAACCCTATTTAAGCAAGACCTCCTAGAATTGGGTAGTCGGTTTAGATGCTATCGCGATCGCTCAAGGAGTCTACAAGTGCCAGACATGCCCACGCCAGATAAAAGACCAGATAAAAGCAATAAGCAAATAAAAGAAGAATTCTTAATTCCTCGCAGCAAGTATCAGGGCGAATTTACCCCTCAGAATCTGGCTTTTAACGCTAACTTGCAAGAATTTGCTCAGCGCGTATCACTCATTTGTGGACTCGAAACAGGCGGTAAGGTCAGCAGCGCTAATGCTTACGACGATATCAAAAAGCTCTGGAAAGATCTAAAAGCTTCTAAGAAAAATTTGATAAGTGACCAGAACCCACCGGACTAAGAAAAATACTCGGTGACGATTTTGGCAATTCGCTCAGCCGCGTGGCCATCGCCAAACGGATTGACCGCTTTTGCCATTTTTAGATAGGCAGCTTCGTCACTTAACAGCTCTGAAGCTGCCGCTACTACGGTTGGCGGATGGGTGCCGACTAACTTAGCCGTGCCTGCCTCAACCGCTTCTGGTCTTTCGGTTGTTTCCCTCAGCACAAGCACTGGCTTACCTAGCCCTGGCGCTTCCTCCTGCAATCCGCCCGAATCGGTCAGCAGCAGCGTAGCTCGCTTCATCGCACCGACCAGTTGAGCGTAGTCCAAAGGCTCCACTAAAAAAGCGCGAGGATGAGCGCCTAAGGCAGCTTCGAGCGGCTCGCGAACCGTAGGATTTCGATGCAACGGTAACAGCAGCGCCGTATCGGGAAATTTTTCTAATATTGTCAGAAAGCTTTGAGCAATATCTATCAGCGGCTCTCCCCAGTTTTCCCGGCGATGAACTGTAGCAAGAATCACCCGGTGCTGGTTCCAATCGAGGCCAGGCACATCGCACTGGGGAGACTTGCCAGCAACGGTCAGCAGGGCGTCAATCACGGTGTTGCCGGTTTGGTGAACACCCTGATAAACCCCAGATGCGTTTAGGTTCATCACCGAAGTCGCGGTGGGCGCAAAGTGCAAAGTCGCGATCTGAGAGACGAGCCTGCGGTTGGCTTCTTCTGGAAACGGATTTAAAATATTGTCGGTGCGCAGGCCTGCTTCTACATGACCAACCGGAATTTGCTGGTAAAAGGCGGCCAGGGCAGCAGCAAAAGCGGTGGTGGTATCGCCCTGAGAAATCACCATGTCGGGCTTCATTTCCGCAAACAAGCCTTCTAGCCCTTTCAAGCTGCGACAGGTGATGTCGCTTAAGGTTTGCTGGGGCTGCATAATATCTAAATTGTGGTCGGCCTTCAGGTCAAACAGGGCCATGACCTGGGCGACCATTTCTCGGTGCTGACCGGTAAGGACGACTTTGGTATCGAACTGAGGCAATTGTCGAAAGATTTGAATTACGGGCGCTAGCTTAATGGCTTCGGGGCGAGTGCCTAAGGTAATGCAAACCCGAGTTTGAGAGGAATTGACCGGATTAACCGTACTGACCATGGCGATCGCCTAAAAATACCTAACAATACTAAGAAAAAAGGGATACAAACGAACAGGCAAAACATGAAACAAGCTATCACCCTCACCTCACCAGACCTGCAATCCCTCGATTTGACCCCGGCGCAGACCGTTATCGACCCCATTCTGACTCGCCATCAAGCCGCCCCAAAAAATGACGGGCCGTTGAACGACCCCAAACTCATCTTCAGCTTTGACATCAACTTCCCCCGAGAAGCCAGCGATCCGCGCGAGCTATCAGAAATCTCAGAAGTGCGTCTATGGTTCATCCGGCTCGACGCTTTCTACCCATGGCTACCCCTGTATTTGGACTGGGAGTCGGGTGAGCTGAGTCGCTACACCGCCATGCTCGTGCCTCATCAGTTCAGCCCCATAGATGGCATTCGCTACAACCCTGAAGCGCTCGAAATATTTGTTATGAGCAAGGTGTTCACGCTGAATACCTGGCTGAAAATCCAGGGCATAGAAGGGCGATCCTCCACGGGAGGCGCTGCGCGATCCTCCGCAGGAGGCGTTTCACGATCGCGGCTCAAGTTCATGACCCAAATGCTGGGCTACGAGCTAGACGATGCCCTCTTCAATTTGCTGGCCTAATTTTCGCTAGCGTGCCGCTTGCTGCATAGAATCACCTACAATCTGGGGCGTAGAGACAAGTAGAGAATAAGAGGAGTGCGCATTAGGCATGGTGGCCACTATTGGAGAGTTATTCATACTGCTGATAATCATCGGCATCGCAGCCTACCTGTTCATCGAATGGCAATACAGGCAGCGACCGGGTAACGATTTAGAGCTGAGCGCCATCGACTGGAAGCTAGACACCTACGAAACCAGCCACTACGCCATCTCTTTGGACGTGGTTTTTACCAACCGCACTCGCACGCTAGAAGTTTTCATCTCAGAGGTCGATGTCGACTATCAGCTCCTCTCAGCAGGCAAGCTAGACGGCATCACCGTAAAAACTGAGCTAGTGCCGCAGCACGACGACTTTCCAGCTCGACCTGACAACTACTGGTTCGCCTACATCGTCAAGCTGGGCAAAGCCACCAAAGCTCAGCTCACTGTAGACATTACCGGCCCCGACCTTGGCCAGCTCAAGTCCTTATGGGTGCAGGTACACTACACCACCTACGGCCCCGAAGGTCGCATCCCCAAAACCGGACATTTCATTTTCCCGCTCAAATTTCCCAAGCCTGAAAACGCGACCAGCTGGCGCGAAAATAGCGTGGCCCACATTTTGCCCGTGCCCACCCATCTGCTCACCAGCCTCGACGACACCGTAGAAATCGTCAAACACTACGTCAAACCCTGCGCTCAGCCCGGCGATATCGTCACCATCGGCGAAACCCCTGTCGCGGTCATGCAAGGCCGCTTGCGCCACCCCAACACTATCAAACCCGGCTGGCTGGCCAAGCGCCTGTGCTACTACTTCATGCCAACCTCTAGCCTAGCTACGGCCTGCGGTATGCAAGCCCTGATTGATGTTTCTGGCCCCTGGCAGGTGGCGATCGCCTTTTTAATTGGGGCAGTAGCCAAGGTATGCGGCAAACCCGGCATGTTCTATCAGCTAGCGGGTGAGCAGGCTCGCCTAATTGACGACGTTACCGGCACCCTACCGCCCTTCGATCAGTTCATTGTGCTAGGCCCAGAGCACTCACAGCGTTTGGTCGATCAGATCTATCAAGAAACCGGCTTACAGGCAGCTATCGTGGATGTCAACGATTTAAAAGCGGTTAAGATATTAGCAGCGACCGCTAAAACCGATCAGATGCTGCTGACTCAAGCTTTGATTGATAATCCAGCAGGCAACGCCGACGAGCAGACCCCGGTGGTGCTGGTTCGTCCGAAGACTGATCTAAAGACTAATCCAAAGACTGTTCCAAAAACTTAGAGTTTGCACCCGCGCCAGGAACTACCTGTCATGCCCAAAACTTCACCTGACTCGGCCCTCGTTATCCGCTCCATTCATCGGCGAGATTTGGACAATGTGCGAGTGGCTGGTGCCACAGAAATTGCCTCTCATGCCACCGAAGCGCCAGAAATAGCGGAGTACATTCAACAGCTGCGCCGCTGGTATGGCCCCATGAAGGCGCTAACGCTGTTCCCCAATCCACTTCGGCATGTTTTCTCAGCGTTCGTCGCAGAAGCAGATAACAGGCTACACGGGATGATTCAGGTCTCACCGTTCAATCGAACGCTCAGCACCTGGAAAATTGACCGGATGCTGGTAAATCTGGCTCAAAAGTCAGCGAAGAAAGGAAAAAAAAAGGATCAGAAGGCTGAAGATCAGGCTGAAAGCCAAACTCAGAGCCAAACCGAAAGCACCGCAGGTACGCCTTCAGTGCATTTAGGGATTGATGTCGGCTCGCGCCTGCTACGTCACTGCTTTGAGCACATCCGCGAAGCCCAGTATTGGATCAGTGAAACCGACGTTAACGATACGTTTGGGCTTTCTCTATATCGGCATAATGGCTTTCAGCCTTTGGCTCGGGCTACCTACTGGTCTATTCAGCCGGAGCAGCTAGAAACGCTCTCTGAACACGATCCTGATTTGCCTAACCTGCTGCCTGTTAGCAACGCCGACGCGCAGCTCATCTATCAGCTCGAAACCGTCTCCATTCCGCCGCTGGTGCGTCAGGTACTCGACTATCAAATTCAAGACTTTAAAACAACGGTTACAGGCAAATTAAAGCGCCGCATGGGCCGGTTTATCAACCGACAAGAGAATATCTCTGCCTATGTTTTTGAGCCCCAGCGCAAAACCGCCATCGGCTTTTTTCAAATCAAGATTTGCCGAGACGGTAGCGCGGCTCATAGCGCTAAGCTGACGGTACATCCAGCCTACACCTGGCTGTATCCTGAGCTGCTGGCCCAGATGGCGGGCGTCGTTCAAAAGTTTCCCAATCAGCCCATGCACCTGATGTCGCTCGACTACCAAACTGAGCGAGAGGAATATTTGAAGCAGATTGGAGCGCTTGAAATTGAGCACACGCTGATGATGTCGCGCTCGGTGTGGCACAAGGTGCGTGAGTCGAAAGTGGGGGCGCTAGAAGGACTGAAGCTACCGGGCGGACTGGCGGGATTGCAGCCAACGGGCACGCCGCTACCGGGTCGGTTTTCGTGGGATAGCCTAGCGTTGGATACGCCTGCGGGCGACGGCCTGACCTGGGATGGTTTGGCGTGGGACAGGTTTTCTTTGGAGAACATGACTAAGCTGTCGCTGGAGAATCGATCAGGAGAAGGTGGCCCTCAAGGGAAGAGTGGGGAGCAAGAAAATGGGAGCGATCGCACCCCATCCGACTAGCGTTAAGGAATGTATCTTTGTCTCTAATCATTAAGACTAGGGAGGAGGCAATCTCATATTGTGAAAAGGCGCATTCGCTCTACACCTGACCCGCAAGATCAACGGCTGGATATGTATCGCCCTTTCCTAGAGCACTTAGAAAACTCCCTTAAAAATAAGTTCGATCTGACTGAGCGCTCTATTCCAAAAGGCTTAGAGTGCAGTATCAGCGAGCGAGGCCGCCACCCGGCCACGATTCAAAGCTGGTGCTACAAATGTAACGAACTGCGCAAAGCTCGCTACACCTACATCGACGCAGGCGAAAGCGCTCAAATCTTCAACAGCGTAATTTATCCTGGGCACCAGTACGACTTGCCCCTGCTTGGCATCGACTTTCTCTCATTTGGCGCGGTCAAAAGCCTGATCGCAATGGACTTTCAGCCGCTGTTTCAAAACGAGGACTACAAGCAAAAATACATCACGCCGCTAAAGGCACTTCACGACAAATACCCCGACCTAGCGCAGAACCTGGCAATGAAGTTCTACGACGCCAACCAATATTTCTCTAAGTATCTGCTGTTTGCTAAAACCGACCCCGAAACCGTAAAAACCAGGGTGCTCGAAGCTTTTAAAGACTATCTTCAGCTCTACTGGAAAATGATGGACTCAGCCACGCCAGATACCAGCGCCATTGCCGTAGAGCGAATCGCTAAAGCTCAACGAGACTACGATCAGTACAGCGCCGAACGCGATCCAGCCTCGGGCCTTTTTAGCAGCTACTTTGGTCACGACTGGTCTGAGAAGTTCCTGTATGAATTCTTGTTTGAAGATGCGGTGCCGCTAGCGGTAAGTGCGAGCAAGTAATGCCCTCCCAAGAAACTATCTACGAACCGTTTTTAGCCAAAGCGATCGCACTGCTGCAAGCCAGCTTAGACATCAGCCCCTACCCAATTCCTGAAGGATTTGAGTCCAAAAGCGCAGTGACGGGTAAAGGTAAGCGGCAGGCAACAGTGACCACCACTAGCTATGCTTCAAAGTCGCCCAAGCTCCGCCAAATTCGCGCCGCTCACGTTCAGGGTGGTGAAGCCCTCCAGGTACTCAACTTCGTTATTTTCCCAGAGCTTCACTACGATCTGCCCTTCTTTGGCGCAGACCTAGTGACGCTACCCGGCGGGCACCTGATCGCCATAGACATGCAGCCGCTGTTTCAAACCGACGACTACCGGGCGAAGTATAGCCAGCCGCTGATGGAAACCTTTCATCAGTATCAAAAGCATTTGCCCTGGGGAGGAGACTTTCCTGAAGAAGCCCAGGCATTCTTTTCGCCTGCCTTTTTATGGACTCGGCCTGCTGACATCGCTGACGTTGAAACGTACGTATTCGATGCCTTTGGGGACTATCTCAAGGCCTATATTGCCTTTGTGAACCAGGCTGAGCCTGTCACCAATCCTAACCAGCTAGCAGCCATCAAACAGTCGCACCTGAGCTACGCCCGCTACCGAGCCGAAAAAGACCCCGCTCGGGGAATGCTCACCCGCTTTTATGGCCCCAAGTGGACAGAGGAATACATTCACGGCTTCCTATTCGACCTGGAGAAAGACCCGCATATATAGCAGATGTCCTGATGCGTTAGGACGTCGTCGTAAATTTTGATGAGAAAACGCATATCTTTGGACGATTTTGCCAGGGACGATTTGTAACAGTCGATCCTGTCGGCCCTCATTATTTTGGCAATAGACAATTCTTCGGCAAAGCATCAGACAGACCAAAACACTTGATGTATCTATGGTGTGAGCAGCTGAATTATTTATGAACTTTCTTTAACTTTCTCAGATACAGCGCCTATCCGTCTTACCTTTATAAGGTAGGAGCAGTGGATTTGCGCCTCTGTTTCAAAGATCAAACATTAGGAGAATTCAGATTTATGCTTGATGCGTTTGCTAAAGTTGTCTCCCAGGCTGATACGCGCGGCGAGTACATTAGCGCCTCTCAGTTAGACGCGCTAGATAAAATGGTTGCTGATGGCAACAAGAGAATGGACGCTGTTAACGGTATCACCAGCAATGCTTCTGCCATTGTTGCTAACGCTGCTCGTTCTTTGTTTGCTGACCAGCCTCAGCTCATCCAGCCCGGTGGTAACGCTTACACTTCCCGTCGCATGGCTGCTTGCCTGCGCGATATGGAAATTATCTTGCGCTATGTCACCTACGCTGCCTTCTCTGGCGATGCTAGCGTGCTAGACGATCGTTGCTTGAACGGTTTGCGTGAGACTTATGTTGCCTTGGGTACGCCGGGCGCTTCAGTCGCCGCTGGCGTTGAGAAAATGAAGCAGGCTGCGATCGCTATCGTTAGCGACAACAGCAGTGTAACCAACGGCGATTGTAGCAGCCTGATTAGCGAAATCAGCGGCTACTTTGACCGTGCAGCTTCTGCTGTAGCTTAAGCCTAGGTTTTTTAAAGCCCAGACTTTAAGGCTTAGACTTAGACGAAACATTGTAAAAAACTCAATTTGGGAGATCCTTAACGATGAAAACTCCTCTGACCGAAGCAGTTTCAACTGCTGATTCTCAGGGCCGTTTCCTTAGCTCGACTGAAATGCAGGTTGCATTTGGTCGCTTTAACCAAGCGAAAGCTAGCCTAGAAGCGGCTCGCAAGCTCACTGCCAACGCTGACAGCCTCGCTAGCGGCGCTGCTCAAGCGGTTTACAGCAAGTTTCCTTACACGACGCAAATGCAGGGTCCTCAGTACGCTGCTGATCAGCGTGGTAAGGACAAGTGCGCTCGTGACATCGGCTACTACGTGCGAATGATCACCTACTGCCTGATCGTCGGTGGTACTGGCCCCATGGATGACTACCTAGTTTCCGGTCTTGCTGAAATCAACAAGACTTTTGACCTGGCACCCAGCTGGTATATAGAAGCGCTTAAGCACGTCAAGGCTAACCACGGTTTGAGTGGCGACCCTGCAACTGAAGCCAACACCTACATCAACTACGCGATTAACGTCCTCAGCTAACGAGCTAAATTGACGTCCTAGCCTCTGGTGACTCTGGTTCAAAGAGCGCAGCAGGCGGTTAGACCTCAATTTTTACCCAGAGAGATATACGATTACTGGAAGCGTCTAGTGGTTGTTTGTTTCTCTGGGTTTGCTATTGGCGGGTGTTTTTTATAACAGTCTTATGACAATTTTTCAGTCTTATGACAATTTTTCAGCCAGAGAATGAACAAGGTGCGCCTCATTTAACCGTACCTCGGGCGATCGCGAACCTTAAGCAAACTGAAGACAAGGGCGATCGCTACTACGCTGCCTGGTGGCTTGGGCGGTTTAACGTGCGTGAGCCAGCGGCGATCGCGGCACTGCTAGAGGCGCTGACCGACGAGGCAGATCGCGATACCGATGGCGGCTTTCCCCTCAGGCGCAATGCCGCTAGGGCGCTAGGCAAGCTAGGCGATCCAAAAGTTGTGCCAGCCTTAATGGAGTGCCTGACATGCGCCGATTACTACGTACGTGAGGCGGCGGCTCAATCTCTAGAATCTTTAGGGGCTAAAGAGAGCATTGATGCGCTAGTTGGCCTATTAGACGGCAGCGTTGAAGCAGCCGTACAGGTGCCTGGCAAACCTCACTTAGTGCAGCCTTACAACGCCGTTATAGAAGCGCTGGGCAGCTTGGGCAATCGCGCCACTCTCCCGGTCATAGAGCCGTGTTTATCACATGCTGTTCCTCAGGTAAAAAATGCAGCGGCGCGGGCCATGTATCAGCTCACTGGCGAAGGGCACTACACGCAGCCCATTGTTGATACGCTAAGCTGCGATGATTTGCAGCTGCGGCGCTCGGCTTTGCTAGACTTAGGAGAGATTGGCTATTTCCCGGCGGCAGAGGCGATCGCTCACACGCTTGCTGAAAACAGCATTAAGCTCATTGCCCTAAAGGGCGTGTTAGAAAAGCAAATTCGTCAGTCCGATAGATTAGTTTCTCCAGAAACTTGTAAAGTAATGACATTAATGGATTCTCTTTTATAGCCCATGCTAATGACCGATTCTACCCTTCTGCAAACCAGGCTACAGGCGGTTGAAGCTGCTGACTCGGCTCAGGCGATGTTAGATGCCGTTGAAAGCCTGGCCGAGCTAAAAGACGAGGGAGCCATTGACATGCTCATTCGCGTGCTGGGATACAACAATCCGGGGGCAGCAGTGGCTGCCGTTGATGGGCTGGTGCAAATTGGTACGCCTGCGGCATCGGCGCTGTTGAGCCAAATAGACGGCTATAACTATGGAGCTAGAGCTTGGGCCTTACGAGTGCTGGCTGGTATTGGTGATCCGAGAGGGTTGGACTTGATTTTGGAGACGGCGGCGGAAGATTTTTCGTTGAGCGTCAGGCGAGCCGCTGCCCGAGGGTTAGGGGCTATTCAGTGGGAGAAGCTATCAGCAGATGAACGGCGCGGCGGGCAGATAAAAGCGCGTGACACGCTGGTAAAGGTGGTTAGCGAAGATCCAGAGTGGGTCGTGCGCTATGCGGCAGTTGTTGGACTCCAAGGGGTTGCTGTGGCGGCTATTGCTGATGGGTTTATAGAGTTAGTGAAACCGATTGTGGTGGGGTTGGGCGATCGCGCTACTCAAGACGATGCGCCTGCTGTTCAAGCTAGAGCCCAGTGGGCTTTGACTCAGCTTTCTGATTCTCTCTAAATCGCTTTTGACTTTTCACTTTCGATTACGGTTTTTGCGTTTCTATGGCTTTGACTTACGCGATTATTGGTACCGGCGCTATTGGCGGCTATTATGGCGCACGGCTTCAGCAAGGCGGTTGTGATGTGCATTTTCTGTTGCATAGTGACTATGAGGTTGTGCGCGATCGCGGCATCACCATAGAATCGGTAGATGGTAACTTTACGCTGCCCAGCGTAAAGACTTACAACAACCCCAAAAATATGCCACCCGTTGACGTTGCGGTAGTTGCACTCAAAACAACAAACAACGCGCTTATAACGAAGCTATTGCCACCAATTAAACCAAACGGCGCTATTCTCTCTTTGCAAAATGGGTTAGGCGTAGAAACCGACATTGTTCAGCGCTTAAAAGAAACAACAGATTCAGTGCCAGCTATTTTAGGAGGTCTCTGTTTTATCTGTTCTAACAAGGTTGGAGACGGGCACATTCGCCATATGGCCTATGGCGACGTATTGCTAGGGGCTCACAATGACCAGAATCAGCCAGGCCCACCTACACCCTTAATGGAGAGCATTGCGGCTGACTTCACTCGCGCCAGGCTGCCGATAGATCTCACAGCAGATTTACCGATGGCGCGTTGGAAAAAGCTGGTATGGAATGTGCCTTACAATGGGCTTTCGGTAGTGTTAGATGCGACAACTGAAGAAATGATGAATGATGACGGGGTGCGATCGCTCATCACCACACTTATGCAAGAAGTGCTCACCGTTGCCAATGCCTGGGGACAAAAAACATCACCCGGCACTCAGCGAAACCTACCTCTGGAAACCATCGACCAAATGCTTGCCCACACCGAGGAAATGGTTCCCTACCGCACTAGCATGAAAATCGACTATGACGAAGGGCGACCCATGGAAATAGAAGCTATTTTAGGTAATCCTATTCTCACCGCTCAAGAACTTAGAATTTCAGTGCCTGCCATGACTGTACTTTATCAGCAGCTTACATTCCTTAATGCCAAAAACGACAAAGACATGTCTTAGCGACGCTAGAAATCATCACAGGGCAACAGCTTTCACAAGCTGCTACACAACAAGTCTCATGCAATTTCTAGCTCTGGAACATACTTATACTCGTAATTTTCAATCAGAGCACCGACCGCATCCATCATTAATGCAAGAGGATGGGTTTCGTCTTCGCCAACCTAGTCAATCAGTCTATCCAGCATTTTGTACTAGGCGTTCATACTCTTGCTCATTGTGAGGAACGAAGACGGCCTCTGGGATAGAAGACCATGCAGCAATCATTTGATTGAGATCAAGACTTTGCATCATTCTTTCCACCTATTTTTATCGTATTCTGCATCGGTCAGCACAGCGCGAATATAGACCTTCTTACGATTATAGTGAATAGCTGCAATCAGCCGAGCCTTGTTACCTCCGATATTGAAAACGGTCAGCTTGCCCACTCGATCAGCAGATGGAAAGGTTTGGCGGAGTTCGTCAAGCGAGCTGAATTCTCCTTGCTTGACTTCTGTGTACCCTTAAACAAGGGTATTGGAGCAAGGGCATTTTCTGTATTGGGATGGAGCCTAGCAAACTCATTTAGACGTTTGCGGGCGATTATATGCATGTTTATCTGTGCAGCGACTTGTCGGATCAGGGCTTAATCGTATTCTATCTGGCCATAGTCCAGCTTAATGATGCGATCGCCCACATGAAAGTAATGATCATCATGGCTAATCACAATGACCGTCTTCCCCCGACCAGTTCTCCGGCTTTGAGGGTGAGGTTGATCGGCCCCACAGAAAAATGGCTGTTAGCCTCTTCGGTGGGGTAAGTATAAACAACTTCTCTAAGCTCAAGTGACTTCCATCTGGCTGGCGTAGGCTGGCGGACAGCAGAGCTGATTTCAGCACTTTCCCCCAAAGACAACCCCATCTCTTTTACTTTCTGGATAGAAACACTAGCGGTTGCCAGGTTAGGCAATTGCTCAACAGTCGCCTCTATTGGGCGCATAACGTAAGCAATTGTAAGAATGTACGCAGGCAAAACCGATGGAGCATTGGGGATTACTTGAGCCGCTCCAAATATCAGCAGACCAATAAGAGTAAAAAATAACAGCTGGCCACTGCTTCCACTTAATGCAGCGATTTTGAAGGCTGTCTTGGTGTAATTTCGAGAGGCCGCAGCGGTTACCTGGAGATCTTTGTCAAAAAAGAGCCCTCTTCGAATAGAGTGCAGCTTAAGCTCTTTAGTGCCCTCTGTAATGCCTCTAAATTGCTTAACCTCACGCCCAAATCTTGCAACTGAGCATTAACATCGTTATATTTTTCCGACCCGTACTATTTATAGCTATTCACAATTCATCAAAGCGCTTATATCCGCCGCCACGATGCTTTCTAGATTTCGCGTAATCTTTTCAATATCCCAGTTCCACCAGGCAATTTCGAGCAGCGACTGAACAGTAGATTTGTCAAACCGTTGGCGAATGCACTTTGCTGGATTCCCGCCAACGATTGTATAGGGTAAAACATCTTTTACAACAACTGACTTAGCTGCGATAATAGCACCGTCTCCTACCTGAACCCCCGGCATAATGGTGGCCTCGTAGCCAATCCATACGTCATTACCAATAACGGTATCACCCTTATACGGTAGCTCTCCAACTTTAGGAGTTACTTTCTCCCAACCGTTACCAAAGATATTAAAGGGATAAGCAGAGAAGCCGCTCATCCTGTGGTTTGCGCCATTCATAATAAATTTTGCACCTGTTGCAATTGCGCAAAATTTACCGATGATTAAGCGATCGCCAATAAACAGAAAGTGATAAAGAACATTTCGCTCAAAATTTTCTGAGTCTTCTAGATCGTCGTAATAAGTGTAGTCACCAATAACAATATTAGGGTTAGTCACCGTATTTTTAATGAAACAGATTTGCGGAAACCCTACCATTGGGTGTTTATCTTTCGGATTTGCGCCGTACATAAAAAGCCTCCCTCTCAATAAACAACGTAACCGACATCCCGTTATGATATATGCATTGCTCTTTGGGTACAGGCTCGCATCTTCAGCCACGCTAACTTAGAAATCAACGGGCGGAGCAGCCTCTTTGATTGTTTGGAGTTAACTGAAATTGACATTCCTCTAGTAGACCACTTCAAGAATAAGAAAATTGGTCAGGCTCCTCTATCACCAACCGCTGAAGGCTGGAATTTAGACATACTGCCCCTTAGTCGTACTAGTCCGCAGACACAGCCAATCATCTGCTCATACATCCCTGCTCTCATGCGAAACAGTTCCTTGGCTATACGAAATATTTTCACGGTGCGGATTACAGGCTCGACAAACACACGCTTTTGGCTCACCTGTCGGTTGAAGGCTTTTTGAGCTTCGGTGAACGTTCCACCGGGTGGCTTTTTATCCGGCACAGTGGTGTTGACTCTGCCGACGTAGGCTTTGTCCCCCACAAACGGCAGGGTCTCTGGCAACTCTGCCTGAGTCTGCTCTAGGAGCTTGCCATCGTTACGAGGCCCCTTCTGGCCAATCACGACATCGACAATATCTAGCCCTTTTGGCAGGCTAATCACCTGATTCTTCCGGGTGTGTTGCTTCTTCTTCCCGGAGTAATAAGCTTTCTGCACCTCATTGTCTTGAGGTCGAGGAATCGGTTGCTCCCAAGTATCCACCAGTAATTCTCTCTCGGGTAACTCGGCTAGCCATTGCTCCAGTTCTGCCCGTTCCACGCTGTCACGTTCCTGTTGCCACTGCTCTAGCAAACTCGCGGGCAGTTCATCGCGGATGTACGGGAGCATCTCGTGAATGTAGTTCCATACCGTCGATTCACAACAGCCAATAGATCCGGCAATCGCTGGCATCGTCCAGTGCTGACGCAAGTACAATAGCGTCACCCATAACCGGCAGAGGACTTCGGCATCCTGTTTGCGTCCCCCACCCGCTTGCCGCTTTCGCCCCGGTCGTTGGACTGGTTGCTGTGGGGTCGCTGCCTCCAAGGCGACGATGCGTTGCCACAGTTCCCATCAAGCAGTAGCCCCTAGACCGATCATCCGCTTGCCTTGTAAGGGCCGGTCTTCGATCAGACGTAAAATTCGATTGAAGAGCTGCTTTTGCATGAGATCTACTAGCGAGCGTCATTACCTTCATCCAATGCCCATCAAACAAGCCCCAGACTCAAGGAAGTCTAGGGCTCATATGGATATTATTGAATTGTTCTGCTAGCGGCTAGCGAACTATAGCGTTGGTCACTTTGCTGAGGTACAGCACACCGGCTAAAAGCATTATCCTGCAATGGGCAAAGTAACTTACGGTACCCCCGAAATGCATCCGGAAACCGCTATAACCTTAGCGGCGGTCTTCGCGGGGCTTAGCTTTGTTCACACGCAGATCGCGGCCCATCCACTCAGCGCCGTCTAGCGCGTCAATGGCGGCTTGCTCTTCAGCATCGCTACCTAGGTCAACAAAGGCAAAGCCACGTACGCGGCCAGTTTCCCGATCGGTTGGTAACGTCAAACGTTTGACAGTACCGTACTCGCCGAAAACGCCGCTCAAGTCGGCCTCGGTTACGTCGTAGGAAAGATTTCCAACATAAACGCCCATTTGATTAGTCTCCAAAAATTAAACAGTAAACAATGAAATTGAAAAGCCGGTGAAGGCTAAACGTGTCTTTAAAGCTAGGAAAATTCATCTGCAAAAAATCTGTGCCTTCTGCTAACCAGTCAATTCTCTCTTTTGAAGCGTGTGTACCCGCTAACAGCAAGACTTTTTGATCGGATATTTTCCTAACTTAAGTGAAAGCAAAACTCTTGGACTCTCGAAAACCCAAGAGCTTAGGTGAATCTAGCTATTTAGCTGCTCAGTTCGGCTATATAAGCGATTGAGCAGTAAGTGAGTGAGCAACGTTGCGTCTAGAGAGATTTAGCGAGGCTCGCGAGGCTTCGCTTTGTTGACCTTGAGGTCGCGGCCCATCCACTCAGCGCCGTCTAGCGCGTCAATGGCGGCCTGCTCTTCAGCATCGCTACCTAGATCAACAAAGGCAAAACCGCGTATACGGCCTGTCTCACGGTCAGTTGGAAGCGTGACACGCTTTACGGTGCCATGCTCAGCAAAGACGCCGTTTAGGTCGGCCTCTGTTACGTCATAGGAAAGGTTTCCTACATAAACGCCCATTCGATTAACTCCTGAAATTGAAAAAATTGGAAAGTGTAGAGGTGAAAGGCTTCAATGCATTTCTACATTAGCCACTAACTATGCAGTTTCTCAGCTCTTCAGCTTTAGCTAAATAAACAGCTCAAGCCTTGAACTCTTAAGAATCCAAGGCAAGTTGAGTTACTTAATTAGTCAGCTTCGCGCTGAGCATACCGGCATAGCGATGTTTTGAGCAATGTCTTGAAGAAATGTCTGATAGAAATTTTCAAATGCAGGTTAGCGACGGTTACTTTCGCGAGGCTTCGCTTTGTTGACCTTGAGGTCGCGGCCCATCCATTCAGCGCCATCAAGCGCTTCAATGGCTGCATCTTCTTCACTGTCGCTGCCTAGATCAACGAAGGCAAAACCGCGTACGCGGCCAGTCTCACGATCGGTTGGCAAGGTGACGCGCTTGACAGTGCCATACTCGGCGAAGACGCCGTTCAGGTCAGCTTCTGTCACGTCATAGGAAAGATTCCCTACATAAACGCCCATAAATAGTCTCCAAAAATTAAAACAGGGTATTGAGAATGATATGTCGGACGGAAGCCTGTGTAAATCAAGGGAAACCCTTTAGACAGAAAAAGCAAACCTGTAACCGATATCGAGTTCTTCACTTTTCATCTTATAGCGGATTCGAAATTAGATCACGTTTGATTGTAAGTAATCTCATCATAATTTGTTATAGGTGCTTATTCACGGCTAGCTCAGCGCCATAACCACAACGCCTGTAACCATAATGGCTGCGCCGAATAGCCGCTCTCGAAGTCCTTTTTCTTTGAAAAAAAATGACCGAACAGCACAGACAATAGGGCGCTCATACGCTTGACAGCAATCACCTGGGCGACGGGAGCCATCGTCAGTGCCAGCATTTGAAAGGTTATGGCGATCGCATTAAATCCCCCCATCACCGTCAGCAGCCGCCACTGCACGATCAGCGGCGCAAAGCCCCGCCCCTGCTGAAGCACGAAAGGAAGCATCCCGGCTGCGATCGCGCAAAACAGTGAAAAAGCCCAAAACAGCGGCGAAGAATTAAGCACGCCAATTTTATCAAAGTTAGAAGTGATGCTCCAAATAAACGCCATGCACAGCATCAGCCGACTGCCCGGATTACCCGCCATTGCCACCAGCGGCTTCCAAATCCCGCCCACCCCCCGATCATTCCGGAGGGTGGGCACTGCCCGCCTCCCCCCAGTTCCCCCACCAGCTTTCAAATTCAAAACGTAAGAACCAACCACCAAAAGAACCACACCCACACCATCAGCCCGAGTAGGCCATTCCTGCACAATCAGCGGCGACGTTACCAGCAAAAACAGCGGCGTCAGCGTCACCAAGGGCACCGTCAGCGATAAATCCGCCAGCTTCAGCGCCCGCACGTACAGCGTAAAAGCCAATATATTGAGCCCTCCGCCAATCAGCAGCGCCCACCAAAAGCCTGGTTTTAAAACCGGCACGCCCCCCGAAAGCCATAGCACCGGGTACAGCAGCACGACACCCACTGCCATGAAGCCGAACAGCACCGAATATTCATCTAATGTTTTTAGGCTCTGCTTTCCCGTAGCATCTTTGCAGGCCTCGAACAAAGCAGTGAGGGAGGCGAAAAGGAGCCACATATTAAATAGAGAAAGGATGAGGTGTTAACGATGAACGAGGAAGGCCTATATACCCAGCAACACAGATAGCGTCATGCCCGTCAGCAAGATGAAGCCAATCGTGACGTTTTGGCGAAAAATATGGCCAAACACCTTGGCAAACTTTGGCCCGCGCGATAGCTGACGATACTGGCGATACCAGAGGTAAGTAGCCACCGCCAATGAGAGCCAGTAAAAAACGCCAAGCGGCAGGGCAATGCCAAGCCAGGCCAGCATGATCGTAGTGCCTGCAAAAAATAGACCCACGGCCTGAGGGGATCGCCTGCCGAAAAAGAGCGCGCTGGAATTGATCCCTAGCTTGCGGTCAAACGCTCTATCGGGAATGGCATATACCGTGTCAAAGCCCATCGTCCAGAAGACGGTCGCGCCCCACAGTAGCCAGGTAGAGGGGGTGATCGCACTGGTCACCGCACTCCAGCTAATCAGCACTGCAAACCCCCAAGCCACCGAAAGCACCAGCTGCGGCACCGGAAAAACGCGCTTTGCCAGAGGATAGAGCACAATCACAGGCACAGCCGCGACACACAGCCAAAAGCTCAGCGGATTGAGATAAAAGGATAGTCCCCAAGCGCAAAAAAACGCCACTAAGGCAACGCCAATCCCGACTTTTAAGGACAGCGCCTTCGCGGCGAGCGGTCGGGTGCGCGTACGTTCTACCTGCGTGTCGATATCGCGATCCCACAGGTCGTTCACCACACAGCCGCCCGCACTAGTCGCTAAAGTGCCTAGCACGATCACACCCACAAGCGGCAGTTTCTCTAGCCATTCGGCTGTGGGCACACCGCTGAGCGCCAGCACAAATGCCCACAGCGCAGGTATCATCAAAATTAATCGTCCGGCAGGCTTATCCCACCGCAGCAAGCGGATTACGGTCATCCATGTCGGTTCAGCCGAAGGGCCATCTAAGGCGGGTTTCATAAAGTTTTGAAGCTTGTTCTAAAATGTGTTCTCAAGAATGTTCTCAGGCAGGGTCTCAAGTATGTTGCCAGAGCCACCTCTTACAATACTTTAGATTTTTCGTCGTAGACCTGAGCCACTGCCTATGTTTTGGTCTGCTTTACCAAATAAAATCCGGCGATTAACAGAATATCTAATATTTTTATTTCTACCTATAGTTTTTGAACTACTTAAAGCAGAGAGGCCTCCATAGCTCGCTTAGGCCTAGTTTTTAATAAGTTTTCATCCGCTGATGCCTTGCCAAAAACACAGGGTTTAGATATAAATTACGACAAGACCGATGACATTTATCCTTTACTTATGGTTAAAATGACCATAAGTAATCGAACAGCAGCGTTCACGCGCTCCCAACCTATGGTTTTTACGCAAGACGGTTTTGTTAAGGCTTCTGTCTCTAGAAATGTCCCCAGAAATGACCGAAGAGACGACAGGAGAAGTGACAGCAGCGAGATCCCAATCAAGGCTGTCGAATCACTTTCTGTCGGCGCTGACGAATATGGGCTGCTCACCGATTTGTATCAGCTAACCATGTCGGCCTGCTATGTCAACGAGGGGCTGCATCAGCGACCGGCTAGCTTTGAGCTGTTTACCCGCAAGCTGCCCGAAGGCTATGGATACTTGGTCGCAATGGGATTGGAGCAAGGAGTAGAGTATCTAGAGAACCTGAGCTTTAGCCCCGTGCAGATTTTGCACCTGCAAGAGACCGGCATTTTTAAGCACGCGCCTGATAGCTTTTGGAAACTGCTGGAAAACTTCAGGTTTGAAGGCGATGTATGGGCGGTGCCTGAAGGAACGCCAGTTTTTGCCAATGAGCCAATGCTGCGGATAGAAGCGCCTTTGTGGCAGGCGCAAATTGCCGAAACTTATCTGCTTAATACGCTGAACTACCAGACCCTGATTGCAACGCGGGCAGCGCGACTTAGGCAGGTGGCCGGGCCAGATGCAACCCTCTATGAGTTTGGCACCCGGCGAGCCTTTAGCCCTCAAGGATCGCTTTGGGCAGCTAGGGCAGCGATCGCAGGTGGCCTTGATGCCACATCCAACGTTTTGGCCGCGCTGAAGCTAGGCCGCAAGCCGGTAGGCACGATGGCGCACGCGCTAGTCATGGCTATTTCAGCGATAGAAGGCAGTGAAGACGATAGCTTTGAAGCTTTTCACAGCACCTTTCCAGGGGCTCCTTTATTAATAGATACCTACGATACGGTGGCAGCCGCCGAGCGATTGGCTAAAAAGGTGGCTGAAGGCATGCCCTTAAGTGGCGTTCGGATTGATTCGGGCAATTTGGCTGAGGTTTCTCGGGCGGTGCGATCTGCTTTCAGCAGGGCTTTGCCATCGCATCTCCCTAACGTCCCTATTTTCGCCAGTGGTGACCTGGATGAATACGCCATTGCCGACTTGCGACAGAACAATGCCTGCATTGACGGCTATGGGCTAGGTACCAAGCTGGTGACGGGCGCTCCGGTTAATGGGGTTTATAAGCTTGTCAATATTGATGGGTCACCTGTGATGAAAGAGTCCAGCGGCAAAATGACCTATCCCGGCTGTAAGCAGATTTTTCGCCGCTATGAGGGCGAGCAAATAGTGGGCGATCGCCTGGGGCTGAGTATTGAAGGGTCTACTGATGATGAAGAGCCTTTGCTGCGGCGCGTGATGGCGGCTGGGCAAAGGTTGGCTCATCCTCGTAGCCTGGATGACATTGCCCAAAAAACGACGACTGCTGTGAGCGCGTTGCCGCTGGCGGTGCGGCGGCTGGACAATCCAGAATCTTTGCCGGTTGCGATTTCGCATGGGTTGGAGCGGTTGACGAAGGATACTCGGCGATTGGGGGACGTAGCATGAAACCTTGGACAAAGCCCAACCGGGTGGCCTTATTCGGCACTAGCGCTGACCCACCGCACGTCGGGCATCAAAGTATCCTGGACTGGCTTGCTCGTGAGTTCGATCAGGTCGCGGTATGGGCGGCTGAAAATCCCTTTAAAGAAAATCAGTCGCCGCTGGGCGATCGCGCCGAAATGCTCAGGCTGCTAATCAACACGTTGCCTGACGCCAAGCGAGTAGGGGTGTATCAGAGTTTGAGCGATCGCTACAGCATCTATTCGATCGCCCGCGCTCGCCAAATATGGCCAAAGGCAAAATTTAGCCTAGTCGTGGGTGCTGATTTGGTCTCACAGCTGCCTAAGTGGTATCAGGCCAAAGAGATTTTTGCTCAGGTAGAAATTCTCGTGTTTCCCAGACCAGGCTATACCATCTATGGGCCAGCGCTATCGGCGCTACAGCAACAGGCAACCGTGACAATTGCGCGCCCTCCCCAGCAGCACAACATCGCCTCTAGCCGCTATCGCACCC
Organism: Phormidesmis sp.; assembly: GCA_041746795.1. Taxonomy (GTDB): domain Bacteria; phylum Cyanobacteriota; class Cyanobacteriia; order Phormidesmidales; family Phormidesmidaceae; genus Phormidesmis. The sequence goes on from JBGTGK010000147.1 coordinate 22,108, forward strand.
CCGAATGCAGCCAGGTTCCTGACGATCTTCCAGCCGTTATCCGCGACTACATTAGCGAACACCACCTCTACCCATGTCTACAAACATCACAGGCTCAAATATCAACACGCCGATGAAGCCCCCGCTGACGGCGATCGCGATCCACACCCCAAAAGCGAACCCAAAAACGGTTCAGAAAACGGGCCAGGCGGCGGATAAGAGCGAGCTTGCCGACTTTAAGGTGGGAGTAGATACCGTGATCTTCTCGGTAGACACTGAGCAAAATCGGCTGCTGGTGCTGCTGGTAATGCGCCATGAAAATCCATTTGATGGCTACTGGAGCCTGCCCGGCACGCTAGTTCGCGTTGGCGAATCGTTAGAGGCCGCCGCCGACCGAGTACTCACCGAAAAAATTCGCGTCAACAATCTTTATTTAGAGCAGCTCTTTACCTTTGGCGGGCCTAATCGAGACCCCCGCGAAGCCGAAGATATTTACAACGTACGCTATCTTTCGGTCAGCCATTTTGCGCTGGTACGCTACGAAGATACGGCGCTGATTGCCGATGGCGTGAGTGGCATTGCCTGGTATCCGCTGAGCCGGGTGCCCAAGCTCGCTTTTGACCACAATCAAATTCTTACCTACGGCTATCAGCGCCTGCGCAGCAAACTCGAATACAGCCCCGTTGCTTTTGACGTGCTGCCCGAGACCTTTATCCTCAGCGATGTCTATCAGCTATACGCCACGGTGCTGGGAGAAGATTTCTCTGACTATTCTAACTTTCGCACCCGACTGCTCAAGCTCGGCATTTTACAAGATACCAAGGTAAAAACCTCTCGCGGCGCTGGGCGACCGGCCAGTCTGTATCGGTTTGACGCAGAGGCGTTTGAACCGCTCAAAGATAAGCCTATGGTCTTCTTATAAGCGACGATCCAGCTCTTCTACTACTGCCTTTTATCTATGAAAATTGCGATCGCTCAAATCAACCCTACCGTTGGAGATTTAGCTGGCAATACGCAGCGCATTCTCGCAGCAGCAGAGCAGGCCGCTCGCTCAGGGGCAGACTTGTTACTCACGCCTGAACTCTCTCTCTGCGGCTACCCACCGCGAGACTTACTCATGCGACCGAGCTTTATCCAACAGATGAAGCAACAATTGGTCGAACTCGCTAAAGCCTTGCCGCCGGGTCTCACAGTGCTGATAGGCTTAGCCGAAAACAACAGTGCCGCCGCTTGCAAAGGAGAGAAATCGATATTTAACAGCGTGGCTCTTTTACAGGAAAACCAGATAAAATCGGTCTTCCATAAGCGGCTGCTGCCCACCTACGATGTATTTGATGAAGATCGCTATTTTGAGTCGGGCACTGAGGCCAACCGCTTTGTCTGTGAGAGCGCAGGCGGACCTGTGCAAATCGGGGTCACCATTTGCGAAGACCTATGGAACAGCGAATCTTTTTGGGGCAGACGGGCTTACCCGGTTGACCCGATTCAGGAGCTAGTCGCTAAAGGCGTCGATTTGGTGGTGAATCTGTCGGCTTCGCCCTTTACCTGTGGCAAGCAAGCGCTCAGAGAGAATATGATTGCGCACGCCGCCAAGCAAAACCGCTGTCCGATTGTGTATGTCAATCAGGTTGGGGGCAATGACGATCTGATTTTTGACGGGCAGAGCGTCAGCTTCAGCGCTCAGGGTAAGGTGGTCAGCCGAGCAGCGGCTTTTACCGATGACTTGCAGATTGTAGAGTTTGACTCACGCACTCAAGATTTGCGCTCTGGAGAAATTAAACCAACGCCACCAGAGACCGATGCTGAGATTTGGGCGGCGCTAGTGCTGGGCGTAAAAGACTATGCCCGTAAGTGTGGCTTTAGCAAGGCGGTGATTGGCCTGAGCGTTGGGGTGGATTCGGCTCTGGTGAGTGCGATCGCTGCCACCGCCCTCGGCCCCGAAAACGTACTCGGCATCCTGATGCCATCCCCCTACAGTTCCGAGCACTCCATCAGCGATGCTCAGCAGCTGGCCCGCAGCTTGAACATCACCACTCAAATGCTGCCTATCGGTACCCTCATGACCAGCTACGACACCGTTCTAGATGAGATGTTTGATGGAACGGAAAGCGGTATTACCGAAGAGAACTTA
>JBGTGK010000148.1:0-11313 GCA_041746795.1 Phormidesmis sp.
CTACTCAGACGCCTTGCTTAGATCGGCGATTAGATTAGCGAAATTTGGAGCGGCGAAATATCCTCACTGGACGATTCGTCGTCTCTGGTTTGGTCAGCAGTCCTTGCGAAGGGCTAAATAGGACTGCCAGCAAAAAGAACCCAAAGCTGATTAAGACAATACAGGGCCCGGACGGTACGTTTAGGTAGTAGCTGGTATACATTCCCGTGATGCTAGCCACTACGCCTATCACTGCGCCGAGCCCCATCACTTGGTGCAGTTCCTTCACCAGCAAATAAGCCGTGGTGGATGGGCCTACCAGCAGCGCTACAACCAAGACCACGCCAACGGTTTGCATACTGGCAATAATCGTCAGCGTGACGGCTGACATCAAGCCTAGATAAATGCCATTGATGGGTAAGCCGATCGCCTGTGCGCCCAATCGATCAAAGGTATAGAAGAATAGTTCTTTGTAAAATAATCGAATCAGAGATAGAACAATTACCGTAATGATGGCGGTGCGAGCGACATCTCCCTGAGTAACGCCCAAAATATCGCCAAACAGAAAGCTATCAAGATCTAGCTTGTTTCGCAGTAGGGTAATCAGCAGCACGCCTAGCGCAAAAAAACTTGAAAACGTCAATGCCATGGCCGCGTCTACTTTAACCCGAGTTTGAGAGCGAATCCAGGCAATCACAAAGGCGCTGATGATGCCGGAAATGAAGGCACCAATGAGAATATTAACTTTCCAAAAAAAGGCGATCGCTAATCCCGGCAGCACTGAATGTGCCATGACATCTCCTAGTAGCGCCATCCGCTGCACCAGCAGATAAGTCCCGACAACCGGACAGAGGATGCCCACAAGAATCCCTACCATCAGGGCATTTCGCATAAATTCAAAGCTAAGCGGCTCTAGTAACCATTGCAGCATAAGCAGTTGGGTAAAAAGGGGTTAACAAAAAAAGCTGGTTGCGAGCGCATCGTGAGCACGGCTGAGTTGGGGCGCAATGCCATAGGCCTGTTCGAGGTTGGCAGGCGTCATCACTTCTTGAGGCGCACCGTAAGCAATCAGATGTTGATTAAGTAACATTAGCTGATCGTAATGGTTTAAGATGCCACCCCATTCATGACAGCTAATCAACAGCGTTTTTCCCTCGGCTTTAAGCTCATCGTAAATTTGAAAGATTAGAGCTTCTGTCTTTTTGTCTACGGCGGCTAAGGGTTCATCGAGTAACAGCAAATCGGCCTGCTGCGCGATCGCTCTGGCCAGAAAAACTCGCTGCTGCTGCCCACCCGAAAGTTCGCCAATCGGGCGATCGCGTAAATCTAGCAGCGCCACTCGCCGCAAAGACTCTTCAACAATCTCTGCCGACTGCCGATTTGGAGAACGAAACCAGCCGGTATGGGCGGTTCGAGCCAGCATCACTACATTCCAAACCGTGGTGGGGTAGTCCCAATCAATTTGCGATCGCTGCGGGACGTAGGCGACCTGCCGCCGCTGCTGCTGCAAAGAGGCATCCCGATAAAGCACCCTGCCCGCCTGCACCGGAATCAGCCCCAGCAGTGCTTTAATCAAGGTGCTTTTTCCCGCGCCGTTAGGCCCTAACAGCCCTACCAGCTTTCCCTTCGGCAGGTTGAAGCTGACATCTTCGAGTGCTTTGACATTTCGGTAATTGACAAAGAGATGCTCAACCTTTAGCATGGCAACCTAGAATGATAATCGTTCTCATAATACACTGTACTCGTGAAATAGCTATGCTGTGTAAGCAACTTTTCCCCCAAATCCGTCAGATTGCAGGACTTGCGGCTTTATCGTTAATCGTCGGTTTAAGCGGCTGCGGCACTACGTCCCAAACTAAAGCTGCCAGTCCTAGCTCGGCGTCCTCTGAGACGAGCAGCGCTGGATCTGAGACGAGCAGCGCTGGATCTGTGGGCGATCGCCCGCTCGTGATCGCCACCAGCACCGACGTTTGTGATGTCACCCGGCAGATTGCCACCGATACGATTGACCTCAAATGCCTGATTGCTCCTGGCGCTGACCCGCATGAGTATGTGCCTAATCCAGAAGACAGTAAAGCGATTGAGCAGGCAAAGTTAATTTTGTATGGCGGCTATAACTTTGAACCACAGATCATCAAAATGATTCAAGCTACCTCGAACCCTGCTCCAAAAGTTGCCGTGCATGAAGTAGCAGTCCCCACCCCGCAAAAGTTTGAAGACGATGGCCAAACCGTCACTGACCCGCATGTGTTTCAGAGTGCTAAAGAGGGTGCCAAAATTGCAGAAGTGATTGGCAAAAACCTGACTCAACTCGAACCCAACCATGCTTCTCTTTACGCGGCAAATACTGAGAAAGTGACGAATGAGCTGACTCAAATTGATGCCTGGATCAAGTCAGAAATTGCCACCATTCCAGCAGCCCAACGGAAGTTAGTGACAACTCACGATGCGTTTGGCTACTACTCTAAGGCGTATGGCATCCCGGTTGTAGGCGCTTTGCAAGGCATCAGCACCGAAGAAAAAGCAACGCCAGCTGGGGTGACTACCTTAGTCAAAGAAATTGAGGCAACCAATGTGCCAACGATTTTTGCAGAAGCCAAGATTAACCCGAAGCTAATTGACGCGGTGGCGAAAGAGGCCAATGTCAAAGTCGCCGATCAGGAACTGTTTGCCGATGGGCTAGGCGAAAAGGGGAGCGAAGCCGATACGTATCAGAAATTGTTTATTGCCAACACTAAAGCTATTGTTGAAGGCTTGGGCGGCACGTATACGCCGTTTCAGCCTAAAACGTAGCCGCCTGACTGATTCGATTTAAATTAAGAGCCCGATCCCTTTGCCGAATAGGGCTTTCAATTCCCCAATAGCTGGCTGCTTCAGAGGCCACCATCGTCAGCAGACTGTCATCACCCGCAGGTAAAGTGCCCTGCGGGCTGGTCGGAGAATGGCCTAGCGCCTTAAGGATTTCTGAGGCGATCGCTCTACCCAACGGCGGCGGCACCGAATTACCAATTTGCCGGGCACCGTGCCATTTAGTGCTGTGAAAGCGAAACCAGTCGGGAAAACCGTGAAGCCGCGCCATTTCGCGGACGGTAATGCAGCGAGCGTAGCGGTAGTGAATGGGTCTGGGGCTGGTGAAGGAGCCTCTGGCTGAATCGGTGCCTGCTCGAAGAGTGGTGGAGAGGCCATCAGCGGCGAGGCGATAGAAGTGGGAAATCGGCTCGCGGGTGCCGGGGGGTGTATTAGCAAAGCGGGTGCGCGATCGCCTTGAATGATTGGTCCGAATGCTGTTGGTCAATAAGTTAGCGTCCCAACTACGAGGATCGCCATAATGCCACCCTTCATCCGATACGCAGCGCAATAAGCTGGCATAGGCGCTCGGCGATTCTGCGAGCAATGCCCGAGTTATATCTATATCTACTAGCTCGTCGAACTGCTCAGCGTCAGGCAAATCACTCAGCGCCTCCGCACAGGTGATTTGTTCGGCTTGCTTAAGGGGATAGGCTGGCAGCGGCAGCCTTTTCTTAGCGCCGATTAAGAACAGCCGCTCTCGACTTTGAGGAACGCCGTAGTCGCAGGCATTCAGCACCCGCCAGGGATCGATTAGTCGGTAGCCAATGGCTTCTACCTGGGTGATGATGGCGTCGAGTACCGGGCGATGGTGGCCGATGGTGAGGCCTTTTACATTCTCGAAAACGAAGTAGCTGGGCTGAAGCTCAGCGACGATGCGGATAAATTCTTTGACTAAGGCGTTGCGGGGGTCGGTGGGCGATTGCCTGCCCATGACTGAAAACCCCTGACAGGGTGCGCCGCCGATCACAACCGCTACAGGCTGCTGGTCAGAGAGTCCCGCCGCCAAGCGAATCTTTTTCCCGCTAACCGCTGCCACTGAGCAAGGCATCAGCTTGCACCGAGGAAAATTAAACTGATGAACTGCCGCATGTACCGGGTCTAGCTCCACGGCGACCGGCACGTCAAATCCTGCCTGCTCAAACCCCAAACTCAAGCCACCAGCGCCTGCAAATAAGTCGATGGCAACCGGTCTATGGCTGAAGCGGCTGAAATGGCTGCTGGATCTGTTGGATCTGTTGGATAGAGCGCTGTTCATGCGCATTACTGTACTGCATAACCTCCAACGCGAAAACAACGCGAAAATAGAAAGGCCCCATGAAACAACTGAGATAGCCGGTGCTATGGCTGAGTCGTCGCAATGCCTAGCTTCACGCCGTCCACCTGACGCAGCTGATCCATTGCGGCAACGACTCGTCCTAAGTTGACCGTTTCATCGGCGCGAATGGTGACCAATATGGAGCGTTCAGCCGCAATTTTTCGCACTTGGTCAGCCAAATCCGCCAGCGCTACGGCATCGTTTCCTAAATATAGCTCTCCGCCCGACGTAATCGTCAGCGTCACGTCTATAGGGTTTTGCGGCGTTGAGGTCACTGCCTGAGGCAGATTTACCGGCAGTCCTTCAGCTTTCGTCAGATACAGAGTAGACATAATAAAAAATGCCAAGATCGCGAAAATCACGTCGATCATTGGCAAAATATTCACGCTGGGGCTGGCGGTTTCATTGTCTTCAGATAAGCGCATTTGGGCCACAAGGACAAACAGAAAAGATTCACTTTGTTAAGATAGGCATCTTGTCTGCCCGCTGCAACCGCTAACTTGAGCAGTTAGCCAGAAAAACCAGCAGCAAATAGAACAACTGTCAGCACGCCCGCCAAAATCATCAGCGCCGTACCGGCATCCCAACTGCCTTTCCAAGAGTACTTGGCTTTATCTGTTTCAGGCGTCTCAGGCATAGCTAATTACCACAAAAATTCTACAATTTTTAGCATAGCAACAGCGGTCCGATGATCCATCTCTCTATAGGAAGTTTCTCAGAGGGAAATTTTTCTAGAGGGAGGCTTTTTAGAATTCCAGCAGTGACATTTGACGATCTTGCTGTTCAATTTGCTCGTAGTAAAACCGCTCTACGTCCCAACGGCGATACATTGGCAGCTTGCGTTTGAAAGAGAGGCGGCTCTCTACTTGAGCGGTGTCTAACCTTTGCTGCGCCTCCTCTTTGCGGCAGTTCAAAATTTTGGCGGCATCCTGCAAGCGAATCCACTGCTGCCCAAAGCGTCTGAGCAGGGTTTCATCGTCTTCGTTTTGAATTTGGCTCAATAGAAGTTTGGCTAAGAGCCAGCAGGCTTCGGTGTCGGCGGCGGCGCGGTGGGAGGTGGCAATATCAAAGTTGAAGTGCTTAATCAGGTTTGGCAGGCTGCGAGAAGGCAAATCGGCGAGCAGCATCCGAGAGAGGATGACCGTGCAAAGCTTTTGCAGCGGTGGCTTGTAAAAGCGAACGCCGAGGCGCTTGTACTCAGTGCGAATAAAGGCGTAGTCAAAGTCTATATTGTGAGCGGTGAAGACGCGTTCTTCTTGTAAAACGGGCAGGCACTGCGGCCAGACTTCTTCTGGCGGCGGGGAGGGGTATACCATTTCGGGGGTAATCCCGGTGATGTTAGTGATAAATTCTGGGATTTTCACTTTAGGGTTAATCATATGGGTCTCTTGATGCTCTAAGCCGGTAGCGAGGCTGGCTTTTAGAATCGAGACTTCGATGATGCGAGCGTTATGGCCAAGGGCACCGGTCGTTTCTATGTCTACGACGGTGAGCGGTGACTCGCTGACCCTGCGGTAGTAGGCTAGCAGTTCTCGTGAGAGGAGGGCGGATTGGCCCTGAAATTTTGCGGCGTGGGCGACCATGGTGGAGGAGAGGAAAAGAGGAGTGGAGTGGAGGAAAAGAGGAGTGGAGTGGAGGAGAAAAGGAGTGGAGTGGAGGAGAGGGGCAAGTTGAACCGTTTATTGCTGCGAGAGCCGTTTGACAGGCTTGTCGCCTAGCATCTCATGAACTCTGGCCAGCCGGTCAGGAATGGTTTTCGCGTGAGGACTGTTGCGTAGGCTATCGGTCAAATCTAGCTCGCTGAGCCGATCGGCCCTGTTACCTGGAAACCAGTGGCTAGCGCCGCCAAGGAGATTGTAGCGAGCGATCGCATATTCCTTCAGATCAAAAGCGTCAGCTAAGTTGCCCAGCCAGAGCGCGATCGCAATATTTACATTCCCCGGCGTCGCCTGAATATCCGGTAAGCCCTCATGCCAGGTACGATACCAGCTTTCACCCAAAGCCCCAATCGCGCGCGCCTCCAGTTTTTCTAAAATCGGCGGCAGCAGCTCGTCTGCTCGCTCAAGCAAAGGCAGCACCTGCAAATGCTCATCAAAATCCGTCGGCGCGGCCGCACCCAAGCTCAGCGTATGCACCTGCGGATGACTCAGGCAAAAAAGATCGTTAAACACCATCGGGCTCAGCGGCGAGCACAGATCTATCAGGCGCTGCGGCGGTGCATATAAATGCCCGCCTTTGTCCGAAGGGCTGATGATAAAAACGCCCATATCGTGCTCGGTAGCCGCTTCGATAGCGCGCCAGTTATCCTGAAAAATGTAGTACCAGTGAACGTTTACATAGTCGAATAAATCGCTTTCTATTGCATCGACAATGACCTGCGTAGGGCCGTGGGTAGAAAAGCCAATGTGCCGAACTTTGCCCTCGGCCTGTAGCTGCCTAGCCACCTCAATGCAGCCACCGGGGCGAATGCTGTGCTTCAGCGTTTCAGCATTGTTGATGCCGTGAAAACCCAGCAGGTCTATATAATCCAAATTGAGATTATCTAAAGAATTTTCAATGGTTTCCAAGAAGTCTTTGGGGTTTGGCTTGGGAGAAACTTTGGTTTGAACGATCAGGCGATCGCGCTCAAAAGTCGGCAGCACCTTCCCCAGCTGAATTTCAGATGTGCCATAGCCCCGAGCCGTTTCAATATGATTAATTCCCAACTCCAAGGCCCGGTGAATCGTCGCCTCTAAGTTCTCCTGATTCTTTTGAGGAATATCAGCAGGCGGCACGTCCTGCCAGGAGTGCTGATAGCGCATTCCCCCACAGGAGAAAACGGGCATTTGCAGTTCAGTTCGACCAAAGCGACGATAGAGCATTCGATGAAAAGCCAAAGGATACGGGCAGGATACGAGCAGGCGATCTGCTTGATTGTAGTCAATCCATTTTACCTGTGGCTATTAACCCTCTGCTTGACCATCATCTTCCGGTCGCCGTCTAGATGAAGCAATGCATTCAACAGGAAGTTTTGCATTCTGTAGTCAAAAAAAGTCAATAGCAAAAATATATGGTGAAGTTGCGCGTTCCTCAGATCTTTGGCAACTAGCTGAGCCGTCTACTATAAGTAGTTCTCTAGATTTTCGTTGCTGTTATCAAAAAAACGCAAATGTTCGGTAGCTTCATTCGTTTTATACGTCTGGCTACCGGGGAATTTTGGAGACGCGTTTAGTTTTTGGCATCTTCTCCTATATGGCTCAGTCTGAAAATAATACCGGCAGCGGTCAAGGCATGTTGGTGGTAATCGATCGAGGCGAGGTTGACTGCGACCGGCTAGCCGCAGCAGCGCTACCGGGTGCCGAAGTGCTCGTACTGGACGCTAACCAAGATGCGATCGCGCAAATTACAGCCGCCCTCCATAACTCACCTGTTCCTCTCGTCAGCCTGCATATCATTGCTAACGCTTCTCCTGGTATCCTGCACTTTGCCAGCGGCGACTTCAGCCTAAAAACGTTGGGCACCTATGTCGACCAGCTAAAAGCATGGTTTGCTCATAATTCTGCTTCTCCTCATGCGTTAAATCCTAAGATTTTTCTGTACAGCGATCGCGCTGGTAAAGAGCGCGCGGGTTTAGAATTGATAGACACGCTAACCTGGATTACCGGAGCCACCGTCGTCACCACGAGCCCTCAAGGCAAAAGCGAACAAGGGATGCTAAAAGGACTATTGTCTGACCAGCTAGCCTTTTAACACCGCTTCTAATACCTTGCTTTACAGCAAGAAACCGGTGCTAAGCGGCTATAAAAAAGTAAAGAGTAAGGCCGCTACCCCCCGCAGTCGCGTTAATTTCTCCTGCCAACATCGCCGCACCGAACAAAAGGACGGTATTTAACCCAAAGTCCCCTGTTGTTACCTACTGGGTTGTTACCTACTGGCCAAACGCCCAAAAATCTCATAATGCCGCCACCCAGCGCTAACATTTAATCGCCACTATTCTCAGTCGCCGATAGTCTGCAATCCACTCTCCGTTTTGACAAAGCTGACGGGCGTTAGCCTCAACAGCCGCTACCGTTTGTGCCCACTGTGCCGCTGACAGATCGGCAAAAAACCGCTGGCTGAACATTTCCAACCACCCGGCCAAACCAGCCTTTCCGAGGTTTGTGGGTCGGTCGAACAGGTGGGCAAACGTCACTTCAAGCCCCGCTTGTTCGAGCAGTCCGGCATACTCTCCTAAGCTGGGAAAGTACCAGGGGTTGAGGTCTGCTCGTCCGCTCACCTGCTCTAGCGAGGTCAGGATAGCTTGAACGTTGCCTTTCCCACCCAGCTCGGCCACAAATCGTCCGCCGGGTTTGAGTGCCGCTGCGATACATCGGGCCGCTGCTTCTGCCTGTGGCACCCAGTGCAGCACGGCATTGGAAAAGACCGCGTCCATCGGTTCAGAGAGTTCAGGGAGTTCAGGCAGTTGAAAGCTGGCGGCATTGGCGACTTGAAAGGGGATGTGAGGATAGTTGGTTTGAGCTTGGGTGATCATGGCGCGATCGCTATCTATCCCAATCACCTCTGCGCCACTCGCCGCGATTTGTTCGGTCAGCTGCCCCGTACCGCAGCACAAGTCTAAAATGCGCTCATCTCTCTGAGGATTTAGCTGCGCGAGCAAACTCTCTCCATGCTGCCAAACGTAGCTGTGCTGTTGCTGATAACAGGCGGCATTCCAATTCATAGCGCGTCATTGTTGCAGGATATCTATAACTCTAAAGTAAGCTTTTTGTAAACGTCCAATATATTTATCAGACCGTTCTGATACTTTTAAAGTATCACCGCTGTGTCTTGAAATGAACCTACGACAGCTGCGCTACTTCCTTGTGGTAGCCGATGAGCTGCTACTTTGGTCACGCCGCCGACAGTCTGCATGTGGCTCAGCCCCCGCTAAGTATCGCCGATTTGTTGAGCCTACACCGACTATTGAACTTGTAATGATTTGGCGAAAAGAAGCGCCGTTTGCTGCACTGAAAAACTTTTTATCTGTATTTTAGGAAGTAGCGATGGAAGCTGCTAGCTGTGCTTTAAGACAAATCCCAAAAACCTCTTCCAGCCAAGCTTTCTTATAGTCGATATTCCATAGCTCTAGCTCGCAGCTGTTGTCTGCGCGAACGGGTGTCAATGTAAGGGTAAGAACTTTTTCGCTAGCGTCGTATTGAGTGCTGATGCTTGAAATTGCGCCACTTCGCCCCCGATCTAAGGCGACTGCAACCCGTAAGATCGCCCCGAGCTGGTCAACCCTCTGACGATCTTGCTTAGTCGGTAGATTGTTGTAACCCTCATGGCGGCGCTTGGGCTGGCTCTTGCGATGATAGCGAGCAATGTTGGCAATAATCTCTACTTCAGTTTCTGTAAAGCCCAACAGCCCGCCGTTGCGAATGAGATAGTAAGAGTGCTTGTGATGCGCCGAATGGCTGATGTAGTGTCCGCTGTTGTGTAGTATCGCGGCGGCGCGTAGATATTCTCTCTCTAAAGAACCTAACTCGTGCAAAATGCCCTGGGTTTGATCGAACAGGTCTGTGGCAAGCTTGGCAACGCGATCGCCGTCGGCTTTGTACTTGCGGGCAAGCTTTTGGATAGAGCGATCGCGCACAGAATCCTGAAACGCCATCCGGTTCTCAATCAGGCCGTGGGTCAACATCCAATCGACCACCACGCCCTCTCTTAAGGCTCGCTCACAAATCGTCAGCTCATCTACGTTCAGCAGCCTCATCGCCATGTACAAAATAATCGCCCCGGAGACAATAATCTCAGCGCGTCTATCGTTCATCCCAGGCAGCGCCAGCCTTTCGTCATAGGTCAGCTTGCGCAGCCGAGCGACCCACTGGCTAAGTTCGTCATAGGTAAGCAGGTAACCGTTAAGCGGATCGGGCTCGACGCCAGTTTTTTCCATGGCTGATAAAACTGCCAGACACTCTATCGTGCCAGATGTGCCGATCAGTCGCAGTGGCTCATCCGGCGACTCGCCTTCCTCAATGCGCTCCTCAATACCTTCTTCAATGCGCCCCTCAATCCGCTTGGCTAGCTTTCGCTTGAGCTGGTCAATCGTGGGCTCTAAAATGCCGCGAACGTAAGCCTTTAAATACTCGTATTCCCGCTTGCTGAGCGGATCGGTTGAAACAAATCGGGCCGTTAGGCGCACCGCGCCCACTTTACTGCTGCTTAAAAAGTCAGGTGGCCCGCCTCTGCCTAAGATGATTTCCGTAGAGCCTCCCCCAATATCAATCACAGCGTGAGGTTTGCCCTTTAGCTCCATCCCCGATATGGCACCTAAATAGATGCGCCGAGCTTCTTCAGTGCCCGAAATCAGATTTACAGATAGGCCGACTTCAGCTTTTACCCGGTCAATAAACGTCTGACCGTTGCCTGCTTCTCTGACTGCGCTGGTGGCGACTGCAACAATATCATCGGCGTTAAACCTTTCGGCAATTTTCAGGCAGCGCTTAAGCGCTGAGATACAGCGGCTCATTGCTTCATCTGTGAGGTTGCCAGTGTTCTGGTCGGTGCTCTGGTCGGTACTTTGGCAAAACTCGCCGAGTCGCACCGTTTCTTTCTCTTTGCCGATGATATTGAACGAAGGCAAAGACGCATCAATACCAGCAATCACCATATGCACTGAATTGGTGCCAATGTCCATTGCAGCCAGCACGAACTCCTGATGATTTCCCTCTTTCAGGCGATCGCCTATATCTAATGGAATAGAGAGATATTGGGCTGCTGGTTCTACGGCAATAGTGTTGACCATTGAAAGTATGCGGCAATAGTGACGATAATTTTTACTTATCGTACATCGGCGGTGCCTTGGTTGACAGCCCTAGTGATTAAGCCAGCAGTTCTCACTTTAAAACATTTGTACTAGAATCTGACTTTGAAATGAGGTTTAGGCCAAATCTCAAAACGGTAGAATGAGGGTTTCAAGCATTCAAATTGCTGCTTGAGCAAGAATGACTTTCATAATGAGAATTGCTGTGATTAAGCTGACTGGGATGACACTAGCTAGCCGCTGCAAACCGGGTGCGAATTTCTTCGGTGCGCTTGCGGTTCGCGCCCAGGTCGGACTTACCTAAGCGGGCTGCCGTGCGCGTATGAATAACAGATTCTCCAGGCGGCGCATAAAATTCTACGTCGTCAACAAAGCCCATCAGCTTGCT
>JBGTGK010000149.1:0-16550 GCA_041746795.1 Phormidesmis sp.
GAAATACTTCTCCCCAAGTTCTTGTGGCTTCGCATCCCAAAAAGTACTGGTGAATATACAACCGTAACGAATACTAGAAACTTCAAAGCTGACACTGTAGTTTCGTCCGGCTGTAAAAATCTCAAAATCAATCTCTAGAAAGATATTAGTGCGTGAGTCAATTTCAGTAGAAACATTTCCGTAACTATCTACCAAGCGGATCTTTCTGATTTTCAGCTTTTTATTTTCATCTAGGGGACTAGTATCGCAAATTTCTCCATTTGTGAGGCTTCCACTAGATATATATTCAGCAACAACTTTATCGACGGTATCATCTCTGATGCAGCTACCTTGCTTTAGTAGAAAAGCCCTGTTGCAAAGGGAAATAACCGCACCCATGGTATGACTTACAAAGATGACAGTCCTGCCTTCCCTGCTTACATCTTCCATTTTTCCCAAACATTTTTTCTGAAATTCTAAATCTCCGACTGCTAACACTTCGTCCACAACCAAAATTTCTGGCTCTAAATGCGCTGCTACTGCGAACGCTAACCGCACATACATCCCACTGCTGTAGCGTTTAACAGGTGTATCTAAAAATCTTTCAACTTCAGCGAAATTCACTATTTCATCAAACTTTCGCCTAATCTCTACTCGACCCATTCCCAGAATGGCACCATTCAGATAGATATTCTCTCGTCCTGTTAGCTCCGGATGAAAGCCGGTGCCTACCTCTAGCAGGCTAGCTACACGACCATTAATGTCAATTCGTCCCTCAGTCGGCTCCGTAATCCGACTCAGAATTTTTAGCAGCGTTGATTTTCCTGCTCCATTACGGCCAATAATGCCAACGCGATCGCCCCTCTTAACCTCAAAAGAGACATCTTTAAGAGCCCAAAAATCCTCTTGACCTTGGCTAGTTTCTTCTCCAGAACCCAACAAACGGCCTTTTAACTGCTTTGCACGATTTGCCAACACATCACGCAGGGCAACGTACTTTTCAGATTGCTTGTGATTGAGCTGATACTTTTTACTTAGGTTCTCGACTCGAATGATAGTGTCAGACATGGCCTAAATTACATCCGCAAAAGTACGTTCCATACGACGAAAGTAAGTAATACCGCTGAGCAGCATAACGATTACCAACGCTGTTGAAACAGAAAATCCCAACCAATAGGGTTCTGCACTATCGCCTAATATCGCCCAGCGAAAGCCATCTATTACACCAACCATAGGATTCAGCGAGTAAAGCAAACGCCACTGCTGCGGAACAACGTTACTACTGAATCCTACTGGTGAAATGTAAAGACCAAACTGAACAATAAATGGAACAATATATCGAAAGTCACGATATTTGACGTTTAACGCAGCCAACCATAAGCCGCCGCCCATAGCGGCAGCAAAAGCAATCAGCGTGAAAATAGGCAGCATTAAAATTCGCCAGCCAGGAACAAAGCTATACCAGGCCATAAGCCCTAGCAATATGATTCCTGAAATTAGGAAATCGACAAAGCTAACAATAACTGCGCTAGTAGGGACAACCAGGCGAGGAAAGTAAACTTTCGAGATCAGGTTGGCGTTGCTAATAAGACTGCTGCTGCATTCCGATAGGGCACTAGCAAAAAACTGCCAGGGAAGCATTGCCGAGAACACCAGGATAGGATAAGGCGTATCGCCATCAGAGGGAAGTTTGGCTAGCTGGCCAAACACAATAGTGAACACCACCATGGTCAAAAAAGGACGGACTAGAGCCCAAGCAACACCAATAAAAGTTTGCTTATAGCGCACAAGAATGTCTCGCCAGGCCAGGAAGTAAAACAGCTCTCGATACCGCCAAACGTCTCGCCAGTATTGAGCTTCTGTTCGGCCCGCTTCGATACGTAAATAGTGCTTGGATGGCTCCATAGGGCGCTAGAGGTTTCCTAGTCTGTACATAGGCTAGGTTGCCCTGTTCAATCTCAGTCCTATCATGTTTGGTTGATATAGCAGAATCTATAAATACTTTCTCAGCAGGCTCATCGCCTCACCCTGAGCAGGCGTAATAATTAGCGGTTCTTCAGTAGTCAAAATGGGGCTCCAAAGAACCGCTTCGGCGTAGCTGAGCGTATGCAGCAAGTGAATGGTTTGGCGGACGGCGGCGGGAGAGCCTAGCAGGATGTGGCGGATGGGTTCTCGTTGAGGGCTTCCGTGGGGCGTGAGCTGGCGCAGCGTCGAAGGCGAAATTTGGCTAGGCGCTGCTAGACGATCAGAGGGCTGATCGCCTATAAAAGACAAGGGTTTCATGGGTTTCTCCGATGAGGGTAGTGAAGAAAGCCACGAAAAATAAAGCCACTCTAACTTGCCAAGGGTCAGGGTGGCTATGGCATGATGCCAATAGCCTCTGAACTGGTTAGGTCAGTTTCGAGGTCAGTTGTCGGTGTTGGCTGCGAACCAATACCGACAACGGCTAAATTTTTCGGGCGGGCGGCAGTTGCCTCGTGGCAATAGCCTTGTAAGTTAGCGTATCGCCGTCTTTGGAATGTGTCAATTATTTTGTTAGAGACTGTAGAATTGCGGAGACCCACCCCACCCTGCGGGCACCCCTCCGAGGAGGGGATTTGCCTTGGGCTAGGTGTATGAATAGTTTCTCTGTCAGGCACTGAGTGTATCAAGAAACGCTTGATGAGATGGGTCACTTAATCCCGCCTGCAAAGTCTCGTAAACTTGAACCAACTCTTCAGCTACCAAAGCATCCACATTCAGCCATAGCCCAGGAAATACCTGACTGCGCGTAATTCCTGACTCGTCGGGCTCTAACGCTATGTACTTACCCGAGCGCAAAACAAACCAGCTAATCGTTCTTTCTGTAGAATTCCAAACGATATACTCCTGTATACCGCTGCGCTGATAAGCCATTTTTTTATCATACAAATCGTAAGAAGCGCTGCTTGCCGCAATCTCCACGACAAGCTTCGGCGCACCTTCAATATAGTCATCGCTGCCAACCCGCGAGCTATCCCCTTTATCCTCATCTATACGCAGCAGCGCGTCTGGCTGGGGCTCATTAGCACCCTCTAATCGAACAGTCGCATTGTCGTAGATGTTCACACCGGCTGTGAACACGCTGTACACGCCTAGCCAAGTCATAATGTTGCCATGGGGCAAAGCATGGTTTCCGGCACGAGCGGAAGATGCCAAGTAAACGACTCCTTCAATTAACTCTGCTTTTTTAAGATCGGGCATTGCTGCATAGCGAATCTCAAATTCATGACGGGTTAGGCGATCGCCATTCTCTAGAGCAGGTAAACCTAGTTTTGTATCGCTGGTTGCTACCATGACCATCACGCCGTCTCTCCTTTCGCTATCTATTTATTATAGATATAGACACTAGGACTAGCCTTACGAGTTAGATAATCTGCCCTCATCGTAGGCTAGCAGCCGATCAATAGCCGTGAGGCGATTTTGCCAGGTGCGCAGGCGATAGGGCGCACTTGCCGCATCCACCATTAGGCTGCTAGCAATCGTTTTCTCCAAAGTGCTCAGGCGCACCTTTACCTGCCGCAATTCTCTCGGTGAAGGCGTAGACGCCAATTCATCTAAGCTCACGCCAATCTGGTTCACCTCATTTACCCACTGCTCCAGCCGATGCGGGTCACCCTTAATTTGTTGATTGGTGAGCAGCCAGTTCCACTCCTGCTGAAGCGACTGATAGCGAGCAGAAGCAATCGCATAATTGTCCCGCGTCGAAACCGCCGCCTGATCGCCACCGCCCTGAGTAGTCGCCAGCATTTTTTGAACATCGCCAGTGAGGTTGTCAGCAGCAAAAAGTGCATAGCCGCTAGTGGGCAAGTCCTGCAACATCTGAAGCTGTTCTGAGGCGACAGCAGTAGGCAGGTTGAGCAGCCGAATACCTGGAATAATCAGCGTAGAGCGGTAGCTAGATTCCACCACCCAGGGGCGGATCAGTTCGGCAAAGCGCTGAGTGTTGCTGGCATAGCTCATTAGCACAATCCAATCAACTAAGCCCTGATCGGCCCAGTCCTCCCAGTCTTGCTGGAGGGTTTGCTGGCGCTTATAGGTATCGTCAGCGAAAACGGCAGCGGAAATCGTTAGCCCTGGCTTTTGTCGGCGCAGGCGGCGGGAAGCTTCAGCCACAAACGTGCTAATTTGCTGCGTGCGAAAAGCCGTCCATTGGTTCCACAGATAAGCCTGCTGCTGGTCGCCGTTGTTTTTAGGGGAAAGGTTAATGGGGTCGGTGCCAGTGAGGGCGTGAAACTGGCGGCGGGCAGCGTTGCCATAGCCAAACAGTTGATTAGCACCCGGATCTTGAAAAGGGTAGCGGATGTAGTCGAACTGGATGCCGTCTACGTCGTAGCGGTCGGCAATTTCGCTAAGCAGATCGAACAGGTACTTGCGAACCTCAGGATTGGCCGGGTCGAGGAAGGTTTTGGTTTGGCCCGGAATAATTAGATTGCCGTGATTGTCAAAACCGGCCCAGTCGGGATGGGCGCTAATGATGGGGCCAGGATAGTTAGCAGGCTTGCCCACCAAAGGATTGTGCGCCCGATTGCCAGCGGCAAAGATCCAGACCCAGGCATGTACCTCAATGCCATAGGTTTTGCCCAGCTCGACAGAAGCCTGCAAAGGATCCCAGCCTTTGATTAAGGGATTGCGCTCGGGCGCGATCGCACTCGGATAAATAGGATAGCCCGCGTTAACAGCCTCAACAAAAACGGTATTGAAACCGGCGGCTTTAAGGCGCTCGAAGACCTTGGCTAAGCCTTGTTTAGAGCCTGCGGAAACGATGGTCTCGCGATCTAGCCAGGTAGAGCGAACGCCAGCCTGGGCGGGCCTACTGGCTATTTGCGGTGACGCCGCTGGCTGGGGCTGAGCTTGAGCCGTGCGTAAAGACTGGGTGACACTTCGCCAGCGGCTTTGGGCCGTTTCGTAATCGCCCTGGCTAACCAGATCTTGCCAGTCGTTGAGGAGCTGTTGAGCAGCCTGGAGGTGGGGAGGTAAAGGAGTAGGCGGCGTCGGAGCAGGAGAGGTGCTGGCGTTGAGGGTTGAGTTAACGGCCCGGAGCTGGGTGGGTTGGCTCTGGGCATGGCTGAAGAGATAGGTACTTTCGGCGCGCCCGGTGAGGTTTTCTAGCTCGCGGTATAGCGACTGGATGGCCAGCGGGCTCTGGTCGGGTTTGGGCGAAGAGGCTTGATATATGGTCGTTTGGGCTTTGGGTGGGTTGGCGATCGCAAAGGCAGCATCTGCCGTCGCACCGATCAGGCCAAGTCCTAACAGGCCACCGCTCAACAATCCGCCCGCTAGCCACTGACCCTTTTTACATAGAGAGAGAAGGTTATTCTTTTTAAAACTGCGGCCTGCTGAGCGATGGGCGGCTACAGAAAATGACCGAAAAGCCTGAATCATTGCAGAACGAATGAGGAGATTGACTACCTCTTTTTAATTCCCGCAGAGGCCGTGGAGATATCAAGCAAGTCTGTTTAGTTCCAAATGTGCCGAGCATGTGCGGGCAAGAGGATAGCCATGCTACGATAGGAAGCCTCTGTATATAGAACTTTTCAACTATGGCTTTGCTACAGGAACGCAAACAGGAGCTAATCTCCGAGAACCAGATTCACGAAACCGATACCGGATCTGTAGATGTACAGATTGCGATGTTGACTGACCGCATTAGTACGCTCAGCCAGCATCTGCAAAAAAATAAGAAAGACTATTCTTCTCGTCGCGGCCTGCTGAAAATGATTGGTCAGCGCAAGCGGCTGCTAGCTTATTTGACCAAGCAAGATGTAGAGCGCTACAAGGCTTTGATTTTAAAACTGGGCATTCGTCGTTAGGATCCGGCTGGTGGCTAGCTTTTCGCTCGCCTTTAACCGTTTCAAGTAGGGATTGAGATGGCGACTGAGTCTGAAGATAAATCTGATAAAAAAGCGGGCCGGTCGGGTCTGCCGTTTGAGCCTGGGCGCGACAAAAAGAAGTCTCAGGTGTCGGCTAGGGCGCAAGCCAAGGCTGATGAAATTTTGGCTGAGAACCGTCAAAAAGCGAAAGACAAGGCCGCTACAAAGGGCGTTTCCGCTGGTCGTGTGCGCAAGTCTGGTCGTGTGCGCAAGTCTGACGGGGCAATTCCGGAGGCGGTCAGTCGGCGAATGCTGAGGCGGATGGCAGTGCTGTCAGGCGCGCCTGTGTTTTTGGGCGTGGGAATATTTTTCTTAGCGTATTATTTGCAGAGTCGGCAGATTATAGAGTTTCCATCCGTGGCCGTACTGCTGGTGACGATGAGCTGCTTCGGCCTGGGCGTGCTGGGGCTGACCTATGGCGTGCTGTCCGCGTCTTGGGATACGGAGCCGGGTGGGCTGGTGGGCCTGAAGGAATTTAAGCTGAATTTTGGCCGGGTCATGGAGGCGAGAAGGGGGGCTAAGACGTAGAGGCCGCTAGAAGGCAGCTAGAGGGCAGCTAGAGGGCAATCAGAACTGGAGGGCAACCACGAGGGTGTGCCCATACGATGACAATGATGATGAGATGCAGCGGCGGCTATGCCGATGCTTGGATGGCTCGGGCTTCTTGGGCTTTTAGGTAGAGGTCTGCCCATTTGCTTAAGACCTGCTTTTCGGTAAGATCGAAGGACTGCGCCACTTGTTTGACGGTTTTACCAGCTTTGAAGTCGGTGAGCATTTGCTGTTGAGAGGCTTCTAGCGTGCTGAAATAGCCTTGCCATTCGGTGGGAGTAAGGCCCAAATTGTTGTGCTTAAGCGATGTTTTGAGCCAGGAAAAGACCAGATCGGGCTGCTCTTTAAGGGTAAAAATGCGGATGGCGTGATAGCTGACTTTTTCGCGGAGGCGATAGGCTTCGTGGACGTTGAGGCCGAGCTGCTGAGAGATGTGCTCTTGGGCGTGGCCTTGAAGGTGAAGCTCTAGCCACTGGACGGCAGTTTCGCCTAGCTTGTCGCTGAGGTACTCGGCAAAGCGCTGTTTTACGACTTGCCGGGTGGCCTGCTGTTCTTCAAAGCTTTTTTGCGTTTCGTAGCGGTCTAGCGCCTCAAAATCTAGCAGGCTGAGGGTGCCGTCGGCTTCGGGGGTGCCGATTTCTTCGGAGATGAGCTGGATGAGTTCGGCGCTGGGTACCTGAGTCATGCCGCCGCGCTGCGATCGCCTCAAATAATTCACAAAGCGGTACACCAGCAGCGGCTGATTGCGAATGGGCCGCAGACAGTATTCTTCAATAGTGGCCAGCGTGAGCAGGTTCCGCAGACTCGCCCGCGAGGTGCATTGACCAATCCACTGGGTTTGCTGCTGCATGTGGCGATCGCTTTGCAGCATTTCTTGAATGACTTCTTGCAGAACGTCCTTAACGGCACGCTTGCGATCGCGGCTCAGCGCAATCCAGGTGCGAACTTTGCTGCGAATTAGGAAAAGACCGCCCAGCTTTTGAAGCAGCCTTTTGTAGGCTTTTTCAGGCGATAGACCCCAGTAGCCAGAGATAAAAATGCGATAGCGGTAGTCCATCGCGCTGCGAGCGAGCTTGACTTCAGCAGGGCTCATTGCCGCTAAGCGCTCGGGCTCGCCGACTAGCCACTGCGCGATCGCCTGGTGAGTGCTGGTGGGCTGATCGGGCAGGTCGATGGCTAGCTGCTTTTGCCACACCAGCGAAATGTCAGCCAAAATGCCCTTTGAAATACCAGTCAAAATGCCAGTCGCTCCTGTGCTCTGAAGTGGGCGGGGAAAGGAATTGACCATGGTCGCTGCGGCACAAAATGGTGTTGCCCTACTCTAACCCATGACCGAAACCCTAAAGCCCCTTTAGTTCCATCAATGTTGCAAAGAATGTCGCAAAGAATAAAACAAATTAAGGCCTGCTTTTGCTTCATCATTCCTTTACAAAAGTAGGCCTTAGTTGTGATCCCGATTATGTTTTGGGCCAACGTTACGTATAAAGGCCTAGACGATTGGGGCACTAACTATAATTTAAGCAGTCTAGTTGGGTAAAAGTACTCAGCTTCGACGGATGGGTACTGATGGCTTTCCAATGAACTATTCAAGAAGATCGATGCCACTACCTAGCGCCATGCCTCATTACTCAGCTATGCAGAGCCCGCTTCAGGCTAGCCTTTATAGGCCTTCCTCCCCACGTATGCCTCATATTTCTACTCGCTCGGCGCTAAAGCGGCTAATCGACATTGTGGGTGCAGCGATCGGGCTAGCGATGCTGTGCGTTTTATATGTGCCAGTGGCGATCGCCATTTGCCTGGACTCAGCGGGGCCAGTTTTATACTCTCAAGAGCGCTTTGGCCTGCAAGGAAAGCCTTTTCGCATTTGGAAGTTTCGCTCGATGGTGAGCAACGCCGATGAGCTAAAGGCAACGATTGCCAACGAGGCTCAAGGCTTAATTTTTAAAAATACGGCTGACCCTCGCGTTACTCAAGTGGGCCGGTTCTTAAGAAAAACGAGCCTTGATGAGTTTCCGCAGTTCTGGAATGTGCTAAAAGGCGATATGAGCCTAGTGGGTACCCGCCCGCCGACGGCTGATGAGGTAGCGCACTACAGCGATCGCCACTGGCAGCGCCTAGACGTGCGGCCTGGCCTAACCGGGCAGTGGCAGGTCAGCGGCAGATCAGCGGTAAAGGACTTTGAAGCCATTGTAGATATGGACTTGCACTATCAGCGCAACTGGAGCTGCGGCTATGACATCAGGCTGATTGTGAAGACAGTGACGACGATATTATCCAAGGGATCGGGAGCCTATTGACTTCGACTGCGCTCAGCCAACGACTCTGGCGCAGTGCAGTCAGCGACTTCGGCTGCACTCAGCCAGCGGGTTGGACGCATTGGCTACTTTAGCCAGCGAACGACATCCTTAGCGTGATACGTCAAGATCAGATCCGCACCCGATCGCTTAAAGCTCGTCATAGTTTCCATCACGACTTTTTCCTCGTCTACCCAGCCGTTGAGAGCAGCGGCTTTGACCATGGCATATTCGCCAGAGACGTTGTAGGCCGCGACCGGCAGGTTGGTGGCCTCTTTAACGCGCCAGATAATGTCCATATAGGCAAGGGCGGGTTTGACCATCAGCATGTCTGCCCCTTCAGCAATGTCGAGGCCAATCTCTTTGAGGGCTTCTGTACCGTTGGCAGGATCCATCTGATAAGTGCGCCGGTCGCCGAACTGAGGGGCGGATTCGGCAGCATCGCGGAAGGGGCCGTAGTAAGCAGATGAATACTTGGCAGCGTAAGAAAGAATGGGCAGATCGGCAAAGCCACCTTCGTCTAAGCCGCTGCGAACGGCCTGCACGAAGCCGTCCATCATGCCAGAAGGAGCAATGACATCAGCCCCAGCGTTAGCCTGAGAAACTGCCGTTTTCTTCAGTAGCTCCAGCGTTGGATCGTTGAGGACTCTGCCGGACAGGTCGCCCACTTCCAAATAGCCGCAGTGACCGTGGCTAGTGTACTCACATAGGCAGGTGTCGACCATAACGATCAGGTCAGGAACCGCCTTTTTTATAGCTTCAGTCGCCTTTTGTACAATGCCGTGATCGTGCCATGCGCCGGTCGCTTCGGTGTCTTTTTCGGTGGGAATGCCGAACAAGATGACGCCAGGAATCCCCAGGTCATAGACTTCTTTGGCTTCTTCGACGATTTTATCGACGGAGAGTTGATAGACCCCTGGCATGGACTTGACTTCTTGAGAGAAGGCGTTGCCCGGTACGGCAAACAGAGGATAAATTAAATCGCTGGTGGTCACAATATTTTCTCGCACCATGCGGCGGAGATTTTCATGCGATCTCAAACGGCGGGGGCGATGGTTTGGGAACATAAAGACTTAGGGGGAATATTTTTTTGATGGAGATGTAGTCACTAAGTGTAAAGCTTGCGCTGAAGTGAACTGAGTAGATTGGCGCAAAAGTTACGTTCTGTAAAAAAGCGGCCTTTGTGAAGGTGAGGTATTGGCATAAAATGCTGATGGATCAGTTGCGGAAATGAGTTCTTTGCAGTCAGTTCTTTTCAGTCGGTTTTGTGCAATCGGTTCTTTTCACAGTGGAGAAAGAGAATAAGTGTTTACTCTATCTGAGCTGCTGTGGGCGCTGATTGGCCTAATTTTAACGATTGGGAGTACCTGGCTAGAGGCGTTTGGCTTGACGATTCCGCTGGGCAAGCAGGCAGGTGGCCTAGAGTTTTACTCTTTGGGGGTGACTTTTCAGGTAGGTGCGGCGCTGTTTACCGGCTGTATGGGGGGCAAAAATGCGGCGGCGCTTTCTCAGATTGCTTATGTAACGCTGGGCGTGGTGCTCTTTGAACGGTTTGGATTTGAGGTATTTACCGAAGGCGCGGGAGTGGGGTATCTCAAGGAGCCCGTGTTTGGCTATTTGCTAGGGTTTATTCCGGCGGGGTGGCTGTGCGGCAAGCTGGCATTCCCCGCTAAGCCAACGCTAGAACGGCTGGGGTTCTCGGCTTTGAGTGGTCTGCTGGTGGTGCATCTGTGTGGTGTAACTTACTTGCTGCTAGGGCATTTATTTCACTGGGTGAAGGCAGATCCGCCGCTGCTAACCGCCATAATGGACTACTCGGTGATGCAAATTCCGGGGCAGGTGATGGTGGCCTGTGCGATCGCGCTAATCGCCTATGCCATGCGTCGGGCGTTATTTTATTAGAATTGGGTAACCACGAGGGTTTGCCCTTACGTGAATTTTATTGATGAATGTTTGTTGATGAATATTAGAAATCCCTATTTTTGGGTGGTGGCCGTAATTGGCGTCATCCTCGATCAGCTAACGAAGCAATGGGTGGTGGCGGCGCTGCCGCTCGATCAGTCGGGACTGGAGATTATTCCGGGAGTGCTAAATTTTTTTCATACCACCAATACGGGCGCGGCGTGGAGCCTGTTTAGTAAAAACGGCGAGTGGCTGCGCTGGCTTTCGCTGTTGGTGAGCGTGGCGCTAGTGGTGCTAGGAATCACCGCTAGATGGCCGGATCGGTGGGAAGCAGTTGGCTACGGCTTTATTTTGAGCGGCGCATTTGGGAATGGCATCGACCGTTTTTTGAGCGGTGAGGTGGTGGATTTTTTACAGGTATTTCCAGCCACCCGGTTTCCGGTGTTTAATTTAGCAGACGTGTGGATTAATATCGGCTTTATCTGCCTGTTGAAGGTGCTACTGTTTGAGTCAAAACCTGCGGCAAGAAGATAGTCGGCTAGCTAAATTTAGTGGGCTAAATCTAGCTAGGGCTACAGCGAGCCCGTCCGAAAAATGGCAGCTCGTATCTGTTGATTCTTATAATGTTTTGAGCACGGTTGCCCAAAGTAGCTCCAGAGTAACTCCAAAGCAACTGCTGTCTATCGGATTTTTCCCTTATGACTTCTCCGCCGCCCGAGCCGCCTAGAAAAAGCGGTCGCCATAGCCAAAACCCCCGAAACAGCCGTTCAAACAGCAGTTCAAACAACGGTTCACAGAGGCCGAAGACGATTCTGGGTTCTATTACTCAGGCTTTTCAGACGGTGCAGGCCAATGTGGATTTTTCAAAAATTCCGCTGAAGCTTAACGCGCGGGTGCCTAAGCTGTTGATTGAAACGGGGGAGGGGAGTGGCGATCGCACTGAATATCCGCTGGTGGGAGAGCATTATCTGCTAGGGCGCTCGTCAAAGTCGAGTGATATTGTGGTGCGATCACCCATCGTCAGCCAAACTCATCTATCCCTAACGCGAGATAGATCCAGGCCCGGCAACCCTTTTGTCCTCAAAGACAAAGGCTCGACCAACGGCGTTTATCGGAATAAAAAGCGGATTAAGTCGCTGCCGCTGCGCCACGGCGATGTGCTGACGCTAGGCCCCAGAGAGCTAGCAGATGCGGTGACGGTGCGCTACGTCGATCCGCCGCCCTGGTACATCAACATGGTGCGCTATGGGCTGTACGGCGCGACCGGCTTTACGGGGCTGCTGATTTTTTGGATTGTGGGGTTAGAATGGCCCAAAATTGCGATTAACCCGCTGCCGAGTTCGGTGCAGGGGCCGGTGGTAGTGACCGCTGAAGAAAATGGGAAGCGGACGCCGCTGAAAGATTTGCCTAACGTGGCTCATATCGAGAAAAAGCGACTACAGGAATATTCGCCTTACTTGCCAGAAGCAGCCGTCGCCTCAGAAGATTCGCGCTTTTACTGGCACGTCGGGGTCGATCCGATCGGGGTGGCGCGGGCGCTGGTGGCTAACGTTGCGGGTGGTGAAATTCGCGAAGGGGCCAGTACGCTCACTCAGCAGATCGCTCGCAATACCTATCGCGACTATGTAGGCACTGAAGATAGCGCCGCACGTAAGGTGCGTGAGGCGGTTGTGGCCCTGAAGCTAGAGACGTTTTACAGCAAAGATCAGATCATGCTGCTGTATTTGAACAGGGTGTACTTAGGTAACAACCTTTACGGGTTTGAAGATGCTTCGCAGTTTTATTTTGACAAGTCGGCTGATGCGCTGACGATTGGGGAGGCCGCGACGCTAGTGGGCATTTTGCCTGCGCCGAATGCGTTTAACCCCGTGCGGAACTATGGAGCAGCGGTGGAGTATCGTGATCGCGTCATTCAGCGCATGGTATCCCTTGGGATGATCAGCTCCGAAGAAGGAGCGAGGGCGCGGCGATCGCGCATTGAAATTAGCCCAAAAGCCCGCGAGCAGCTACAGAGCGCCAAAGCCCCCTACTTTTACAGCTACGTGTTTGACGAGCTAGACGATATTTTGGGAAAGGGGCTGGCCCGAGAGGGCAATTTTATTGTTGAGACCAGCCTGAACTTGAACATGCAGGCGATCGCTCAAAAGACGCTGCAAGACACGGTTGCGACTGAGGGCGCACAGAGTGGCTTTTCGGAAGGCGCAGTGGTGACGCTGAATACCACGAACGGTGAAATCGAAGCGCTAGTCGGCGGGGTGGACTACGCGCAAAGCCAGTTTAACCGGGCGACTCAGGCCCTCAGACAGCCCGGCTCCACTTTTAAGGTATTTGCCTATGCCTCAGCGATTGAGCAGGGCATATCGCCGGGTCAGACGTTTTCCTGTAGCGACCTCGACTGGGGCAGCTACGTGGCAGGCTGTCGCTCTGGCGGTGGTGCGTTAGACATGTACGCAGGCATCGCCCGCTCAGAGAATGTGATTGCGCTGCGAGTGGCCAAAGAAGCCGGGTTAGATTCGATTATGGCACTGGCGCACCGGCTGGGCATTAAGTCGGAGCTGAATCCGGTGCCGGGCCTAGTGCTGGGCCAAAGTGAAGTGACGCCGTTGGAAATTACCGGGGCGTTTGGGGCGATCGCCAACGAGGGCGTTTGGAATCAGCCACACGGCATTCAGCGCGTGCTAGACAGCAGCGACTGCAAAGATCTCAAGGATACTTCTACCTGTCGGGTGATTTACGACTTTGCTCAGAGCGCAGATGCGAGCGTGCCTGCTTTAGATGCCAGCGTTGCCAATACGATGGTGGGCATGATGCAGGGTGTAGTGCAGGGCGGTACGGGCCGCAGCGCTTACCTGGGCCTGGGCGAGGGGGGTAAAACAGGGACGACTAACGACAATATAGACACCTGGTTTATCGGCTTTGTGCCGCGCCGCGCTGTGGTGACCGGCATATGGCTAGGTAATGACGACAACTCGCCCACCAACGGGAGTAGCGCCCAAGCCGCACAGCTTTGGGGAAGCTATATGGGCAAGGTGTTGCAGTAAACAGGTGTTGCAGTAATAAGTGTTGCAGTAATAAAAGGGGCGGCGATAGTGTAAGCGTCGGTATGGCCCGTCCGTCCGCGAAGCTGGCCTGACTGAAACAGGCGAGCTGGAAAGTGTGCCCTAGTGTGCTGCGCGGTATCGGCGCTCAGTACCACCTTAAAGGGCGCATCTTCAGGCAGATCTTTGGTCATGCCTTCGAGCCGAGCGGCGATATTAACGGTGTCACCAAAGAGCGAGTAGTTGAGCCGATGACGATTGCCAACGGTGCCGCCGATTAAGGGGCCAGTGTGGATGCCAATGCCAAATTCGATTAAGGGCAGCTTTTGAGCGGCGAGCTGACGGTTGAGCGATCGCAGTCGTTCATGCATTTCGAGGGCCGCGTGGAGGGCAGCGATCGCATCGGCCTGCACCTCTTCTGGCCGATTGCGCGGCAGCGGCGCACCAAACACCGCCATAATCGCATCGCCAATGTACTTATCCACAATGCCGCCATGCTGCATAATGCAGTCGGTCATGGTTTCAAAGTACTGATTTAGCCAGGGCAATAGCTGCTGTGACGGCAGGGTTTCGGCTATCCCCGTGAAGCCGCGAATGTCCATAAATAGCACGGTAGCCGTCAGCTTTTGGGCCGCTAGCTCACCCTGATGTAAAATCACGCCCTTGTGCCGCCAGATCAGCTCAGCCGTACCGGGCGACACATTCATTGAAAGCAAGGCCATGAGCTGCTGCTTTTCTCGCTGTTCGTAAAGCTGAATTGCCAGCGTGCCGATTAAAACAGTGCTAATGGAGGCGGCAGCCGGAATCCACCAGCCTGCCACGAATGCGGTTAGGGCTAAGGCAATCCACATAGTTGGAAAGCGAACAGCAACAGTAAAAAGCCTTTTATAAATCCATGAAAAGTGACGATTCTTATGGTTGAGCAGCATATCCATGTCCGTATTAAAGAACTTATCTAACGGCGCTCGATAAAGTCTCGCAAGGGTAGTATTTATACGGATTCGGTATCAATAGCTACATACTTTTTGTTTGATACTGACAGCTCATTAGGAATAAAGATGTGATGATGGAAACAAGCACGGGCACTCATTACCTCCTATCGGTTGCTACGAACAATCGTACGGGTTAACGGCGTCTGGCTTTGCTGACCATTTTCTGGGAGAGGCTGAGCTGGAGGTTTTCTTGCTCGGCCCAGTCTTGCAAAATGCGATAAAAGATCTGGCGATCGCGGCTCTGCAACACGGCGGTTTGGTCAGCCGTTTCTATGGCATAGGGATAGCCATTGCCGATAATTACCTCGGCGCGCACCTGATTAATTACGGCTTCAGCGCGGCCTGATTCCCAAATCCAGGTGGGTAGCTCCAGCCGAGCCGGGTAGTTGGCGTTGGTTTTGAGGTAGGTAAAAGCGATGCGGGAGCGCATTTCGCCGTAGTGGTTGAGGATGTCGCCGCGACAGCAGGTCATCAGCGGGGTGCGATCACCCCAGCGCATGAGCCGGTCTAGAAGCTTAGCGTCATGAATGGCCCGAGTAGTCTCTAACTTATCGAGGGTGCGCAGCAAAGTAGTGACATCGTTGGACTGGGCCGTATCGACATAGCCGACCAGCGGCACCTGATGCTTTTCGCTGGCTCTGAGTAGGGCAAGCACCTGATCGATGTAGGGCGAGCGGATGTTTTCATCCAGCATAGAAGCAAAGGAAAGGACGAGTGAACCGTCGAAAAAAACCAGACATTTTTCAGGGTCACGGTGCTGCGACCTGGCCCGCGCCCTTGCGTAAGTGATGTATTCAATCAGACGCTGAACCTCCATAGAAAACCGGCGCATGTTGATCCATCTGTCCATCGGCTGCGATCGGTCTGAGACCAAATCCTTCGGCGTCATCACGTCAAGCAAAATATCTTTTTCGTAGTCGCCTGCCGCACAGTGATGATTTTCAAACCAGCCGATTTGCACTAGGGCAATGGGAATCGAAAAGTCTTTCTGGGGAAATACCTGAGAGCCATCGACTGCAAAGGTGGTCACGTCGGCAATATGCTCTTTAGCCCAGTCCAGGCTTTGCTCCCGGTTATCCCAGCTCAGGCCGCTGCGAAAAATGCCGTTGTGGTGGCCCTTGCCAATCGGCTCTAGCGGCGTTGCCCCCAAATCCCCCTCTTGTCTGCTAATCCAGTCATCTCGATCGTCTTCACCAAGCGCAATCCACGACTTCCAAGCATCGCGGTACTGATCCAAATAGCCCGACGTGCTTTTATCAAAGCTGGCAAAGTCGGCGCGTTTGCGGCCTAATACCGTTTGAATCTGAGAGGGTTTGATCGTCATATCGTCGAGAACATCGAGGAGCAAGTACACTAAAGAACAAGTGTACTGAAATCAGAGGCAAAAAAGTTCTTAGTATACTAAAGCTATAGTATTTGCGCTTTGCGTTATGACGGAGCGACGGTGATTTATGAAGTGGAGAGTAGTGCTAGAACAAGATCCAGAAACGGGTGACTGGGCAGTTTGGTGTCCGGAGCTGCCAGGTTGTGTCTCTGCGGGCGAGACTGAGCAAGAAGCCTTGGATAACATAAAAGAGGCGATCACGCTGTATCTCGAACCCGATCCAATTGAAATCAACCCGACTGCTGTTGTTCGAGAGATTTTGGTTTAATGGGTCGCATTCGTCAGATGAGCCCAAACGAAGTTGAAAAAGTCTTAAAACGCTACGGCTTTGAAAAGATTTCTCAAAAAGGCAGTCATCGTAAATGGCGAAATGTAGATCAAAGCAGCAATTCCAAATTCCAGACTACGGACACTCAAAACCCTTGATCTACCGTTCGCTTCTGATCATGGTCAAACTCGACTAGCAGGTCTGAACGGCTGCAACCCAGTAACTTCGTTCCTCGTTGAGGCAAAATGTACGT
>JBGTGK010000150.1:0-4277 GCA_041746795.1 Phormidesmis sp.
TTGCGTTCGGTGACTTTGCGGTTCAGCATCAGGTTGGGAACGTCTACAAAGACGTCTTGAAAGGTTGATCCCTGGCTTTTGTGTACGGTTAGGCTATAGGCATAGCTCACGTCGTGAAAAAGCTGCTTGTAGTCCCAAAAGGCCATCCACTGTTTTTTCTCTGAATAGTCAGACAGTAGCGCTTTCATCCGCTGCTGTTCATCTTCGTGAAGGATTCTCAGCTTTCTTTCCTGGTGCTCTTCCGTCACAATCTCTAATTCCCACACCTGCCAGCCTTCAAACTTTGTCAGGTAGGCCTCCATCACCAAACATTCTTCAGAGGTTTGCAGCAAAATGCGGTCTTTTCCCATGCAAACGTTTTTTGCGATTAACCGCTCACCCGAGACAAATCGAGCGGCTTTATCCCCATAGATGGCCGCTCGAATTTTGTTGTTGAGATAGTTAACTCTGGCGTTGGTGTAGGCGAGCACCCGTACCTGATCGGGATCTTTGGCGTAGGCGTCGCTTTGAAAGGCGCGCAGCATAAGACTTTCCCACTGAGGCTGAGGAACGGTAAAAATGCCTTCTGTGTTGGTGGCGTTGCGATCGCTCTTCGCCCTCGGCATTGCCGTCCGCTCCAAATTCGTCCGCACATCTTCAGCCAATAGCCCAATTGCCCCACCGTAGCGAATTACCTCAGTGAGATCGGTGCGGTGAAAAATCTGCTCAAAGCAGGGAGCCTCATCTTCCCCAACCGGCGGCAGCTGGGCTGAGTCGCCTACGAACAAAAGCTGCGTGCCATCAGTCAGGCTAGAGACGGAATTGACCAGTAATATCCACATTTCCTGGTTGATCATCGAACATTCATCGACCACGACCAGCTGATACTCGGTAGTGAGGTTTTTACGATCGCGATCTGGCTCAAACTTCTGCCCGCCCGTCTCCTTATCAATCACGGGCTTTAGGCCCAACAGCTTGCAGCAGGTCATGCAGTCTACCTCGCAGCTCCAACGATAGGCCATTGCCTGCAATACTTTGGTGGCCTTATTACTCAGAGCCGTTAGCGCAATCGGTCTACCATCGTGCTGCTGCTGCAAGCGGGTAATCAGCGCCTGAAGCAGCGTTGTTTTCCCTGTGCCTGCGTAGCCTGTGAGCAAATAGATTTTTTCGTCACTGTGAACGAACGCCTCCAGCGCCTGCAATGCCTGCCACTGCTGCTGGCTGAGCGCTAGGCCAGGAAGCACTTCTGGAATGGCTTCTGGCTGGGCTTTTGGCTCGGTAGATAAGGAAGAGGTCTGAGGCATCACGAACAGATGATCTATGGGCTTATTCTATCAGGATGCACAGGAATGGCTAAGGCGATCGCACGGGCGAGCCGCTAAGATTGCTGAGTCATTCGTTTTACAAGGCTAATAAATTTATGGCGTATTTGCCGCTAGCTGCGCGTATCTGCCTGTCGCTGATTTTCTTAAATGCGGGCGTTACCCAGCTGATAGGGTTTGATAAATTGGTGGCTACGATTGGCAGTAAGCTGCCGCTGCCTCAGGTGTTGGCGGCGGGTACCGTTGCTTTTTTACTGCTGGGTGCGCTATCGCTAGCTTTAGGCTACAAAGCCAAGGTGGGCGCAGTTTTAATTATTCTCTTTTTGATCCCGGCAACGCTGTTTTTTCATCCGATCGCAACCGACTTGCAAGGGGTTTTAAACAATATTGCGCTCATTGGCGGGCTGTTGATGGTGGTGGCCTATGGCCCAGGGCTGATCAGTATAGATGGAAGCAACTGAAGCCGTGAAGCTATGCCCATGCGGTAGCCAGTTGCCTTTTTCGAGCTGCTGTGAGCCCTATCTGTTGGGCCTAGCTGTGGCACCTACGGCTGAGGCTTTGATGCGATCACGCTACGCCGCCTTCAGCACTGGCAATGTTGACTATATTTTGGCCACTCAGAAACGATTGGATCGGCATGGCGATCGCCCCAGCCTGCAAAAAAGCGTCAACAGCACTCAGTGGACGAACCTGATCGTTGTGAGCACGCGCAAGGGGAAAGCCAAAGACAAAACCGGCATCGTAGAATTTGTGGCGGCCTATCGAGCGAAGCCATTACCCGCAGTAGACCTGACGATGGGATCAGCCCAGCAGGTGCAGCAAATGCATGAGCGATCGCACTTCATCAAAACAGGCGACCTGTGGCTATACACCGAAGGTGATGTGCTACCGCTGTATCAGCCCAAACGCGCTGACCTGTGCTGGTGCGGCAGTGGTCAAAAGTTCAAGCGCTGCCACGGCTGAAGGAAAGGGGACTGAAGCTTTAGATACCCATGCCGCTGAGCGTAGTGAGCAGGCGAGACAGCGTAGCGGTGACCTGAGGATGGTCGGCCTCAAACTGTTCGATCAGACCGGGTAGCTGCTGCGTGGTAGCTGCTTTGTGCTCTGGGCTGTCAGGATCTTGTATCTGCTTTTCCATGCCTTCAATCAGGGTTAGCAGCTTTTCCTTGACTGCCGGGTCTGGTGTATCGAGCTGTTCAATTTCGGCATGAAGGGCTTCTATAGATTTGCCAATTTCTTCTTTGCTCATTTCTAGTTACCAGGCGATCTGCCGGAATAAAGTCAGCGCTCTCTATATTGTAAAGCTAGCCGCCGGTTGCTTAGCACTTAAATTCGCACTGAGCAGGGGACAAATACTTTGAGCGATCGCTTTTTTCTGGTTGCAGGGTCAAATTCTATACAGTTTTTTGTAACTACTCAGGCTGAGGTAGGAGCGAGCGAGCACTCCCAGAAAACAGATCGACCAGAGCATCCAAGACATCAAGGCCCTGCTTTCGCAGGGTGGATAGATAACCGCGAATGTGACAGAAGTCTCTAGTCCCTTGCTCAGAGCGAAAGCAGCCAGAAATTTTCAGCTTCAGCTTCATCATCCGCAGATCACGTTCAGCTTGATTGTTGTCAAAGGGGATGTCGAAGTTGTGCATGAAACCGAGCACCGCTGCCTTGTGAGTTTGTAGCCGCTCGAGCAAATTGCGCGGCACCGAGCGTTTGGGTCGGCCTTGTTTTTTCGGTTTTGTGGGGTCGGGTGGCGGTATTGGATTCTGTTTAAAACCCTGTTTTAGAATGACGTCATAACGGGCGCTCAGGGCTGCTAAGTCCTCATCGGATAAAGTCGTTTTTCCCTGTGCTTTGAACGCTTTGACCTGGCTGTGAATACTCACGAGCAACACACTCAGGTGAAAGGCCCACCATTGGTTATAGTGCTCCAAGACATACTGCAACTCTCTGAGGTGATGCGCATTGCACAGAAAATGATCGCAGCCATAGCTCTTGTAGCTTTGCAAACCATCATGGACGGCCTTGCCCTTAAACTCGGGCAAAATCCCCATCTCATCCATGGCCAGCCGACCCCGTTTGGGATGAACGAAATCATAGGTGAGCCCGTCGGTCGCTGCCACATGCAGCCACCACAGTTTCTGATTGACCCGCAGCCCGGTTTCATCAAAGTGAACCACCTCAGCCGCTTGAATCGCCTGCTTACTCCCTTCATCAATCGGTGCTATCAACTCACTGCACTGCGCTCTGGTGTTGTCCAAGGTGCCTTCTGAAACGTCCACACCGAGCAAGTCGCTCAAACATTCGCAGGTGCGATGGGAAGGCAACAACTGCTGCTCCATCAGGTAGACCATCATCCCTTTGAGGCGCGAACCATACTGCACGACATTACTGGCCTCGAACGGAAAGTGACCCTGGCTGGTCTGCCCACATTCTGGGCAGCATTTCACCGTCACCTGATGCTCGGTGACTAATAACTCTACGGGCGGAATGTCGAATACTTGGCGCGCCAACACCTCATCGACCGGCACGGCTGCAAGGGAATGACCACAACCCGAACAGCTAGCAACGTCATGCTGCTCCACAAAATCTGGGACGCTGCTCCACTCTAGCGTCCGACCTGGATGGTCTGTTTGTCCTCCTGAGGGCTTCTCACTTTTACGCCGTAAGCTCCGTGTGCGTTTGCCAAAGCCATCGCCGGACGGTGGTTTACTGCTATTACGACTGTTCTTACCCAGCTGTCCCTTCAGCTCTTTGACTTCGGCTTCCAGTTGACTCAGACGTGCCATCAACTGGCTTACCAAGCTCACCACAGCTTCTTCTCCCTGACCATAAATGGCTCGGATTTCTGTTTCGCTGAACTGGTTTTTTGGCGGCTGTTTACCCACGGCTATGCTACAAGAGAGTGGCTTGATTACAAGTTACTTGAATGACGGCATCGCACTGAGAAATATCTCTAATTTTTTAAGCCTGAGTAGTTAC
>JBGTGK010000151.1:0-27217 GCA_041746795.1 Phormidesmis sp.
GAGTGTGATGATTCAACCAGTCTCGAACATTCCTTGCCCTTTGGGAGAAAGGAATGTTCGTTGCTGTTAGCGATGGCTGACTGGCCAAGCTAGGCGATCGCATTTTACGAAAACTTAGAGAAAAACTTCGGACTGTCCAGTCCGTAACAGGCGCACAAGAATACTGGATTGCCGACAGATTTTCCAAACAGATAGAGGTTTACCGCCGCGAGAATAATCGGTTGGTTCTGACGGAGACACTCACCGAAAAAGATACTCTTCGCTCTCCGCTCTTAGCAGGTTTTTTAGGCAAAGTCAGTCAGTTCTTCAGCTAGGGTCTGATCCGTTAAATGCATCAAGTCAATGCATTAAGCTGCCAAACGGCTTCGTAGGCAAAATTGATACGTGGCACTGCTCAAACCTAAAAAGTGCAGTTCACCAGCGACACATGCAGCTTGAAATACTAAACTGACCTAATTAGTTTAGATAGCTCGGTTTGAGGAGTTCAGTGGTATGGGCAAGCGGTGGAAAATACGGACACTAGGCTTTCTGACAAGGGTGATCAGTAGCGCAGTTGGAATAGTTGCCCTGCAATCGCTCAGTTCTTTACTCAATCCTGCGCTCAGTGCAGCAAATGCTCAAGCTGCTGGTCAACCAGTCTATCTGGCCGAGTCGCCAATGCAGGCTTCGCCGGGCAGTTTGTTCATATCCTATCCGCCCCCAGATCACGAGACGGTGGCAAGTAGCATCTTTTTTATCGGCACGGCTGATCCTAAAGAGCCGGTCACCATTAACGGCCAAACGATTGAGAACCGCAGCAGCCAAGGACATTTTGCCCCAACGCTGCCGCTGGAAATAGGCGAAAATACGTTTGTAATTGCCCAGGGCGATCAAAGCGTGACGCTGAAAATTACTCGGGTCTCAAGCGAGCCGCCCGTGCCGGAGGGCGTCGGCTTTGCTGAAGGGACGCTGACGCCTGCGGCGGATATCGCGCGCCTGCCGGGTGAACTGGTGTGCTTGAGTGCGATCGCCACCCCAAACGCTAAGGTCTCCGCCCAGCTAGGCTCTCAAAACATCACCCTCACCCCTCAAACCAGCGCCAACTTACCGCCTAACTCATCAGTATTAACCGCTCAAACAGCCCCCATCACGCCCAGTGCCACCGAGTATGCAGGCTGCACGATGCCAAGCGCACCCGGCAACTTAGGCACGCCCACCTTCACCCTGAGCGCTCAAGGAAAAACGGTCACCGCGATCGCCCCTGGACACATCAGCATTCTCTCCCCAACAGACTTTCAGGTAGCCACCGTAACCGCCGACCAGGGCGTAGCTCGAACCGGCCCCAGCACCGACTATTCGCGCATTACGCCGCTGCCCGCAGGCACTCGCGCTGCCATTACCGGCAGAGAGGGCAAGTACCTACGGCTAGACTACGGCGGCTGGATCAAAGCAGAGGAAACAGAAGTCAGCAGCGCTTCCGTTCCCCCTCGCAGCCTTATTCGCGGCATCAGCGCCAGCCAGCAAGGCGACTGGACTAGCGTCGTGTTTCCCCTGCAAACGCCCGTGCCCATAACCGTACGTCAGGACGATCAGTCACTCACGCTCACGTTGCACAACACGACGCCCCAAACGGACACCATCTACTTCTCCAACGATCCGGTCGTAGAAAGAATGGACTTCAATTCTGTTCTTCCTGACAGCGCCGAATACACCATTCACTTTAAAAAGCCTCAGCAGTGGGGCTACAAGCTTCGTTACGAAGGCACTAGCCTAATTCTTTCACTCAAGCACGCGCCATCTCACAACAGCCTGCGTGGGACAACAATTCTGATTGACCCTGGGCATGGCAGCGATAACGATTTTGGGTCTCGCGGGCCAACTGGCTATCCCGAAAAAGACGTTACGCTAATTGTTGCTAAACTGCTGCGTGACGAGCTACAGGAACGAGGGGCAACCGTCGTATTAACGCGTGAAGGTGACGATGATTTGTATCCAGAAGATCGCGTTAAAACTATCGATGTAACAGAGCCAACGCTGTCTTTGAGTCTGCATTACAATGCCTTGCCCGATGGCGGAGATGCGCTAGGCCGCAGGGGCGTTGGATCGTTTTGGTATTATCCCCAGGCGCATGGTCTAGCCACCTTTTTACACAACTATATTGTGCAAAGTTTAGGCAGAGAATCTTACGGGGTATATTGGAATAATCTAGCGCTTGCTCGTCCTACCGTCGCGCCTTCAATTCTGTTGGAGTTAGGATTCATGATCAACCCAGAAGAGTTTGAGTGGATCACTGATAAAGACTCTCAGCGAAAGCTGGCTAAAACTTTAGCGAAGGGCATAGATGCCTGGCTGGCTCAGCAGTAAGTCGAAAAGCTAGATTCAAACAACATAAGTTTAAGACTTGAGCGCTATGACTGCTTTTTCACTTCCGACCTTTCAAGATCAGGCGTTATGGCGTCAGGCGATGACCCATAGCTCATTCACAAATGAGCAGCCTAGTGGCTGTTGCGATCGCAGCTATGATCACAATGAACGACTAGAGTTTTTAGGCGATGCTATTTTAACCTTTATTAGCGGTGCCTACTTGTACGCCCGCTATCCTGAGCGCTCAGAGGGGGAGCTTACGCTCATTCGGGCAGCTTTAGTTGAACAGTCTCAGCTATGCTATTTTGCACAAGCGCTAGGGCTAGGTGAGCATCTGCGCCTGGGCAAAGGTACCGATCAAGAAGGGGGTCGGCAGCAGGCGCGGCTGTTGTGTAGTGCTTTTGAGGCGTTGATTGGCGCGTACTTTTTAGATTCAAAGTGCAGTGTGCAACCAGTGAGTGACTACGTGCTACCCATGTTCGACGCTGTGGTAGAGAGCGCTATAAAACAGAGCATAGACCCTAAGAGCCGCTTACAGGAATGGGCGCATGGAGCTTCGGGCGCAACGCCTGAGTACGTCGTTATTAGCAGCAGTGGCCCTGACCACGCAAAGAGCTTTACCGTAGAAGTGCGTGTCGCAGGTAAGGCTTATGGAAAAGGTCAGGGCCACAGCAAAAAGGAAGCGGAAAAAGCGGCGGCAGCGGCAGCGATTGTCTTATTAATAGAGATGACCAACAGCTCACACGCGAGGTCGTCGCATACCTCCGGTGACTAGAGAAATTACAAAAATTACTAAAAATACAAAGAACAGAATTTTGGCGATGCCCGCAGCGCCCGCTGCAATACCGCCAAAGCCTAGAACACCCGCTATGATTGCGATAATCAGAAAAGTCAAAGACCAACCCAGCATTTGAAAACTCCTATTTTTAATCAACGAAAAGTAACAAACAGCACCTCTGTTTTTCCTGCTCAAACTATATTTTATTTTGTATAAAAAGGTACTCTCTCCTTCGGTAGATTCGCAGTTCTAGCAACTATGCCGTCAGATGAAGCCATATCTTCATGTTTGTTCACAAATATCGTAGTAGCTCCCATCTGACTGCGATTAACTCTCTTTCTAAAGGGGGAGAGGATGCTATTTGAACAATGGGTACGATATCGCTATAGAAATCACTTGGGCTCATCTAGTGAGTGCATCTAGTTAAAACATATAAAAACCTGTTGGTTTGGAGATAAAAAGCATGGCTATCAACAATAGCGACCCACTGAATCAAGACTTG
This sequence comes from Phormidesmis sp., assembly GCA_041746795.1. Taxonomy (GTDB): domain Bacteria; phylum Cyanobacteriota; class Cyanobacteriia; order Phormidesmidales; family Phormidesmidaceae; genus Phormidesmis. The sequence continues at coordinate 3,624 of JBGTGK010000151.1, forward strand.
AGCGGCGTCAGCGGTAGACCGGCGACACCCGAAGAAGTTGCCAAGCGCGATGGCTATGTTCAGGGCCGCAGCGACGAAGACTACGTGCAGAGAGACTTAAGGAGTCAGGAAGGCGCGATCGCCCAGTCTAGAGCTGACGACAGCGCAGCCAGCGGCCTCGTCATGGGTCTATTAATTGCCTTACTCGCTGCGGGTGCAGGGGCAGCCTTTTACTTTTTAGGTGGCGATCGCACCCCTGCTACCCCAGTTGTCGCCCCTACCGTCCAAAAGGAGCCTACCGTTCAGAAGGAAACCATCAAAGAGAAAACCATTATTGAAAAGCAGAGCCCACCGCCTGCGGTTAGCCTACCCGATGTAAAAGTAACCGTCCCCGCCGTGAAAGCGCCCGACGTAAACATCACCAACGAAGCCCCGCCCGCCGCTGAGGCTCCTCCGGCAGCAGCACCAGATGCTGCTGCTGAGCAGCCTAGTCAACAATCCGCTGGGCAAGCTACCGAGCAACTTGCTGAGCCCAGCACTGCTCAGTAAAGTCGGAGCGAAGGTGGGCACAAGGTTGCGCGAGGTTAGCGGCTGAGCCAGGCGATCGCCTCTCTAATCCAAGCCTCCGTATCCTCACTTTTGCTCAACGTGCTATTGCTCCCGACAGCGGCCAGCGCCTGGCTAATTTCGCTATTGGTATAGCCCAAAGCCATCAGCATCATTTCCACATCTTCCTGCACGCCGGAAACCGGGCCACCTGTCGGGGCCACAATACCCGAATGCTGCCGCCAGTCGCTCAGCTTAGTCTTCAGCTCTAAAATAATGCGCTCAGCCGTTTTATTGCCTACGCCCGGCGTTCGAGAAAGCACCCTGGCGTTGCCATTAACAACCGACTGAATCAGCTCATTGAGCCCCAACGTGTCGAGCAGGGCCATGCCCATTTGCGGGCCGATGCCGCTGACAGCAATCAGCAGCCGAAATACGTCGCGTTCGGCCTTGCTCTTAAAGCCAAACAGCACCTGCAAATCTTCGCGGGTTTGCAGGTGGGTAAATATCTGCACGGGATCGCCCACGGGTGGTAGCTCGCTGAGCACCCGTGGATTGACCTGCATGTCGTAGCCCACACCGCCCGCCTCTACCGTTAAAATCACCCGGCCATTGGGGAGCTTTTGGCTATCGGCGAGAAATCCTCTGACGTAGCCGATCATGGGCGCGGGCGTTGGGTGCGCTGTAAGGGTGGGCGCTCTCGCTCTGGGGGGGCAGAGGCAGCTTCTCGTCTGCTGACGACCGGACGAGCACCACCCGTAGCTGGGTTAATGGGCACAGCGGCGTTGCTTTCCAAATCTAAAGACTGACCGCCCTGAATTTTTTGTCTGCCGTTGCGCAGCACATGGAGCATTTCCATAAACTGGCGCTCCATATTTTCCAATACCTGATCGGCGTAAGTGTCGGCGTCTTCTTGAATGGTTTTGGCTTCAGTGACGGTGCGCATGCGGGTTTCTTCCCACTCCTGGCGAGCCTGAGATTGCAGCTGCTCAATTTCGGTAAGGGTTTGCGATCGCATCGCATCGCACTCCTGCTCAGTCTGGCTCCTTAGCTGCGCCGCCTGCGCCTCAGCCTGCCGAATAATCGACATTTCATTCAAAATCGCCGCCGCCCGCTTCTCGGCATCAGTGACAATTTCCTGGGCGTACTGCTCAGCCTCCAGCAAAATCTCCTCGCGCTGCTGCACAATCTGCACCGACTCTTGCACCGCCGCAGGCAAGTTCACCCGCACCACATCAAGCTGATCGAGCAGTTCATCCTCGGTGACCATGGTTTTCCCAGTCAGGGGCATCCGTGGGCTTTCGAGTACGATCTCCTCAATTCGATCCAGCTCTTGCTGAATATTGAAGCGCTCGGGCACTGAATTTTTGTAGTAGTCGCTAGTAGCAGGAGTATTCACAAAAGGTTTCGATTAAGATTTTCAAAAGGTCTGTACCCTTAGATCACACAGGTTACGACATAAAATTAGGTTACGACACAAAATGTCGCTATGCCCCTATTTAGCAGCCGCTATGTGAGAGACAACCACACCTAATGCATCTAGCGCGATCCATCCGGCGTGGCTACTATTTTTTAATTATTCCTATTATTAATCAAGATCGGCTTTTGCCATAGCATTTTTCAACATCAAGCGCCACATGTGATGGCACCAAATGGTCAATAGGGCCGCCAAACCTGGCAATTTCCTTGACTAAGCTGCTGCTTAAAAAGCCGTATTCCGTAGAAGTCGCCAGAAAAACGGTCTCTATCTCGCTAGATAAGGTTTTATTAGTATGCGCCATCTGTAGCTCTTTCTCAAAATCGGAAAGTACCCGTAGCCCCCGCAGTAAAACAGTGGCCTGCCGCGCCTGCGCATAGGTCACTGTCAACCCCTCGAAGCTGTCTATTTCCACATTAGGCAAATGCCGCGTGGTCTTGCGAATTTGCGCGGTTCTTTCCTCAACTGTGAACAGTGGATTTTTAGTAGGATTTCGGGAAATCACGACAACCACCCGCTCGTAAAGCTTGCTGCTACGAGTAATGATGTCAAGATGACCCAGCGTAATTGGGTCGAAGCTACCAGGATAAATTGCAATCATTGGCTCTCAAGCATTTTTTTGCGCAGCGTCAGCGCGGCTGTTTTACGACTATTAGTTCAGTTGGGCTTAACCTACTTCACTCACTCAGCTATCCATTCACTTACTCAACTATCCATTCACTCACTCAGCTATCCATTCACTCACTCAACTATCCATTCACTTACTCAACTATCATAAAAAAGTTCCCTCAGTGTTAAGTTAAGCGCCCCATGCCCCGAGCTGTTCTCAAATTTTCCTCAGAAGACTGCGGCATCTGTCACAAAATGGCCTTTTATGATGAGAAGGTCGCCACAGAGCTAGACCTGGCATTTGTAGATATCAAAATGCAGGATACCGCGACCTACCGCAAATATCGAAAGGTGCTACTCAGCCAATATCCTGACAAGGCCGATATGGGCTGGCCTACATACATCGTTTGCGACAATCCAGAAGGTGAGTTTGCCGTCATTGGCGAAGTCAAAGGAGGACACCCTAAGGGCGAGTTTAGGAAGCGCCTTCAAGCAGTCATTGCCCTGTAGCGGCCCTGTAGCAGCCCTGTAGCATTGGTCACTTTGCGGATTTGCATCCCTTCAAAGATAAACGCCTGTATCTGAACCGATACAGGCGTTAGAGCGAAGGCTTAGCGGTGCTACTCAGCGACTTAGCCAAACTTTTACTTAACCAAGTTTTTTGAGCTGTGAGCAAAAATCGTGCTTACAGAACGCCGATGTTAGCCAGGCCCAAAATGGCACCGACGCCGATCAGATGGCCCAGGCTGGTAACACCTAGCAAAGCAGGCAAGCCAAGGCCCAAGAAAACGCCGGGAGCAGGGCCAGCATCAGGAATTTGAATAACTTGCTTGCCGATAAAAAATGCCAGCACGTTGCAGAGGATCATCACGATGGCAACGCTAGGCCCCCACTGTACGGTGTTAGGGACAAATCCGGTGGCAGCTACTACAGGAAACATCAATGGCAACATTTAATACCCTCTCCAAGAATAATGTGAATAATGTTTTAACAGCACAGGCCAAGGTTCCAACTGCTATGGCTTACGCGATTTGGCAATGATTTAGCAATCGAACCTAACGACCTACCTACTGACATTTATCTTTCATGATGATGGAGAAAGCAGTGTGAAGACGGCGGATATTCGTTGTAAGAGTTAACACTCAATCTTAAGAATTAACATCCGTCATACACCACTAGTGTGTTTGTCAGAGTGTATTTGTCGGGCGTATTGTGACTGCTAGGCATAATTCAGACGTACATTCGGACGAAGAGGAACATAAGAGGAGGAGGCTAGGGATGGTTCGAGGATTGCTATGGCTGCCGCTGCTAGCGGTGTTTATCGGCTTGGCTTGGGCGGGTTGGAATGAGTACCGCAAGCTAGAGGCCTATAAAATATGGGCGCAGCCTTTTGAGCGAGCCAAGTATGACATTTATGCAGCGCTAGGGCAGCAGGGCGACGTGCTGACCTGGGGGCCACCGACCCGTCAGGGCGTGCTAGAAGCCAGCAGCTTGAACCTTAAAGAAGTGAATAGAGCGGTTGTTGAGGTAAATGCTAAGCCCGTTGATCCCGATAACCTGCCTGGGAAAGGGCGATTTTCACTGGGCTTTACGCTTGAAGATGGCCGTCACCTAAGCATTCCCTTTGTAGATGGCCAGATGGCCGCCCAGTGGTTTGAGTTTTTATGTCGTCAGTGGAACCTGTCGCGATAGACTAAATTTCACTGATTAAGCTTTACTGACTATTCGAGTAGCTTGGCAGCTCGAAGATTTTCTTGAAGCGCTCAAGCCGATCTAAACTGTGTGACTTATAATTTGCTGACCTAATTTTTAGTGGCCATGTCTCGCTCTACTCAGATGTTTACTAGTGCGTCTAACGGTAGTGCGTCTCACGCTACGCCCGACGACAGTGTATCTAATATTGCTTCTAGTGCTTCTATGAGTGGCGCTCTGGGTGGTACTTCTGGAGGTGGTACTTCTGGAGGTGGCGCTTCTGGAGGGAGTGCGCCGATAGGGCCTTCTTCTCAGGAGCTGGCTCGCCGCAGACAGTATCTTCGGGCCAAGCGACGCTTTACTTTTTATAAAACGGCCTGGCGATCGCTACCCGTACTGGGCTTTGCTGGCGGCATGATATGGCTAGCGACCTCCCCAATATGGCTGATTCGCAGCGCCGATCAAATAGCGGTGAGCGACAACCAGGTACTGTCTGATAAAAACGTCCAAGATCTGCTGCCGGTGCCCTATCCCCAGTCCTTGCTGAAGGTAGATCCCGACAGCCTTGCCCTGAGTTTGGAGTCTCACGCTCCGATTGAAAGCGCGGTGGTCAGCCGTCGCCTGGTACCGCCTGGGCTGCATGTGCGGGTGCAGGAGCGAGTGCCTGTAGCAGTGGTGCTTCCAGATACGGCAAGGCCCATTAAGTCAATTGGCACTCAGCCCGAGCCCTTTAAAGAGCCTGGGCTCGTAGATGCCAACGGTAATTGGATGCCGCGCAATAGCTTCCAGGCGCTAGGCGCGGTTGCCGGGCCACCCGCGCTAACGGTAAAAGGAATGCGCGATAGCTATCGATTGTCCTGGCACGCCATGTACGAAAGCATCCGGCGCAGCCCTGTCAAAATCGCAGCGGTTGACTGGACGCGGCCCAGTAACGTGGTTTTGTACAGTGAGCTAGGGCAGGTGCATATAGGCCCCTACGGTAAAAACTTCGATGCACAGCTGGCAGCGCTTGATCAGATGCGATCGCTCCATTCGGAAATAAATCCTAAACAGGTAGCCTTCATTGACTTACAAGACCCTGAGCATCCCATTGTGGAAACGGTTGCAGCCAGCCAGTGATAAATTGGGGCTGTGAGGCGGGGCTGTGAGGCGGGGCTATGACCGGATAAAAGCGCTATCACCGCAGAGTTTGGCTTTTTTAGCAAGTTCCCCTATAGTTGTCTCAATCCATCCAAACTAAAGCAACTGCGTTTGGGCTAATGGCACCGCCTGCTGGGCATTTTTCCAACCGGCTATTAATATTTTTATATTGTCTGCTGAAAAAATGATTGCTTTAAGCCTTATAATTTCTCATTGAAGAAATTTAATTATAGAAAAAGTTCTTCACGTTTTTCACGAAAAGTGTCGTCCAAAAGTCGTCCAAAATAAGTGAGGGCCGGGCTTTTTCTTCATACATACCCCCCACATCCATACCATCAGCTTGCCCTATGAACAATGCGTACCCTCATACAAATTCTTATGCGAACGATGGGCAAGGTGTAAAATCGACTGCTTCAAGTAATAATGGCAATGCACTGTCAGCGGAGAGGCCAATGAGCGATATTATCCCAAGTAGCGTCGCTAAGATTAAGGTCATTGGCGTCGGCGGTGGCGGCTGCAACGCAGTCAATCGCATGATCGACAGCGGGCTAGCCGGTATTGAGTTTTGGACGGTCAACACAGACGCTCAAGCGCTGACCTACTCATCGACGACAAATGCAATGCAGCTAGGCCAAAAGCTCACTCGTGGGCTGGGAGCCGGTGGCAATCCTTCTATCGGGCAGAAAGCCGCTGAAGAGTCACGCGATGAAATTTTTCAAGCGGTAGAAGGTTCTGACTTGGTGTTTATTACTGCTGGCATGGGCGGTGGTACAGGTACGGGCGCAGCACCTGTGGTTGCTGAGGCAGCTAAAGAGGCAGGTGCCTTAACGGTGGGCGTCGTCACACGTCCCTTTACTTTTGAAGGTCGTCGTCGCACGGCTCAAGCAGAAAGTGGGATTGCGGCGCTACAGGCGAGTGTAGACACGCTGATCATCATTCCAAACGATAAGCTGCTCTCGGTTATTTCTGAGCAGACGCCCGTACAAGAAGCCTTTAGAGTAGCTGACGACATTCTCAGGCAGGGTGTGCAGGGTATTTCCGATATCATTACTATCTCGGGGCTGGTCAACGTTGACTTTGCTGACGTCAGAGCCGTGATGGCCGATGCGGGCTCGGCGCTGATGGGAATTGGCGTCGGCTCTGGTAAGTCTCGGGCACGGGAGGCCGCGATCGCAGCGACTTCTTCACCCCTGCTCGAAACCTCCATTGACGGCGCAGGCGGCGTGGTCTTCAACATCACAGGCGGCAGCGACCTCACCCTCCACGAGGTTAACCAGGCCGCCGAGATCATTTACGAAGCGGTCGATCCTAACGCCAACATTATCTTTGGCGCGGTGATTGACGATCGCCTCCAGGGGGAAATTCGCATCACGGTAATCGCCACTGGATTCAGCGGTGACGCTCGCAGCATTCCATCCATGACCAGCAGCCGGGTAACCCCCATGACCCGGACGCCCGGCAGCAGCGTGTTCGATAGCCCAGGGAGCGACCCGGACGAAGGCAGCCCCGATGAAGCGAGCAACCAGCCAGTGATTTCGCCTAATTTAGATATTCCTGAATTCTTGCAGCGTCGTCGCAATCGGTGACTAACTCCTACGGAGACGCTTCGCGTTGGCCTCGCCTCGCCCTTGGCGTTACGACTACGCTCGGCCACCTAAAAGTTCCTGTAGCACTGACTATCGCAGGCTCAGACAGCGGCGGCGGTGCAGGCATTCAAGCTGACCTGCGCACCTTCTCTTTTCATCAGGTGCATGGTACCTGCGCCCTCACCTGTGTCACTGCCCAAAACACGATAGGCGTCACCCGTGTCGATGCCCTGCCGCCAGAGGCCGTGATTGCGCAGATTGAGGCGGTTGTTAGCGATATTGGCGTACAGGCTGCAAAGACTGGAATGCTGCTGAATCAGGCCATTATTGAGGCGGTAGCAGGCTACCTAAAGGCCCATCCCATTGCGCAACTGGTAATAGATCCGGTGATGGTTTCCCGGACGGGCGACCGGTTGATTGCCAAGGAGGCGATCGCCTCCCTGCGTGAACAGCTCCTACCTTTAGCCACCATCCTCACGCCCAACCGCTACGAAGCTCAGATACTGGCGGACATGGAAATTAATACGCTGCTAGACATGAAAACGGCAGCCAAAAAAATTCAGGCCCTAGGTCCGCAGGCAGTGATCGTCAAAGGGGGCGGTTTTGACGGTGAGCTGCGCGGCGTTGATGTTTGGTACGACGGCAAGCTAGAGGTGCTGACTACTGAGCAAGTGAATACACCGAACACCCATGGAACAGGCTGTACGCTTTCTAGTGCGATCGCAGCCAACCTCGCCAACGGCCTAGCCCCGCTAGCCGCTGTAATCGGCGCAAAGAACTACGTCACCCAAGCCCTACATCACTCCCTATCCATCGGACAGGGACAAGGGCCAGTCGGGCACTTCTACCCGCTGATCAGCACTGCTAACGGCTAATTATCGACTACTCCTCTGTCGCCTGAGCCCACACAGACTCCCAGTCTTCACAGCTTTCGCCATCCGGGCCATAAGGATGCATTCCACACACCAGCTCGCTCTCGCCGTAGGTGCCACCGTGGTAATTTTTACAGCCAACGCACGTCGGATGATTTTGCAGCCAGGGATTTATCGTACAGGTAAGGGGAGCCGTCGTCTCTTCTAACCAAGGCGTTAGCTGTCCTTCGATAAAATTGACGCTAGCATCCAAGCCGCTGTCTATCTGGCTACCAATTTCAGTTAGAGCCGGATCAAGCACATCATGAATTTCTTGAAAGGTCTCATGAGAAGCCTCAGCCCATTGCTCAGCGATTTGATCAGCTTCTTTAGAAACTGCGCCTAGCCATACGCTAGAGCCCCTTGCCACTGAATCTAGCGTGGCTTGTAACTGCTTTAACCATTCGTCCATAGTTGGGCTCCTTAAGGTAGGCGTGATGCGAGGCGGCAGAGGGTGTAATAGAGGGCGTAGAAGCTTATTTCGGTCGTAAAAGTTCTATCGTAGCGTTCACTTACTTCAGCTTTTTAAGCTCTTCACGTAAGTTTTCTACTTCTCTGCGCAGTGCTTCAGCCTGACGTTCCTCGGGTGTGGGCGCTTCGCTGTCATCCAAAATCTGAATCTGCCGGGGGCCATCTGTAGCGGCGCTCTTATTTTCTGCACTCCTATCTTCTACAACAGCAGCGGACTCGGCTCTTTCAACCATGTCGTTCATCATTTTTTGAGCTTCTTCAGCGGTGAGTTCACCCCTTTCTACTAGCTCATCTACCAGCTTCTGAGCCTGAGCGCGTAAGTCACCCCAAGCGCTACCTGCCTTTTCGCCCGCGTAGGAAGCGATGCCCACCCCTAGGTAAAACGCCTTTTGCACTAAGTTGCCAAAGCCTGCCATGGGTTTGCTCCTTTATCCGGGTAAAAATGCCTTAAAGATGCTTTTAGGATAAATAAGTTTGGCCTAAACTTACCACCCCAATAACCGCCCTTACGAAGTAGGTTTAACTCGCCATGCCTTCTAAAGTGAACGGTAAAAGAACGGTATCTTTGGCTATGTGTTTAAAGCTAAAAGGCCCGGAGTCCACGCCTATTGCAAGCATCCCGTATTGCTGCTACCTTCCGGTCCTGACAAGATTTGGGCGTTGTAATTGCATGAGTCCGAGCCACATTTAGAATAACACTTTTTGCAGACGGAGCGAGCAGGTACCTGCTTTCAAATGATGCGCCTTGGGTTGAGGCTAAGCTGAGACCAAGCGCTAAAATTAAAGGCATCTCGGCAATGAGCGGGTTTTACGATGCAATCAGCGATAACAACTAGCCCCCTGGCAGATTTTCTGACTCAGCCTGAAATAGAGTCTTCTCCTGCTCGGGAATTTATCAACGGGCAGGCCGAGCAGAAACCGATGCCTAGCCTCTTTCACTCACGTATTCAGCGAAATTTAATTAATACAATTAACGCTCAGACCGTTGAATACGAGGCTATTCACGAACTCCACTGCATTGTGCCACCGCTATCACCTGTTCCAGATATTACTGTTATTGCCCGCAGCCGTCTTCCCAACGAAGATGGCCCTTCAACGGTTCACCCGATTGGATCGTTGAAATTTGGTCTCCAGACCAAAGCACTCTAGACCAGAGCACTCTAGACCAGAGCACTCTACTGCTACAGAGCAAGATTTTGCATTTTTTAAGCAACGGCACTCAGCTTGCGTGGCTCATAGATTCGCAGCGGCGGCAGGTTTGGGTTTGGGTGTGGCCAGGCGAGGAGTTGCCTATTGTCTATGCAGGAGACGACTTACTCCCGACGCTAGGCAACCTGCAAGACCTGAGCGTTAGGGCTGTAATGGCGATGACGCTTTAGCAATAAATTAAGCCGTCTAACCGTAGGGTAAGGTAAATGTACTAAGCTGGCTTTAGCATCGTTACCACAGTTAAACCCTAAAGACAGAACTACTCAGCCCTTTGTACACCCCTTTTGATGTGAGCCTTACCCACTACCCCAATTCTCAGCAGGAGAGGTTACGCTGTCGCACGAAATCAGCCCTCAAAACAGAGGCCATCCTTGCAGGTGCCATGCGAGAATTTTTAGCGAACGGCTACGCTGCAACTAGCATGGATCGCGTGGCTGCAACGGCAGGCGTTTCAAAAGCGACGGTTTACAGCCATTTTCAAGACAAGGCAGGGCTGTTTGCGGCGATCGTGCAGCAGCTCGCCGAAGATAAGTTTCGCACTGTGTTTGACCCGCGTAACGAAGATGCATTCCAGGGCGAGCCCAGAACAGTCCTCAGCGATCTGGCAAGGAAAGTATTGCAAGATGCTGCTAGCAACTCGCAGTTCTGTGAGTTTATGCGGCTGATTATCGGTGAGTCAGGGCGCTTTCCAGAGCTAGCAAAGCCCTACATACAAAATGTGGCCAAGCCGCTGCTCGACGGCCTGACGCGCTACCTGTCATCTCGCACTGAGTTAGCGCTGAGCGATCCTGAAGCAACGGCACGCACGTTTGCTGGGACGCTGATTTATTTTGTGATTTTGCAGCGGGTGCTGGGCGGGCAAGAATTTATGCCGATGGAGAGCGATCGCATCATCACCACCCTGGTCGATTTAATCGTTCCACCAGCCTAATTAATCTGCGTCGTTACAAAAAGGTGGCTTGCCAACTATGTCTGAGTCCACACGCTTAGAATCTGCACGGCTATGGCTACGTCACGGACAGCCAGAGGACATTGCCGCAATTTTGAACTACTACAGTGAAAATCGCGACTATCTAGCTCCTTTTGAACCTCGCAAAGGGGCAGAATTCTATACGCATCAGTGCTGGGAGCAGCAGCTACGGCTGAGGATGTTGGAGACTCAGGAAGATAAATCGCTCAAGCTATTCTTGTTTCTTAAGCAAGATCCGCAGACATTGATTGGCAGTCTTAACTTCAGCAACTTTACGCGTGGGGTCTTTCAAAACTGTACTGTGGGCTATAGCCTTGCCGAAGGCTATCAGGGACAAGCCTACATGTTTGAAGCGCTGAGCGCAGGCATAGAACATATTTTTTCTGCGCTTCAGTTTCATCGGATTGAAGCCAACTATCTACCGCATAATCAGCGCAGCGGCAGGCTGCTCAAGCGAATAGGCTTTACGGTCAATGGCTATGCTCGCAGCTACCTATGCATTGACGGGCAGTGGCAGGATCATATCCTCAGCAGCCTGCTTAATCCAGACGCCCCACAGCCGAAACCTGGGTGAGTTGACAGCTATTTGGGTAAATCTAAATAGATTGCCCAACCTGATTGCCGCATCGGAAACCTTTACCATTGACCGTCATAAAAATATTGTCAGCGTCAGCCCCTGATAGGCTTTGTAGCCAAAGGCTCAAAACAAACCTTTGAACAAACACTTTCAACGCCACTTTCAACGCTAGATAAAGGGAAAACACATCGAGACATATCCTGTCAGTTCATTAAAAAAGACGGCAGTCTTATGGACGTTTTACTCTCGAAAATTATGGAGCGATCGCCTAATCTGCCTCGGATTGTCTATAGCGATCGTCTCAAGCTCAGACAAATCTTGATCAACCTGCTTAGCAACACCATCAAATTCACTGAAATCGGCGCGGTTACCCTGGTTGCTCAAACAGCGAGGTTCCCGGACAGCCCGTTTACAAAATCCTGGTCGTAGATGATGTCGCGGTTAACCGTAAGCTGCTCACTCATTTGCTGAGCGAAGTTGACTTTGAGCTGCAAGAGGCGACTAATGGCGTACTAATGGCGTAGAGGCGATCGCGCAGTGGCAAACTTGGCACCCCGACTTAATCTGGATGGATCTGCGGATGCCCGTCATGCCTGGAGAAGAAACAGCCCGTCAGATAAAGGCGCTCGATAAAACCTATTTTACAAAAGGCTGCTGCAAGTCCTTCAAGAAGCAGATGCGGTTAGCTCCTGAAGGCGATCGCCTCGTTCGACCTGCATCAGCAAGGCCAAGAACGCCTCATAATCATCAATTGGCTTGGTACACAAACAGTCTGCCAGTGCATCGCTGAGCATGCGCGTCCGATTCGAATCCATCGCGTGGGCCGTCAGCAGCACAATTGGCAGGTGAGCCGTATCAGGCTGAGACTTGAGCAGCCGAGACAAGTCCACACCCGAAACCTCCTCGCCCTGCCAAAACGTCCCCGGCAAATTGACATCCATAATCACCAAATCTATTAGCCCCGACTGACACTGCTTAAAAACATCAGCCGCCTTGTAAGTCAGCCTGACTCGATGGCTACCCAGCTTTTCTAGCAGCCGTGCCGTACCGCGCCCCAGCAAATAATCATCCTCAACCATTAAAATATTCACGCTCAACGCTCCTCAAAATACTCGTATGACGGTCAATAGATTAAAAAAATAAATAGCAAAAGCGCCGCTCTCACAGGTTGCCCACTCGATGTTCATCAACAGTCATTGATATGTCCACGCATCAAGTTTTTTAAAACTGGGAATTCTACGCTCAACCCTCCTGACCTAACGCGCCTAGCGCATGGCTGTACATTATGGAAAGCAGCTCGCAACGCGAAAACGTCACAATTCTGGTCGTTGGTGATTTGCTAGAGAACCTCAGGCTGCTCGCCAACCTGCTCACGACAGAGGGCTACAGCGTCAGAAAAGCCCCCGATGGCACAATGGCGCTCAGCAACATTCCCCGCTTTCAGCCCGACCTTATTTTGCTTGACATTATGATGCCAGGTATGGACGGATACGAAGTGTGTCAGCAGATAAAAGCCGATGTGCAGTTCAAAGATATTCCCAGCATTTTCCTCAGCGCCTTAGATCTCAGCCTCAATAAGATCAAAGCCTTTGAAGTAGGTGCTGCCGACTTTATTCACAAGCCATTTCATCCGACAGAAGTTATCGCCCGCGTCAAAAACCAGCTAAGGCTTCGCCAGCAAGGCCTACAGTTACAGGCACAGCAAGCCATTATTACTAAATAGCAACAGCAGTTGGAAACAGCCATTCAAGCGCACCAAGTGGCAGAAGAAAAGTACCCTCAGCTAGCGGCGATCGCTGTTACAAAATAGAGGCCGCAAAATAGAGAAGGTGTTAGGCTCAGTCACAGCCCTGATTCCTATGGACTGCTATGGCCCTACTTCCTGATGTGACTGCCGCTAATGCCCTCATCGTCGGCGCAACTCAGGGGATTGGTCTAGAGTTTGTCAGGCAGCTTTTGCAATCGGATCAAATTTCTCATCTGTTCGCCACCTATCGTTCCAAACAAACGGCGGCGGCGTTGTTTGAGATTGCATCCGAGCATCCTCAAAAACTGCACTGCATTGCGATGGATCTCACCGAAGAATCGAAGATTGTTGAGGGCTTAGAACAAGTCAAGCAAATTGCGCCTCAGCTACACCTTGTAATCAACTGCATAGGGTTGCTTCACAGCGATCGGCAACAGCCCGAGAAAGCGCTACGTCAGCTCAATGCAGACAATTTAATCAGCTACTTTGTAGTCAACAGCATTGGCCCCGCCCTGCTAGCAAAGCACCTGATGCCTTTGTTCAAACACAAAGATCCAGCGCTGTTTGCCACAATATCCGCCAAGGTCGGCAGCATTGGTGACAATCGGCTAGGCGGCTGGTATGGCTACAGGGCCTCCAAGGCAGCGCTGAATATGTTCTTAAAAACGGCGGCGATTGAATACAGCCGCCGTCATCCCAACACGACGCTGGTTATGCTGCATCCCGGCACGACCGACACGCAGCTATCCAAGCCCTTTCAGCGAAACGTTCCACCCGAAAAGCTGTTCTCTACAGAGCGCACGGTTAGGCAGCTCCTCAACGTGCTTTCAACCGTCACGCCGCAGGATAGCGGCGATTTTTTCTCGTGGGATGGCAGCCGTCTGCCCTGGTAGCTTTTTGAAGGTGGCACAGCAGCCAGTGCGTTTTTCATGAGGCAGCATTCTGCCAATGTTCATAGCTACGCAAGCAGATCACCATCGGCCATCTATGCATTCACTGTCTTGAGCTAGTCACGATCGGTTAGAGACTTTCCGAAAAGTATAAGTGCCATCGTGTTGTTCGTTTAACGACCCTCCGTTTAACGACACTCTGCTTAACGACACTCTGCTTAACGACACTCTGCTTAACGACACTCTGCTTAACGACACTCTGCTTAACGACATAGAGATTGCCGCGCCTTTGACCCAGAAAGAGAAACAGATCTCTTCAGGCAAACGTTTCGCGGTTGTTGTAGATAGTTCTTACAGCATGAGGCAACACGCGGCGGCGCTGAGGCAGGCAATAAGCGATCTCAAATCTACGGCTAAAAACGACACGCTTGACTTCTATGTCACAGCGGCAGAAACAGAACCTGCGAAGGCGATCGCGCAGACTGCAAACGTAGATAAGCTTCTGTTCTACGGCAGCTTACAGCCTGCGGAAATGCTCCAACAGTTTGCCAATGCAAGAAGTGAAAGCAAAGAAAAGAACAAAGCCTACGATGCAGTGCTGCTGCTCACAGACGAGGGTAGCTATGAACTCTCAGATAATCAGCTTGAGCTACCTGAGATAAACGCGCCGCTGTGGATAGTCCACGTTGACGGTAAATTGCCCTCTGCCTACGAAGATGCTCTCTTTCAAAAGCTGCAAGCCAGTCAAGGCGGGGTAGAAACATCCGTAGTCTCTGCGCTTCAAAGAATTGCTTTAAATTTGGGAGATATTGTGACCGTAGATGGCTATACCTGGAAGGTAGAACCTTTGCTGAGTCAAGCATAGACAGCAAAACCGTCTCCACAGCAGCCATCTTCGCAGCTATCTCCGCAGCCATTGGAGGCGATCGCAGCCCGCCAGCTGATCTATCAGCAAAGCCGCACGCTGGACATCCGCAAAGTCGCCACCTTAGACGGGATTCATGCGATCGCCAAACGCACCGGCATCGTCACTCCCTACTCCTCCATGCTCCTCCATGCTCGTCCTGGTAGATGAACGGCAGCGCAAAGCCCTCAAAGAAGCTGAGGCAGGTAGCGATCGCTTTGATAGAGAGGTAGAAAATGGCCAGGATGAGCTAACCGAGCCGAGTAACCCGCTAGCGACCTCCATTCCAGAGCCCAGTCAGGTGCTGAGCATTTTGGTGGGGGCGATCGCGCTCATCTTCATCAAAAGATCAACATCTTCCTATCCCGACTTTACTAGGGCCACGCATGGGCAAACTAAGCGCAAATGAGCTTTAGGATAAACCTCTATGATTCAGCGACTTTCTCGGCCCCTATGTGCGGCGGCCCTAACTCTGATGATTCTGCCGCTAGGGCTGGTTTTGGGAACACCTGAACCCGTAAAAGCTGAACCTTGCACTTACCAATGCGACTCCAATCAAATTCGATTTGTCCCTGGTCAGCCCATCACCATTGAGTTTGTCAATAATACGAACGGCCTGATCAATTTAGAACGAGTGCTCGATATTGACCTGCACTGGCTACGTCCTCACACCGAGTTTGCCATTCAAACGGTGGTCGGCGCTGACGATAATATGTCCATGGTTTTTTGGGACGAAAACAACCGATCTGTGAATGCGGTACTTCATCGCCCTGATGCACAAACGCTAAAGGTTGAGCTGCTGCCCAGTGGGTTTGACAGCGATCACGTTGTCCATGTGGTCAACGACGGCAGAGTACTGGTGTATTAACCGATTTGATCTATTATGGTTAGATCAAATGATCTCAAATGATCTAACGTGCCAGACAAGCCCACCCCTAAAACTGAATTGAGTCAGCGGCAGGTACCGCCTCAGCGGTGGCAAATTTTCCCTGCGCAAAAGGCGCAGGCCAAGCAAATTTCGCAAACCACAGCGCTCTCTCCGCTGCTGTCTCAAGTCCTCATTAACCGAGGCATTTACACGCCTGAGCAGGCCTGGGAATTTTTAGGTCCTGAAACGCTGCTGCTGCCTTCACCCTTAGATGAATTTCCCGACTTGCACAAAAGCCTGGATTTATTAGTAGCGGCGATTGAAGCTCAGCAAAAGATTTTGATTTGCGGTGATTACGATGCCGATGGTATGACCAGTACGGCGCTTTTGATGCGATCGCTTCGCTACTTAGGAGCCCAGGTAGACTACGCCATCCCCAGCCGCATGGACGAAGGCTACGGCATCAACCTGCGCATCGTTGAAGATTTTCACGCCATAGGCGGCTCTATTATCCTCACGGTCGATAACGGCATTGCGGCCTATGAACCCGTCGCCCGAGCCCGCGAACTCGGCCTCACCGTCATCCTCACTGACCACCACGAAGTCCCCGAAAAAATCCCGCCCGCCAGCGCCATCCTCAACCCCAAGCTGATCCACGAAGCCTCTCCTTACCGAAGCGTAGCAGGCGTAGGCGTGGCCTACATTTTGGCCGTATGCCTCGCTCAGCGGATGGATAAAATGCAGGATCTGACGGCTACTTTGCTGGCGCTGTTTACCTTGGGCACTATTGCCGACCTAGCACCACTCACAGGGGTTAACCGCCGCTGGGTAAAAAGAGGATTGAAGCTATTACCCAAGTCGCGCATTCCCGGTGTGCAGGCGCTGATTGAAGTCGCCGGGCTCAGTGAGGAAACCGCGCTAAAACCTGAGGCGATTGGCTTTCGGCTAGGGCCACGGATTAACGCAGTGGGGCGCATTGCCGATCCTCAAATTGTGATTGACCTGCTGACTACCGATGATATTGGCGTGGCTTTGCAGCGGGCTATGCAGTGCGAAGAAGCCAATAAGCTGCGCCGCCAAATGTGCGAAATTATCGAAGTGCAGGCGGTGGAATGGGTAGAAGAACAGCAGGCGGAAGGATTGCTTGACATCCAAAAAGAACGCGTCTTGGTCGTTGTTCAGCCCGAGTGGCACCACGGCGTGATTGGCATTGTGGCCTCCCGGCTAGTAGAGCGCTATGGCGTGCCCGTTTTTATCGGCACCTACGAAGACAAAGCGAAAAAGGAAATTAGAGGGTCGGCTCGCAGCATTCCTGAATTTAACGTGTTTGAAGCCCTTCAGTTTTGTGATGACCTGCTGGGTAGATACGGCGGGCATCGGGCCGCAGGCGGATTCTCTTTTGAGGCCAATAAGCTGCGCCAGGTGAAGTCTCGTTTGAGCACGTTCGCCTGCCAGCACCTTCAGCCAGAGCATCTGAAGCCGCTGGTTACTGTAGATGTTCAAGCTCAGCTCGCTGAAGCCAACTTAGAGCTGTATTCACAAATAGACAAAATTCATCCCTGTGGCATCGAAAATCCAGATCCGGTGTTTTGGACAGCAAACGCCACGGTCGTAGAGCAAAAGGTGATTGGTAAAACCAGCGCTCACCTGAAGCTGACGCTTTCTCATGATTTGCCAGGTGCTGGGCCAAAAGCAGAGAAGACAGTGATGAAGGCGATCGCCTGGCGATGGGGCAGCTACTATCCGCTGCCTAGAAACTTAGACATTGCCTATAAGCTCCGCCTGAACGAATGGAACGGACGCAGCGACGTAGAGCTAGAGCTAGTCGGCGTCAGACTTGCGCAGCCTAACTTACAAGCTGATAGCGGCATTCGTCCGTGGTCTGCTGAGCCCCCAAAAGTACAGCCAGAGGTACAGCCAAAAGCTCAACTAGAAACACAGCCAAAAGCACAGCCAGATTTAGACGCTAAAGCAGCTTCTGAAATAACCTTTGCGCAGGCTGAACTCATCGCCCCTGCGGCAAAAGCTGTGATCGTACCGGCGCTGTCAACTGCTCAAGCGGCTAAGGCGATCGCGCTCAATCTCCAGCAGGAACTCAAGGTAAAAACGCCCCCAGCTTCTACAGCCCCAAAAACTTTATCCACAGTAACGCTGCCCCCCATCAAAGACCGTTCAGCCCGCACCTATGCCACCGTAGCCAAGCCAGAAACGCCGATCGTTAGCCCTGCCGAGTCGACTGCTAGCTATGCAACTGCTAGCTATGCGACGGGAAGCGATCCGCTGCATGTGGAGTTTTATTATGGCAAACGGCGCTACAAAGGCACCCTAGAAAAAGATGGGCCAAAAAATGAGCCCCAGAATGAACCAAAAAATGAACCAGAGCGGCGACTGAGCATTGAGAATGCTGAGGGCCATTTGCTGTCGGTGAAAATGAGTGCGCGTGAAGGCTACTTACAGGTACCAGGAGCAGCCCCTCAGACTATTGATATTGGCGATGCGAACTACTTCAGCCTGATTCGCGCCGGGCTCAACGCGTTGGAAGTTAAGCAAAAAACTCAGCTGCTGATTAAGAAAGACGAGCTGCTAGAGGAAAAAGACGGGCAAATCTCTACGCTAAAAGCCCAAATAGAGCTGCTAGAAGAAAAAATTAGTCAGCTCTCAGCCGAACAGCAGCGGCGGTTTGCGGCATTAGAAACCGAACGAAAGGCGCAAGAAAACACCATTCAAGGGCAGGAAGCTCACATCGAGCAAATGCAGGTTCAGCAGGCGAGCAGTACGTCACTCGCTCCCGCCGCGCCAAATATCGCTAGCAACCATCCGATCCAAAGCACGCTTAGCAGCACAGATATTAAGCAGCAAGTGCGCGCTGATATAGGCGACAGCGTTTGGTTTTGCCTACAAGCCGCCAGCCAGAAGGATCTTCAGGCCGCTTACAGAAACTACCAAACCAGCCACGCCAGCGGGACGGACGCGCATATCGCCGATTACTCAGAAGCAGGTATTCGCCTGAGCTTCACCGTCGAGCGTGAGGTCGTAACCCCCTTTTTCACAGACCTTGCCGACTTTTTGCGAAACCGAGGCATCGTCGAAGTGGGTGGCATTTCACTAGGCTCCAATCGTCAGGAGCTAGATTCTGAGGAATCCGATCATCAGGCGCACAGCAGTCACGAACCGGGCCATCGGTATAGGCTGGATAGTCTGCCGCCACTGTTGGCCGACCAGTGGCGATCTTTTTCACCAGAGCAGCTTGCACAGGAGTCACTCACAGCAGCAGGCGTAAAGGTGATGAAAGTAAAAGCCAAGGGCCAGATTGGGGAGAGCGATCGCGCCCTATTAACCGAATTTTTGGGGCAATGGGAGCATCCTATAGCGGGCTGCTTTAGCCAAAAAGGACGCCAAGCCGCCTCTAGCCTTGACCAAATTAGTAAGCTCTGTGACATTGCCGTTCGCAAAGAGTGCTTCCTTTACCAGTGGCAGTACGAGCTGCTACACCAGCTAATCGCAGGCAAGCAGGGCAAAGGCGGGCTCCTAAGGCAGATATTCGCCGTCTAAACCGTTGGCCTGACCTAGAGGGAGTGTCATATGATACATCTCTATTCCCTCGTCATGCCCAAAGGATGAAATACCCGCCGTCAGCCTCACAACTTACTAAAATATAGATACATAGACAACCGAGTAATCACTGACTAATCAAGCCTTGCCACCGTAAACTGTCCCAGGTTGCAGAACCTGGGGAAAACTTCTTGATTACTGAAAAATGTTTTGACCTGAGCCAATAAGTGTTTTTACTGAGACTTTCACAACCCTTTGAAAGCAGTCCCTTTAAGCAATAAGGCGGCCTTATTGAAAACACTCGAAGCCCGCGAGAATTCTCACCCTTACGGGCTATTTCCATCTTTTCCACAGAGTTTTCCACAGATTTTTCCACAGGGCTCTTGCCAGCGTAGGGCTCGCTACCCTGCTACAGAAAACCTGAAGCTATCCAACCATGACGCTTGCCCGCTTTATTCATAACCCTTCTCACTTGCTTCAGTCATGGACGACACGCCTACCATCGACATTTCGGCTGTAGAGGTTCAGGCAGATTTGCCTAACCAGTATGGTGTGTTTTCAGCCACTTCCACAGCCGACTTCGAGCAAAAAATTCAGACCTACAAGCGCATTCTTCAGACGGTACCCGATAGCTTCATGGCATGGAGCTATCTGAGTTACTTCTTAGCCCGCTCAGGCAGATATCGCGAAGCACTAGGTGCCTATGTGCGCACGCTTTATATCCAAAGCAACGCGCCACGCATTTGGTATAACTATGCGACGGTTTTGGAACAGTTGGGATACTATAGTGAGGCCGTTGAAAGCTACAGTCGCGCGTTGGTAGTATCCCCCTACTATTTTAAGCCTATGTATGGTAAATGCAAAAACTTATATCGTCTCGGTCGTTACAAAGAAGCACTGGCGAGCTACGACCAAGCGCTAACTATTAAAGATAGTGTCTACGAACTCTGGTATGGCAGAGGTAAAGTACTTATTAAGCTAAAGCGATTGGACGAAGCAGTAGAGAACCTCGAAAAGGCGCTAAGGCTGAATCCTCATGCTTCGAAGGTATGGGCCAGCCTGGGCCAGGCGCTGATGTATCGACACCAGGACGAAGCCGCCATCAAGCAGTTTGACAAGGCGATTAAGCTCAATTCTCAAGTCGCGCTTTATTGGACTTACAAAGGGTTTCTGCTGAAGCGCTTGAACCGATTTGATGAAGCACTTAGCTGCTTTGAACAAGCCATTGATATCGAGCCGCCGGTTGCCGGATCTTGGTACCACCGGGGGCTATCGCTCATGAACCTGCGCCGTTATCAAGAGGCGCACAGCAGCTTTGAAACGGCTTTGAAATTTCAGGCATACGACCACAAAAGCTGGCTGAGCCTGGGCTGGTCGCTAGAAAAGATGGGCAATTTCGCGCAGGCGATTGAGGCCTACAATAAGTCGCTTTCGATTGAGCCGGATCAGCCTTTTGCTTTTTACAATCAGGCTCGCTGCTATGCCCAGCTACAGAACGTGCAGTCGGCAGTAGAGCATTTGAGACGGGCGATCGCACTCAAACCCGAAACATATATGCACCGCGCTTTAAAAGATCCCATCTTGCGCGATGCACAGACTCAAGCAATCCTGGAACAAACGCCCGCAGCCGTTGCCGCTAGCTAAAAGAGACTGCTGCAAAGATTAAAAGATTACTGCGCAGAGCGGCGAACTCTGCGGGCAATCAGCGCACCGCAAAGCAATATGGCGAGGTAGGGGCTGTAGGCCAGTAGCCATAGCCCTAACTGTAGTAAGTCAGTGGTGAATTCGCCAACGGAATGAGTAGCGCCCTCCCATGAGTTTGAAAGCTGGCGGGTAAAGGCGGGTTTTGTGGGGGAGGCAGCGATCGCACTCTCCAAGCTCAAGCTAATCGTCGAATAGCTCACCTGAGTCTGCAAGCTTTTTTGCTGCGCGGCCATTTGCTCAATGCTTTGCCGGACGTTGCTCAGCTCGCGTGACACTTCTAGCACATCCGAAATATCTCCCGAGCGAGACATAATTTCCTGTAAAGCTGTTTCAGACTTACGGGCGTTGCTGAGTCGCGCTTGAATGTCGATCAGCTGGCTGGAGACGTCTTCGGTAGAGATAGTGTGATCGCGCACGGTGCCAATTTTGGCGATCGCATTCAAAGTAGCCTCAAGATTTTGCTGAGGAACGCGCATTTCCGAAGTAATTCTGCGCTGGTTTTCGCCCTGATCGTGCAAAGACAGCAAATCTCCCTGCTGAGCATTTACAATCTCTCTCACTTTCTCAAAGCTCTCTTCTACAGAATCCACGCTAAGTGAAAGACTCGCCTTTTTAATCAACTGGGGGCTTTGGGTCTGGGGGCTTTGGGTCGCACTTTTTTCAATCGGAGGCTCGCTGCCGGATACATCTGCTATTTCTTGAGCGGGTGCTGCCGGAGTTTGAGGCGCGACCTTAGCCGCAGAGTCCATGTCCGCAGAGCCAGTGGCAACAGAAGAGTCTGCGATGCTGCCAGAAGGTGACTGAGCGCAGCTCGTGAGACCAGAAAGGACAACGACGGAGCTAGTGAGAAGTGCGAACCAGAGACGTTTCATACTATTTTAGGAGGGATGATGGCCAAGCGGTGTTGAACTGGGATGCCGTGATTTGTTATCAGTGTGGCAGCTCATCCAACCAACTATCGTCAGGTTTCAAAAAATGAAACCCGATAGGCTCATCATCAGCGCTATTCATTACCATGTCACAATAGCCAGAATGACAGTCTTGTAATTAATTAGGTCGTAGGTCACTCCTTAAACACGCTTTATCTTTGACTTTGTTGACCCCAGTAAAGCATCGTCAGGGTAAAGGCTCTGACGAGATTATTTGGGCGATCGCACAAACTTAAGCTTAATGCCTCCCTTATTGCCCAGCTTGCCGCCGTTGCCCACCAGGCTAAGCTGCCCCTCGGCATTTATCTCCACCGACAGCTCTACCTCATCAAGCTGCAATCCGGTCTGCGTTGTAGTCTGGTCGAACAGCTCATTTACAACAGAGAGCATTCCTTGCATTTGAGCCTTCAGCGCCTTGGCATCTAACGGGACGCGCTTGTGCTTAGCAATGACCTGAGCGGATTCAAACACACGACCGGGAATGCCAAAGCCACCGCCCCTATCACCGCCACTTCGGCGACCTTCTACTTCAACTGTCTCTTCTATTTCCTCTGTTGTTTCTGCAACAACCCACAGTGTGTTTTCAGGTGTGTCTTCAGATCTGTTTTCGTCAGTCGTCACAAATTCCATATAGGTTACGAATATTACAGGGCGTGTCAGCGATTGCCAAGGTTTCCTGTCAAAAATAGTTGACGCATTGAAAAGAACACTGATACGCTAGTTCGCATAGCTTTTGCACGAGCAACGGCTAACCGCCCAAAAATTTAGCAAAAGCGCCGCCGATGATTGCTACCAACAATCACCGACAGCTCGCCCCCTCGCTGAACCAACCAGCAAGGCGGTTATGATCATGATCATAGCCACCCTGACTTTTGGCAAGTTGGGGTGGCTGAGTTTTTGGGTTTCTTCCCACCTACACCCCTGAAGAAACCATGATCACAACCATCTGTTTCGCCAATGATCTGCCTCTGACTCCGCTCAGGCAGCCGCCAGTTTCCAATACACTCAGCCACTTTGCCACCCCGCCCTGGCCTGAGCGGAGCCGAAGGCCAACTGCTTCTGAACGCCCCACTCAAAAAGAAGAGCTACGTCACATTTTGCTAGGTAGCCCCGGCGCTATTCGGCAAACAATTTATCTACTGCATACGCTGAACTATGCCGAGCCAGTGCTGTGGAGCCCGATTATGGCAGTTGGTGAGCAGCTCATTATCACGCCAGAGCAGGGGAGGCGATGAGCTTGCTGCGGCGAAGTCTGTAATTTTTTAAGGGATTCTCGCATGGGGATCCACGTCAACAATAGGGCGTACGGTTCTGTACGTCCTTTCGACGGAATCTACAAAGCCATGTTTCACGAATTAATCAGCCGGTAAAGTCCTGCTTCGGCATAGTCCCATTCGATGCGATCATTCTCAATTAGCACGCCGCAAGGGCTAACTTGCAAGTCTTCAAAGTCTTTCTCTGTAGCAGCTGCTAGCGCCAAAAACTGATTGACGGGAATAGCGCCACTTGTGCCGTCCTGAAATTCGATGTGTAAGTATCCATCTTGATAGCGGGCGCTGATGATATCCCAGTGGTTTTGGGTGTGAGGAATGAGCTTTGCTTCAAACGTTGTATCTGTAGTCATGGTACTAATCACCCGTTAATTTCTCGCCATTTAGCCCAGGCTTCATCAAGCCGCTGGCTCAAGTATCCAACCAAAACGTTAATCTGTGACGTTCTAATTCTACCGCTTACGATTTTGGTATCGCCAAATTCTTGACCGTAGGCATCTTGGCTACCGTCGCCTTCCTTGCCTAAAAAGACAATTATTTCCCATTCCGGGCGAGCTTGAGC
>JBGTGK010000152.1:0-14505 GCA_041746795.1 Phormidesmis sp.
GCAGGGGGATGAGCTGCCCCCCGGAGCCAACATGGTGGTGCGGGTCTATGTGGCGCTAAAGCGCAAGATTCAGGTGGGTGACAAAATGGCCGGTCGCCACGGCAACAAGGGCATTATCTCCCGCATTTTGCCCATCGAAGACATGCCCTATCTGCCCGACGGCACCCCCATCGACATTGCCCTCAACCCCCTGGGGGTGCCCTCCCGGATGAACGTGGGCCAGGTGTTTGAGTGCCTGCTGGGCTGGGCCGCCGACAATCTCGACGCCCGCTTTAAGGTGATTCCCTTTGACGAAATGTACGGTGAAGAGGCCTCTCGCAACTCCACCCACGGCAAGCTGATGGAGGCCCGAGAAACTACCGGCAAAGACTGGATCTTTAACCCCGACGACCCCGGCAAAATTCAGGTGCGGGATGGCCGTACTGGCGATCCCTTTGACAAGGCGGTGACCGTAGGCCGCGCCTACATGCTGAAGCTGGTGCACCTGGTCGACGACAAGATCCACGCCCGCTCCACCGGCCCCTACTCGCTGGTGACCCAGCAGCCCCTGGGCGGCAAGGCCCAGCAGGGCGGTCAGCGCTTCGGCGAGATGGAGGTGTGGGCACTAGAGGCCTTTGGCGCTGCCTACACCCTGCAAGAGCTGCTGACAGTGAAGTCCGACGATATGCAGGGGCGCAACGAAGCACTCAATGCGATCGTCAAGGGTAAGTCGATTCCCCGCCCTGGCACTCCTGAGTCCTTTAAGGTGCTGATGCGAGAGCTGCAATCCCTCTGTTTAGACATTGCGGTGCACAAGGTAGAAACCCGCGAAGACGGCACCAGTCGCGATACCGAGGTAGATCTGATGGCCGATGTCAACAGCCGTCGCACCCCGTCGCGCCCCACCTACGAGTCCATTGCCCGGGACGAAGAGCTAGAGGAAGTTGAGGAGTAGAGTCCTAGCTATCCCAACCTTTGACCCCTATGGGTGCCACATCCACATCCATAGGGGTCACCTGCCCCTTTAACCAGACCGAGAGCGCTTAGAAGGAATACACCCAGCATGGCCAAGCTAGAACAGCGGTTTGACTACGTCAAAATCGGCATCGCCTCCCCAGAACGCATTCGCCAGTGGGGAGAACGTACCCTGCCCAACGGGCAGGTCGTCGGCGAAGTCACCAAGCCCGAAACGATCAACTACCGCACCCTTAAGCCCGAGATGGACGGGTTGTTCTGTGAGCGCATTTTTGGCCCCGCCAAGGATTGGGAATGTCACTGTGGCAAGTACAAGCGAGTTCGCCATCGTGGCATTGTCTGTGAGCGCTGCGGGGTAGAAGTCACTGAGTCACGCGTGCGCCGTCATCGCATGGGCTTTATCAAGCTGGCTGCGCCGGTTGCTCATGTTTGGTATCTGAAGGGCATTCCTAGCTATATCGCAATTTTGCTAGATATGCCGCTGCGTGACGTTGAGCAGATTGTGTATTTCAACGCCTATGTCGTGCTGGATCCCGGCAATGCTGACAATCTTACCTACAAGCAGCTGCTGAGCGAAGACCAGTGGATGGAGATTGAGGATCAGCTGTATGACGAAGATTCTCAGCTGGCTGGCATTGAAGTGGGCATTGGCGCTGAAGCGCTGAAGCGACTGCTGGAAGATTTGCAGCTAGAAGAAACGGCTGAGATGCTGCGTGAGTCAATCGTAACTTCTAAAGGTCAAAAGCGGGCCAAGCTGATTAAGCGTTTGCGCGTGATTGATAACTTTATTGCGACGGGTTCTAAGCCTGAGTGGATGGTGCTGGACGTGATTCCAGTGATTCCGCCGGACTTGCGCCCGATGGTGCAGTTAGACGGTGGCCGCTTTGCGACTTCTGATCTCAATGACTTGTACCGCCGGGTGATCAACCGAAATAACCGATTGGCCCGGCTGCAAGAGATTTTGGCCCCTGAAATCATTGTTCGTAATGAGAAACGGATGCTTCAGGAGGCAGTGGATGCCTTAATTGATAACGGTCGCCGGGGCCGGACGGTGGTGGGGGCTAACAACCGCCCGCTAAAATCGCTATCTGACATTATTGAAGGTAAGCAGGGCCGATTCCGTCAGAACTTGCTGGGTAAACGAGTTGACTACTCAGGTCGTTCAGTGATCGTCGTTGGCCCGAATCTGAAGATTCACCAGTGCGGGCTGCCGCGTGAGATGGCGATCGAGCTGTTTCAGCCTTTCGTGATTCATCGCCTGATTCGTCAGGGCTTAGTGAACAACATTAAGGCGGCGAAGAAGCTAATTCAGCGCAATGATCCCAGCGTGTGGGAAGTGCTTGAAGAGGTGATTGAAAGCCATCCGGTCATGCTAAACCGAGCGCCGACGCTGCACCGTTTGGGTATTCAGGCCTTTGAGCCAATTATGGTAGAAGGCCGAGCGATTCAGCTGCACCCGCTGGTATGTCCTGCGTTCAACGCTGACTTTGACGGTGACCAAATGGCGGTGCATGTGCCGCTATCCTTGGAAGCTCAGTCAGAAGCACGGCTGTTAATGTTGGCCTCGAATAATATTCTGTCGCCTGCGACAGGTCGGCCCATCATTACACCTAGTCAAGACATGGTGCTGGGCTGCTATTACCTGACGGCAGATAATCCCAGCAAGCAGGAAGGCGCGGGGCGTTACTTCGCGAATATGGAGGATGCGATCGCCGCCTATGAAGAAGGCAACGTAGATCTACACGCACTGGTATGGCTGCGCTTTGCGGGTGAGGTAGAAAACGACGAGGACGATAGCGAACCCAAAGAAGTGACGACCGACGAGGGTGGCATGACGACTAAGCTCTACAAGTTCCGTCGGGTGAGAGAAGACGAGTCGGGGAACGTGATTTCTCAGTATGTGAAAACCACGCCAGGTCGAATTATCTACAACCATGCGGTACTAGGGGCGTTGGCTGAGTAGCCAGTCAGGGTAGATAAATAGCCGAATAAGAAGCCGAGCAGGCAACTGGAGGGCTGTGCGATCGCAGCCCCCACAAACTCATCAGACTGACATCAAAACAAGAAAGCAACCAGAGCGTTCAATGGCAAAGAGACACATGGCAGAGCAAGGCGAATCGAGACCCGTTGTATTTCGCAACCGAGTCATTGATAAAAAGCAGCTAAAAAACTTGGTTTCATGGTCATTTGAGCATTACGGCACTGCCCGCACGGCTCAGATGGCTGATGAGATCAAAAGCTTAGGCTTTAAGTACGCGACCAAGGCGGGCGTTTCCATCAGCGTGGAAGATCTCGAAATACCGCCGAGTAAAAAAGCGATGCTAGAAGTCGCAGAGACTGAAATTCGCGATACCGAAGAGCGCTACACCCGAGGCGAAATCACCGAAGTCGAGCGTTTCCAGAAGGTGATTGACACCTGGAACGAGACCAGCGAGCACCTTAAAGACAAGGTGGTGGAAAACTTCCGCGACAACAATCCGCTGAACTCGGTGTACATGATGTCTAACTCGGGGGCTAGAGGCAACATCTCTCAGGTACGCCAGCTCGTGGGTATGCGCGGCCTGATGGCAAACCCGCAGGGGGAAATCATTGATCTGCCGATTAAAACCAACTTCCGCGAAGGCCTGACGGTAACTGAGTACATTATTTCGTCTTACGGGGCTCGTAAAGGCCTGGTAGATACCGCACTGCGTACTGCTGACTCGGGCTACCTGACTCGCCGTCTGGTCGATGTCTCGCAGGATGTGATCGTTCGTGAAATTGACTGTGGCACCGATCGCTACATTCCAGTTCGACCCATGACTGACGGTGAGCGGGTGCTGATTCCTTTGAAGGACAGGCTGCTTGGCCGGGTGCCTGCCGAGGACGTGAAGCATCCTAAGACCGGCGAAGTCATTGTGGCGCGTAACCAGGCTATTACTGACGATATTGCCCAAGCCATCGGCGAGGCTAAGATTAAAGAAGTTAAGGCCCGCTCTGCGCTGACCTGTGAAGCCGCTCGTTCGGTATGCCAGCACTGCTATGGCTGGAGCTTGGCCCACTCTCACATGGTGGACTTGGGCGAAGCGGTAGGTATTATCGCGGCTCAATCTATTGGTGAGCCGGGTACTCAGCTAACGATGCGTACCTTTCACACAGGTGGAACCTTTACGGGTGAGCTAGCACCGCAAATTCGGGCCAAGCGAGCAGGTACCATTCGCATTCCTGCCGGGATGCGCGTTCGTCCTTTCCGCACGCGCCACGGTGAAGACGCGCTGCTGATGGAGTCGAATAACCAAATTTCTCAGGAAGTGAATGGCAAGGAGTACTCCATCTCCCTACCGCAGGGTACGATTCTGTTTGCCAAAGACGGCGATGAGCTGAAAAAAGGCGACCTGATTGCTGAGACGCCTAACACCAGCCGAGTCCGTAAGGTGACTGAGAAAGCCAGTAAGGACGTTACCTCTGACTTGTCGGGTGAGGTGTTCTTTGACGGCTTGGTGCAGGAAGAGAAAACTGACCGTCAGGGCAATATGACCCGCCTGGCGCAGCGCGGTGGCTTGATTTGGGTGCTCTCGGGTGAGGTGTATAACCTGCCGCCGGGGGCTGAGCCGGTTGTGAAAAATGGCGATCGCGTCCAGGCCGAAGGTGTCCTCGCTGAAACCAAAATCATCACCGAGCGCGGCGGCATCGTCAGGCTCACCGATACGTCTACTGATGGCAAAGGGGGCCGAGAAGTTGAGATTATTACCGCTTCGGTATTGCTTGATCAGTCTGAAGTAGAAATAGAAAGCGGCCAGGGCCGTGAGCACTATTTCCTCAAGACCTCCACCGGTCAAAAGTTCTCACTGAACGCAGTTCCTGGAACCAAAGTCACCAGCGGTCAGGTAGTTGCTGAGCTAGTAGACGACACCTTCCGCACTCAAACCGGCGGCATTATCAAGTTTGCAGGCGTAGAAGTTGCCAAGCGCGGTAAAGCTAAGAACGGCTATGAAGTCACTAAAGGTGGCACCCTCCTTTGGATTCCAGCCGAAGCCCATGAAGTGAATAAAGACATCTCCCTGCTGATGGTAGAGAGCGGTCAGTACATTGAAGCGGGCACAGAAGTCGTAAAAGACATTTTCTGCCAGTCTAGCGGGGTTGTAGACGTCACTCAGAAAAATGACATTCTGCGTGAGGTCGTCATCCGGCCGGGCGATATTCACATGGTGGATGACCCCGACTTAGCGAGTGCCAAGAATGAAACTATTGTCAACGCTGGCGAAGAGGTGATTCCGGGTGTGGTTGCTGACGCTTTGCGTTATGTAGAATTCATTGAAACCCCTGAAGGCTCGGCTCTACTCCTACGCCCTGTGCAGGAGTTTCAGGTGCCTGACGAAGCCTCAGTGCCTAGTCAGCTTTCGGTCAGCGACAGTGAAGACAACACGATTAGCCTGCGGGCTGTGCAGCGCCTGATCTATAAAGATGGCGAGCGCGTGAAGTCTGTTGATGGGTTGGAAATTTTGCGGACTCAGCTCGTGCTAGATATCGAAGAAGGCAACACTCAGCTAACCGCTGACATTGAGCTGCAAGCCGATAGCGAAGAGGAAGACGCCACTAAGCGCCTACAGCTCGTTGTGCTAGAAACCTTAACCGTGCGCCGCGATACCGAAGCAGACCAAACTCAAGGCAGTACGAACACTCGTCTGCTCGTCAACGATGGCGACGATATTGAGCCTGGCGCAGTGATTGCCCGTACCGAAATTCGCTGTAAAGAAGCGGGTGAAATTCGCGGTATTCGCGAAGATCTCGAATCAGTTCGTCGCGTGCTGGTCGTGCGGGATGCTGACCGCATGGTGGTAGATACCCAAGGTGCGCCACCGCTGGTTTCTGAAGGTGACCTGCTAGTAGACGCCACGCCGATTGCTGAAGGCTTGAAAACTGCGGAATCGGGCCAGGTGATTGAAGTGAGTGACAGCCAGATCGTGATGCGAATCGCGCGACCTTACCGGGTATCTACCGGGGCGGTAC
The DNA here is from genome assembly GCA_041746795.1 of Phormidesmis sp. GTDB lineage: Bacteria > Cyanobacteriota > Cyanobacteriia > Phormidesmidales > Phormidesmidaceae > Phormidesmis. The sequence goes on from JBGTGK010000152.1 coordinate 5,944, forward strand.
TGCACATCGACAACGGTGACCTTGTTCAGCGGGGCGATGGCCTGGTACTGCTGGTGTTTGAGCGGGCTAAAACGGGTGACATCATTCAGGGTCTGCCTCGTATTGAGGAGCTGTTAGAAGGTCGCAAGCCTAAAGAAGCGTGCCTCTTGGCAGAGCGTCCGGGTGTGGCCCAAGTGGTATACGCAGACGATGAGACTGTTGAAATTAAGGTAGTTGAAAGCGATGGGGTGGTGACTGACTACCCGGTAACGCCAGGCCAAAACCTAGTCGTTTCTGATGGTCAGAAGGTGGAGATAGGTGAAGCACTGACCGATGGCCCTTCTAACCCGCACCAGATTTTGGAGGTGTTCTTCAAGTACTATCGCGAAAACAAAGGCACTCATGAGGCTTCTATGCTGAGCCTGGAGCGGGTGCAGTCGTTCTTAGTTAACGAGGTGCAGTCGGTGTATCAGTCTCAAGGGGTTGATATTTCGGACAAGCATATTGAGGTGATTGTCAGGCAGATGACCTCTAAGGCACGTTTGGAAGATGGTGGTGATACCACGATGCTACCGGGTGAACTGGTTGAAATTCGTCAGCTGGAGCAGGTGAACGAGGCGATGTCGATTACGGGGATGGCTCCGGCGGACTATACGCCTGTGCTGCTCGGCATTACTAAGGCATCGTTGAACACCGATAGCTTTATCTCAGCAGCGAGCTTCCAGGAAACGACTCGCGTGCTGACTGAAGCGGCGATTCAAGGCAAGTCCGACTGGCTGCGCGGACTCAAAGAGAACGTCATTATCGGTCGTTTGATTCCAGCGGGTACGGGCTTTAATGCCTATGAGGAGCCTTCTTCACCTGAAGTGGATACCTCGTTTGACGGTACCTTCTTGGGCAACGATATGGCGTTGCAGGACATGGTGCTAGATGACCGCACGGCTAGAGCCTATGACCGTGAAGGTGGGCTTGACATGATTGCAGGTGACGGCATGGTCGGCGGCGCTGAGAAGAAGGCTAATGGGGATTTGGCTAACTTGCTGATCGATGGCGATGGCCTGATTGATGATAAAAGTGCGGATCTGTAGCGCCTTTTCCAGGCGTTGCCGTTGATGTGAAAAAGGCCCGATGTTGGATAAACATCGGGCCTTTTTTGGGTTTTTGTTTGGGTGTTGTGGGTGTTGGAGGGCATCCACGAGGGAAGCCCCTACGTGATGAATCGTTGGGCGACGGTTTCGGGCTGAATGGCGGAGAGGATAACGTGGCCGGAGTCAATGATCATAACGGCGCGGGTGCGTCTGCCGTAGGTGGCGTCGATGAGTTGAGTGCGATCGCGCGCCTCTGAAATAACGCGTTTAACAGGGGCAGATTCAGGGCTAACAATAGCGATGACTCGGTTTGCGGAGACGGTATTGCCAAACCCAATATTGATGAGCTTCAGGGCAGTTGAGTCTTGCGTAGAGTAGGTCATTCAGATATTGATTTCGTAGAAAATTTGCGAACGGTTCTGTTAGGAGGCCAACGAGTTAAAAGGCCAACGAGTCAGCAAAAAGCCTAAGAAGAAATTACCTGTACATCAAAGCGGCAGCGTTTCTCTGGGGCTTTTATCCCGATAAATAGGTAACTTACCAAACTATCTTCAAAGTGTATCCTACAGGCGTTTGATTAATGATAGCTACATGCCAACTAAGCTTCTTCTTGAGTAGAGAGATCGGCGGTTTTGACAAAGAGCTGCTGAGTGCGATCGCCCCGCCTCAAAGTCACCTCCAAAGCATCGCCAACCTTCACCCGATCTACCTGAGTTTGGAGCTGGTCGGCCCGCCGCACCGGCTGACCGGCAATCTCAATAATCACGTCACCTCGACGCAGCCCCGCCGCCGCCGCTGGCGTATTAGGCAACACGCGAACTACTAATACGCCGGCTGTTTCAGGTAGCTTAATCGCACTGTTAGGGTCTTCATTATTGAGCTTAGCCATGTCTGGCGTAAGCGTCGCAATCTGCACGCCTAAGTAAGGATGAGCAATCCGCTCGCCTCTTGCCAAGCTAGCCTGAATGTCCTTTGCTTTGTTAATCGGAATAGCAAAGCCAATGCCCATCGCATCGGCTCGAATAGCCGTATTGATTCCAATCACTTCACCCCGAGAATTAAGCAGGGGGCCACCCGAGTTTCCAGGGTTAATAGCGGCGTCAGTTTGAATAAAGTCGATGCGCTTGTCAGGAATGCCTACAGCCGCGCTGGATCGCTTGAGGGTGCTGACGATGCCAAGCGTAACGGTGTTGTCTAGGCCGAGTGGATTGCCAACCGCGATCGCCCAATCGCCCACCTCAACATTGTCTGAATTACCCAGCTTAGAAATCGGTAGCACCTCGCCTGCTGTATCTATATGAATCATGGCTAGGTCAGTGATATCGTCTACCCCTTCAACGATGCCTTCAAACGTGCGACCGTCCTTGAGCGTGACAGTCACCTTGTCTGCGTTATCTACCACATGAGCATTCGTCATAATATCACCGCCATCACTGATGATGAATCCAGACCCCTGGCCCCGCAGCAGCTCCTCCTGAGGAATGTTTTGAAACTGGCTAGGGCCACCAAACCGTCCTCTAAAAAACGGATCGTCGTAAAACATGTCAGGCACGTTGCGAGTAATGGTGCGCTCGGTGTCGATTCGCACCACCGCGCTGCCTACGCTGCGGACGGCTGAAGCGACAAAGCTTTCACCTGAGAGAATACCAGCAGCGGCTGATGGACGGCTTTTAGCAGGTATCTCAAGTATCTCAAGTGTCTCAGGCGTCTCAAGTGTCTCAACTGCTGGTGCGGCTTCTTGAACGACTGACTGTGCCCAAGCGGGTAGCATCCATAAACTATTTGTTAGGAGAAGGGCGATGGCTGCCGATGTCATCCATCGAATCCACCGACTAAGAGATCGATAGCAGGGCAGGGCAGGCAAATTCTTAAGAAAGCTCATCACATCTCTCGCTAGTGAAAACAAAAGCGCGCATACAAAAGGTTTTCCATATTTTGCCAGCTTCTTTCAAAAATGGGGGGTGTGGATACCCTACAAGTCTCACCGTTTTGTGTCATTTATAGCGATAGGTAAAATGCTACAAATGTTCGAGCGATTCTTTGCAGAAGGCTACGCCACCACACCTGCAAATGCGGAGGAAAATGCGCAAACACTTACTTAACATAGGGCTCAATATAGGGTCACTGACAATACTCGCGCTGCTCGTTAGCTGTAGCGCCTTGCCCAATTCCTACGAAGCCCGATTGGCCGACCACCTCACGGCAACCGACGCAAAAATGTACGGTGCTTACTGGTGCCCACACTGCGGCGTGCAAAAAGACTACTTCGGCGCTGCGGCTGACCGCCTGCCCTACATAGAGTGCGATCCGCAAGGATACGATCCCCAACCGGATCGGTGTGCGCAGATGGGGATAGAGGCCTATCCAACCTGGATTATCGGTAGCAAGTCCTACGTAGGCACGCTGCTTCCAGGCAAACTAGCTGCGCTCTCAGGCTTTGAGTCAGACTCGGCGCAGCCTTCGGTTGAAGAACCGGCTGAGAAGGGCGGGTACAGCACCGCGCCTTAGATAACGCGGTAGATTATAGGCACAGCTCGATTGGAAATAAGCAATGTCTCGTTTGAACATTCTAGAGAAAGGTAAGTCTTATACTTTCGGGTCATATTTTGAAATGCCCTACGAGATAGACGAGATTCTGGCTGAGTTTGGTATCGGGTTTAGAGCGCAAAAGCTAGCGCTGCCGAGAGTTGGAGGTTTCTCTTGATATCGTCGAGCCGCTCAAAGCAAAATTAGAGAGTGATTTGCAAATTGTCCTTTTATCTAGTGAAACCGCTCGTCGCGAGATTTTAGTGGCACCTGTACTCACTCAAATAGCTCGACTTAGCGAAAGCAAGCTGCGGATTGAATACGCGTTGATTGTTGACGACTACTTAAAAGGAAAGGTGGACTACTTAGTCAGAGGCAAGCAAAGCGTGCTGGTGATCGAGGCTAAGAATGATGACCTAACGCGCGGGTTTACTCAGCTAGCGGTTGAGCTGATTGCGCTCTCACGAGTAGAGGTCAATCAACAAATACTGTATGGTGCGGTCACTATTGGTAACGCCTGATTGTTCGGTCGTTTTGAACTCAAGATCTATCGCTGTATCCTGTGCCTGAAGACCTGAATGACGTGATGGAAATATTGATGGGTTTGCTGAAGGCGGATTAGCTCGTTACGGCGTAGTCTACTAGCTGAATTAGCTTTTGCTTTAGGGTATCTAGGCCTAGATTACTAGCCGCTGAGATAAAGACGGCTTGGGGATACTCGTCTTTGGCTAGCTCCAATGCATCCGTGCTGGCTTCGTCAAGCTTGTTGAACACGAGCAGAATTGGCCCTGGCGCAATGGGCATTTGGCCCAGCAAGCCCATCACCGAATGGATATGATCTTTCCAGGCGGGGTGGGCGGCATCGACGACGTGGATCAGGGCGTCAGCTTCGGTGACTTCTTCTAAGGTGGCGCGGAAGGCGTTCATCAGGGCGGGCGGCAGATCTTGAATGAAGCCAACGGTGTCGGTAAGAACCAGTGACTTTATTTCAGTGGTGTCGTCTTCAGCGATCGCAATCCGTCGAGTCGTTGGATCGAGCGTGGCAAACAGCTGGTCAGCAGCGTACACCTCAGAGTCTGTCAGGCAGTTGAGCAGCGTAGACTTACCGGCGTTGGTATAGCCAATAATAGCAATCGAAGGCACGGCATTATGCTGACGCTGCTGACGCATTCTGGCCCGGTGCGCCTGAAGCCCATCGACCTCCTTTTGCAGGCGGCTGATGCGCTGCTGAATGGCACGGCGCTCGGTTTCTAGCTTGGTTTCACCGGGGCCTCTGGTGCCAATTCCACCGCCTAGCCTGGACATTGCCTGACCTCGCCCGGTGAGCCTGGGCAGCTGATATTCCAGCTGAGCTAGCTCTACTTGCAGCTTACCGGCACCGGACTTTGCTCGCTGCGCAAAAATGTCGAGGATTAGCTCGGTGCGATCTACTACGCGGACGCCGACCTGGGCTTCTAGGTTGCGAATTTGGGCGGGGGATAAATCGCGATCGCACACAATCAAATTTGCTCCCAGCGTTTGCACTGCCAGCGCAACCTCATCTACCTTACCCGCGCCAATCACGGTTCTAGGATGAGGCCGAGCCCGCTTTTGCGTCACCGTTTGCAGCACGTCACCGCCCGCTGTTTCTACGAGCCTTGCCACCTCTTCTAATCTATTATCCAACGATTCTTCCGTTATCCGATCGGTCATCAGCCCGATCATGATCACGCGATCATGGTCGGTATCTACCTGCTGGGCGACAAATACCCGGCGAAACTCTTCTTCTAAGCCTTCGGCCAGGTCTAAAAAGTTTTGCTCATCGAGTTCCTCTAGCGTCAGCGGCTTGGAAACTTCCCACTGCACTTCGGGGTGAGGTACTAAGTGAGCCAGATAGCCTTCTCGAATGTAGCCAGTCGCGCCGCCGCCTTTGCGCTGGAAGCCGCCGCCCGTGAGGGTTAGTAGAGCGATCGCATCCAACCGTTGAATGGCCATCGCCGTCAATACGCTATGGCTAGGCGGTTCTACCTTTAGCTGAGTGGCGATGCAGCGAATTCCGCACAGCCGCTCTGCGCCGTAGCGAGGCAGCTCTAGCACTGGAATCTGGGTTTTGTGCGGACTGCCGACGCCCACCCGAATCACATGGCCGCGCCTGTCTACGTAGGCGCATACGGCCTGGTTAATATCCGTGCTAACAGCCGCCAAACGCTGGGCGAACTCCGGCGTAGTGACCCGATCAACCGGCAATCGCTGATGATAAATTTTCTGAAGCGCTCTGAGCTGGCTGCTTTTGAGACCTTTTAGCTCACCGTAAATTTTCTCTATGAGGATACCCCTACGTAATGCAGTTCACTTTCTATTGTAAGGAGTGAGCCGCCCGTGCTTAACAGGGCTTAAGAGAAGCGCTTAAATAGTACAAACTATAGTACGATTGAGGCAAGCAAATAGCACCTATACGTTTCCCCTCTAAATTCTCTTACGGGGAACTTAATAAGGTGGATTGTATGCGTTAGCTGACACCTAGCCTGTAACATCCACCGAAATGTTGAGTAACAAAGTAATCCAAAAGATATAAATTAAGCTTTATCAACAGATCGCTGCTATTTGCTATAGTCACCGCGTGGTGAAGGCGCTATCATAGTGCCTTAATTTACCTCCGCCAACGCCCACTAGAAGAACTATAGGTAGATGGGAGCTTTTGAACAATAGCTATTACTTTTTGACTAGCTATAGAACCCATAAGCCTTTACATAAATCTGTAGTTCACTAGTTAAAAGGCTTCATTCATTAATGAATTAAGTCGCCGAACTCCTTACTGAGTTCAAAAACGAGTTCAAAGTCGAATTTACGGCCCAATGTTGTTAACCCCCTATCGATTGCCATGGCTACTGAATTAGAAACCGAACTAGAAGCAGACCGGATCGCTGCTGCGAACAGCGCTCAAATAGCTGACGTAAAGACGGTCAAAGTGACAGATGATGCAACCTCAGAAACCGTTGATCAAATAAAGAAAGTTGCTGCCCAATTTGTCGATAGCTTAGGCGAACTGCCCAAGTACTTCGGCGAGTTTTTCAGTGAGTACAGACGCCCTCTGCTGGCGTTAGGGCTCATTTTTGGCGCATTTATTGCCGTTAAGCTAACGCTAGCAATTTTAGATGCGATTAATGACGTCCCTGTATTAGCGCCTCTGTTCGAGCTAATCGGCTTGCTATACAGCGGCTGGTTCATCTATCGCTACTTGCTCAAAGCCTCCAACCGCAGTGAGCTTGCCAGTGAAATGAATGCTTTCAAGGATCAGATTTTGGGTCGCGCTTCCCAGATCTAGAGACCGTTTGAGCCTTCCCAACTCTAGAGATCGTTCGAGCTGGATCGGATAGGCGCTTTGTCTGTCCCCATCCAGAATGCCAACCTTTAGATTGTCTTACATAAAACGCCAGCGGTTCTCTAGGGGAACTTCTGGCGTTTTTATACTTTAAAGCCTAGTAGAAAAAGGCTGGTAGAAACCGAACCTACGTCCGGCCTGTCGTCGCTTGAGCGGCCCCTTATACTAAAGAAAAAGGAACCAAGAAAAAGCGATAGGACACTGCAACGCCGCACGGCTGTATGGAGGGGTCTGAGTCGCGATCGCCTGCGGGCTAGACGAGGCAAACATTGTGGCAAGAGCAGAACTAAACCAAGACGTAATGAAGGCGGTAGAATCCCTCAAATACCGGGTGACGGTGGGGGACGTAGCCGCTCAGGCAGGGCTCAATGTAGAAGTTGCTCAGCAGGGTTTGCTGGCCCTAGCTTCTGAAACGCAGGGTCACCTACAGGTGTCAGATGCAGGGGAAATTGCCTACGAGTTTCCCAAAAACTTTCGCGGCGTGCTGCGCAATAAGTACTGGCAGCTGCGCTTTCAAGAGATAGCTGCCAAAATTTGGCAGGTCGTGTTTTACATTATTCGCATATCTTTCGGCGTCATCTTAATGCTGTCGATTGCGGTGATTTTTATCGCGATTTTTGCGCTGTCGATTGCGGCTAGCAGTCAGGGTGGCGGCAACCGTGACAATCGTGGCGGTGGCGGGGGTGGATTTATGATTTCCCCTTTCAACTTCTTTTACCTATTCAATTTCAACTACGGGCGCGGACGGCAGCGCTATCCCAACCGATCCTCTGCGCCTCGTTCACGGCAAGGGGCGGCTGGTCAGTCAGGCAAGAAACTCAACTTTTTAGAAGCTATTTTTTCCTTCCTGTTTGGTGATGGCGACCCTAATGCTGACTTAGAAGAGCGGCGCTGGCGTGATATTGGCGCGGTGATTAGCAATAGTGGCGGGGCGATCGCAGCCGAGCAAGTCGTTCCTTATTTGGATAATTTAGGCGAAGGCTGGAACAAGGAATACGAAGACTACATGCTGCCCGTGCTCTCCCGTTTTGACGGTCGACCTGAAGTGAGCCCAACGGGAGATCTGGTGTATTACTTCCCAGAACTTCAGGTATCAGCGGCAGAGCGGCGAGCCACTTCCGTGGGTGCCTACCTTAAGGAAGCTAAGCGCAAGTTTACCTCTGCTACTTCCGATCAGGTCATGATTGCTATTGGGCTAGGCAGCGTAGAGATTGTCGGCGCTTTAGTGCTGCGCAACATGCTACAGAATGCGTTGGCACAGAGTATTGTTCTCCCGGCTTCGGTCGTCTTTGTTCAGTCTATTCTTTGGATACTGCTGGGCTATGGCGTGGCCTTCTTAGCCGTTCCTCTGCTGCGCTACTACTGGGTGCAGTGGCGTAATGGCAAAATAGAAAAGCGCAATGAAGCGCGTCAGGATCGGGCGGTCATGCTCAATCAGCTAGGAGCCGCCTTTAAAGCAAAGCTGGCGTTTGCTCAGCAGTTTGCGGCTCAAAAGGTGCTGAGAGCCGATGAGGCTGTGTACAGTACGGAGACCGATTTGCTGGAGCAGGAGAGCGATCGCGATGACCAAATAGAAGCTGAGTTCCGACGTCGGCTCAACGAAACATA
>JBGTGK010000153.1:0-4971 GCA_041746795.1 Phormidesmis sp.
TAAGTCAGTATCTTCAATTCGCAGCAAAAACTGACCGCCCTGATTGCGGGCGAATAGCCAGTTAAAGACGGCAGTACGAGCCGTGCCAATGTGCAAATTTCCGGTGGGGCTAGGCGCAATGCGAACGCGAACAGACATAGGGGTAGCTAATAGAGATTGCAGTCTATTAGCGTACTACAAGGCTATGAACGGGGGCGACTGCCTTTAGTTGCGTTTGGGAAATATTGCTGAACGGATTGGTGACAACCGAAGTCTTTGAGCACTTGAGGCAGCCGACTGCGAGAAATTAACCCTTGGGCCAGCAACCAGTTAAGCAGTTGTATCGTGGCCTCGGACTCATCGGGGCGGAAACGCTGTGGCCAAATTTTATCAAACTGCTGTAGCAGAGGCCTGGCTAACCGACCTTCTAGCTCAGCTAAAGGTGATTCTAATACCGTCTGCTTTTGCGAGTCAATCAAGAAAACTAAGGAATCCCGTAAGGTCTTGTAGCCGTCAATGTAATTCTTCTGACGAGTTTGGGCTGCGACGGTTCTAAGCTCTTTCCCCACCTGTGCCCAAAGCTCTGCGGTTTTGTCTAGCTGCGCTTTGACGATGGCATCTCGAAAAATAGGGACGATTTTGTCGTATCCAGGGCCAATATCGAATACGCCTAAGGCCAAAATACTAAAGGGTGCATTTAAGAGATAAGGCAAAGAAAAACCTACCGCCAAGGCCATTCCCCACAGATTCCAGTCTTGCCAGTTGCGCTGAAGGCTGGGTGCATCTATTCGGAAAATGAGCGGGACTACAAACCAGAATAGAAACGTTGCCAATGAGAAGGTAAAGAGTCTGTATAGCCAGTAGGTTGGGCTTTTGCGTGGGTTAAAGAGCGGGAATTTTCGTAAGCTTTCGACGAGTTCGCGAGCGGCGAACCACTGGTGGATAAAACCTGGAAGGGTAGTGACAGCTACTTGGGGCAACCAGTTGATTATGGTTTGTAGCTGCACTATTTTGCCTTGGTGACGGCGAAGCCCCTCCCAGGGAGGATCGCAGTGTAAATAGGGTGAGGGTGAAGGTAGTAATAGCCTTTGACCGTAAGCCCTAAGTAGTGGTGTTCGGTATCTAGTACGCCTTGTTTGGGGGCGAAAATGTTTAGGCGACCCCAAAGATTGCCCAAAACATTTCCGCTGAGCGGGCGAACATAGCTCCGCCGCCAGAGATCTTCTAGAACAGGCTGAACCTGGTTTTTGGGCAAATCTAAGCGATAAGCTAGAGCATCTAAAGTAAAGACATCTTGGTCGATATTTTTCAGCAGCGCGACTGAAAGTGCGTCTAGCCCTATGGCAGTCTCTTCCAGTGTTTTGCCAAACGTTTGGACATCATCTGAAGCCTTTTTTACTCGGGCCTGCCAACTCGGGGCAGTCACCAGTTTGTAAGCGGCAGTCACAAAGTCGTCGGCGGTAGCAATAAATTTTGCTGTCTCTAAAATTAGGTTGCCGCTTGGCAATGTAGCAATGCCGCTTTTTGCTCTTTCACGAACGCTGTATTTTTGATACAGCTCACGACGGGCGGCGTAGTAGCTATCTTTAAGCTCGCTATTCACCAAAAGATTGCGTAGCTCACTGACAGCAGATTCCTTCTCACCAAGCTGTCTGCCCACTTGTTGAATATTGCGGCGCAGCTCAGGAGTGAGCGAGCCTTTCCAACGAACAAGCACCAGCACGCAAGCTTCCAGGTTTTGCTCACTAGAGTTTTGTTCATTAAGTTCTTGTTTGTCTTCGATTCTCATGAGGGATAGCCGGTGACAGTGAAAGCGGCCCAGTAGTAAGGATCGGCGTAGGGTGGCTGTGCTGAGTTTATTTTACTCGGGTCTGACTGAATATCCCCGATTCGGGCTGCGATCGCATCATAAGTCCCCGGATGGGTCTGCCCACTAATCTGATTTTGCTGCGCTTGTAGCCAGTTAGCAATGTCTGAGTAAGTGAGGGTGCGTAGCCAGTGCTGGGCTTTTTTGAGTGCAGCGGCGGGTGAGTCTCCGGCTACATAGCACTGATAAAACTTGACCATCAGCCATGCGTTTGATTCGGATTCGACTGTCCAAAGGGTGCTAATGATGTTGGCGGCTCCAGCGGTGAGGAAGGCGCTGCTGAGGCCCACATAGTCGGATTCGATGGTTTGGAGGCCGGTGACGGCGGTTTCGCAGGCGGAGAGGGTGATGATGTCGTAGGTTTTCAGGTTTAGCTGGCTGAGGGATTCGGCGGTGAGGCGGTCTTCGCCTTGCAGATAAAGGGCGGATTGTTTGGGCTGGCGTTCGGCCCAGGCGTGGCCGGAGAAGTTGAAGATGCGGTTGGGTTGGGAGAGTTTGGCGGTGACGGTTGGGGTGGTGGCGCGATCGCTCCTCACCGTATCAACTTGCTCGAACAGTTGGCTGATGAGGGTGGATTCGATTTGGGCTGATTCTAGGCGAGGAGTGTCGCCTCTCGGATCGGCAAGGGTTAGCAAGGGCAGCTCAGCACGAGGCGTGGTTGAAATAGCTCGCTGCTTTAGGGTCAGGCCGACTTGCAGACTGGGGAGATAGCTGATGGTGAAGTGGTTGGAGAAAAGCGCGTGCAGCGGCAGACAGTGGAGATCGCGATGGGGAATGAGGAGAAGCTGCGAGACGTTTGGCAGCTTGGCTTCTAGCTCGGAAATTTTGAGGATTTTCTTGAGTTCATGCAGTGAGGCTTGTAAGCCAGTGCGCCAAGCGTCGAGGTCTTTGTTGGCTTCGGCGGCTTTGCCTTTGCCGCGATAAGCCTGATATTGCTGGTTCCACTTTTTGAGCCAGGGTTCTAGCTGGGTGGTGGGCTCAGTGGTGGCGAGGGGGGTGCTAGCTTCGGCGGTGAGGAGGAAGGTGGTGAGGCTGTCGGGGCTGAGGTGCCAATACAGGGCGGCGGTGCTGGGGGTGAGCAGGGTTTGCATGGCGGCCCAGATTGGGCTTGGGCTGGATTCTTTCCAGGTGTTGAGAATCCAGCCGAGGGTGCGGTTTTTGTAGCGTTCGGCGGTTTGGAGGGCTTGGGTGGGGTTGTGGTCGCGGATGAGGCTATCGACTTGGATTTGGCTGCAGCCGGAGAATTTTTGTTCGAGGCGCTGCTTTTGGGCGGGGGTAGAAGCGGCGTTGAGGAGTTGATGGAGGACTTCTAGCCCTTGCTGACGGTATTCTCTTACCAAGGTTAGGTTGTGGAGACCCAGACAAGTACGAATTGCACTTTCCAAAACAGATAGATAGCTTTCTGGAAAAGCAGTGAGAGCAGTGAGAGCGGCCTGATAGGCCCATACAGACTTAGCAAAATACAGATTGTGCGCATCAGAACGCCCAGAGTAGTAATGAGCAAGCCCTAAACGGTGATGGAGTAGTCCCCAGCCCTCAGGGTTGTTGACTCTGCTGACGTGACGAAGAGCAACTGAATAGCTTGCAATCATTCCCTCATAACCGCGATGGTCAAGCGATACGTCATGCTGAGGTACGAGGGGGAGGAATATTTCTGTTGCTCTATTCTCAGAAGAGTGACCAGCAGCAATACCCCTATTCATCCAAGACTCGTGATTTTCAGGTTCAATGTCTAAAGCTCTGTCAAAAAACAAAATCGCTTCTTCGTGTCGGTCTAGCTTGGATAGGACAATGCCTTTCTCCCGTAGAACGGCAACATCATCGAAACCAAGATTTAGTGCCGTGTCAAAGGCTAAGTTCGCTTTCTCGTAGGAACCCAGCCTAAACAGTGCAAAGCCTTTGACAAACCAAGCATACGAATGCTCTTCAGCTATTTCAATGGCTTTTCCCGCTGATATAAGTGCTTCTTCATACAGACCTAAGTTATTTAGGTCTGCTCCGTATTTGCTCCAAAGAACAGGGTCATTAGAATTTACCTTAAGAGCTTTTTCATAGGATAAAACTGCGGCCTGAAAATTCATTAAAGAGGACAAGGCGACGGCTTTGTTACGAAGGGATTCATAATGGTCTGGGTTAATCTCTAGTAATTTTTCATAAGCGGCAACTGCATTCCGAAAATCGCCGATCATGAAGGCGTCATTGCCCTCCTGAAAATAGGAATTTATTTGCTGGCTCGTTTGTCCCATGACAACCCTATTGATATTGTTAGCTTTGCTTTTCAGAAATCTTGACCGCTAACCCAATTCCCAACCGAGCCCGCACCTGCTCCGACAAATCTACTGCTTCTAGCAGTGAGAACAATAGCGACTGGTATTGGCGATCGCTCAACGGCTCCAACACCGGCTCACTCGTCTGCTTTTCCTGCCGCTGCCAAGGCCATCCCATCGCAAAGCCATCCTAATTTAATTGCAGTAAATCTATCATCTCGTCTCTTCTAACATTCAGCCATCAACTGCACTCTATCAATCGCATACGGGAACAGCTCAGCCATCAACTGCGCTTTATCAGTCACGCCCAGGAATCGTTGAGTCATCAACTGCACTTTATCAGTCGCACCCAGGAATCGTTAAGTTATCAGCTGCGCTTTATCCGTCACACACGGCATCAACTTTGCTCCATTCGGCAGGCGTTCTGCACCAGACGGCATCAATTCTGCTTGTGCTAGTCATGTCTCTTAGCCAACTTATGTGTGAGTTTAGTCTGAGTTTTAGCCGGTAAAATACTGAGTATCCTAACAATCATAGGCATTTAGACTCTATGAGTCATAAAAACACCTGTTGTGCTGGGTGGCCCCTCTGAAAGAGAATCGCCGATCAGCTCGCCGAACTCGGCGTTCCTAAGCAGGACATCGTCCTAGCCTACCAAGCACCTCACGTACGCCAGTACACAGATTTTGCAGTTGGATAATGACAAGCTCACCCAAGCAAGGGCTGTTTTAACCATATATGTAATGCAAAGAGCTGTTATTACGGCGCAAACTCGTTAGGCTAGGGTAGATTTACCACTTTAGATAACTTCACATTCAGCTCAGCGTCAGCTGCTTTCGTCACCCTGCCAGATGAGTT
>JBGTGK010000154.1:0-31476 GCA_041746795.1 Phormidesmis sp.
GAACAGTGGGCTGAATGCGATCGCTCTCATTCCCACCCTTCAAACCGAACTTGCTGCCAACGCCAGCGAGCTTTTGATCCAGCTCATTGTTCATAAAGTAGCCCATCAGGAATGTGCTAACAGCCGACAGCACGACGGGGCCAAGGATGAAGCCAAGGAAGCCGTGAACGACGAAGCCAGGTACCAGCAAAGACGCTAGCCAGAAGCAGAAGCCATTCACGACGAGGGCAAAGGCACCCAGCGTTAAAAAGGTAACGGGCAGCGATAGCAGCTTTAGAACGGGTTTGACTGAACCGTTCACCAAGCCGAGCGATACGCCTGCGGCCAGGGCAGCGGGGAAAGTAGTGATCGCCACACCCGGCACGGCCAAATCAACCACGAGCAGGCTTAGCGCGGTAACGAGAGTTGTGAGAAAAAATCCCAGCATAGTTAGTGTTCTCTTCTTTTTAGGGTGGAATGATACTTGAGATAGATGAAAGTGTTTTAGCCAAATGCTTAGAAAAACTTTTGGAAAAACTTAGGTGGCGTCAAAAGTGTTTTGGCCAGATTCCAAGCTTTCGTTAGCTTTCACTTCGTAGTGCTTGGAGATTGCCCACACCGCGTGAATGCTTCCAGGCAACCAAGCCAATAGCGTCAGCGCAATGTTAATAAATAGTGCTGAACCGACACCGTATGTGAGAAACACGCCTACTGGGGGCAGCACAATGCCAAGTCCATAGCGTAAGAGTTTGTTCATAACCTTCAATTGCTCCGTTTCGTTTACTCTTTAAGATTGCCAGAACCCTCTGGTTCTGTAGAGTGTAGAAAACCCAACGAAATCAGGTAAAAACCATATCTCTCTAAAGCGTTAGATATGAGGGTAAAAGGTTCGGTTAATATGATACAAGCGGCGTCACTTAATCTGCACTAATACAACGCGTTAATACACTAAAGAGATAAAGCATACCTTGGCAATTATGACTTAGTGGCAGTCCCTCTGTAGAAGTATCCCATTACCTTAGGTAAGTCGGGCGCGTAGAATTCTTCAACTGTCACCTCATCAAAAACGGAGCCCACCAGCTCATCCATCTTGCGATTGAGGTGACAGCCATCGGCGACCACTTTTTGAATGGGCGTGATTCTGTTCTGCCAGGTTTGGATGCCGGGCTCGTCACTCAGGCCATGTTCGATAAAAAAGAACTTGCCGCCGGGTTTTAGCACTCGGTAGGCTTCTTGCAGGGCTTTTTTTGCGTTTGGAATGCTGCACAGTGTCCAGGTACACACAACGTTGTCAAAGCTGGCGTCGGGCATGGGCAAGTCTTCGCCGCTGAGCTGTTGGGTTTTTACCGGGATGGGGCTGGCGGTGATGCGTTTTTGGGCGATCGCTCCCATCCCTCCATTCGGCTCCACCGTCGTCAGCGCCGTCACGCCCTCTGGATAATGCGGCAAATTTAGCCCCGTGCCAAAGCCAATTTCTAACACATCGCCTTGCACATCCTGCAATAGCTGCTGGCGATAGCCTGTCATTAGCTCAGACGACATCGACATTTCCAGCAGCCTGGGAAAAATTAGCCGTGAATAGAGACCCATCAGCAAACCTTGACTTGTGCAACTTCAATAGAATGCTAGCGTTATTGCTCTCAATTGCTCTCAGTGGTACACAAATAGGGCGATAAGCGAAGCGCTGCATCTAGCTTCCCTATTCAGATAACTTCTGATAGCGTTTTAGTTTGCGATCTTAGTCTGTGATGATGTTTGTAATCACAGCGCCTTCCCCAAGGAACACCAGAGGAAAACTTATGGCAGCGTTAAAAGGTCGAAATCTTCTGAGCCTAGCGGATCTGACTACCGCTGAAATAACCCAGCTGCTCACCACAGCAGCGCAGATAAAATCAGGAGAAATTAACCCCCAGTGCCCTCAAAAGATTCTGGGACTGGTGTTTAAAAAAGCCTCTACCCGCACCCGTGTTAGCTTCACTGCTGCCATGTATAAGCTCGGCGGCCAGGTAATAGACCTCAACTCCAACCTCACCCAAATTGGCCGGGGCGAACCCACCGCCGACACCGCCCGCGTGCTAGACCGCTACCTGGATGTCCTTGCCATCCGCACCTACGAGCAGGCCGAGGTCGAAGAATTCGCCCACCACACCCGCATTCCCATCATCAATGCCCTCACTGACGTAGAGCATCCCTGCCAAATTCTGGCCGATTTGCTCACCGTGCAAGAAGAATTTGGCACCTGTAAAGGCCTTACTATGACCTACCTGGGCGATGGCAACAACGTCGCTCACTCGCTCATTTTGGGCTGCGCACTCATGGGCATGAACGTGCGGATTGCAACGCCAGCAGGCTACGAACCCGATCAGGCCATTGTTAAAAAAGCTGAAGCTATCAGCCAGGGACACAGCGAGGTTGTGATCACCCACGATGCTAAAGCTGCTGTAGAAGGAGCGCATACCCTGTATACAGACGTGTGGGCCAGCATGGGGCAAGAAGACCTAGCCGATTCTCGCATCCCTATTTTTGAGCCCTATCAGATTAATGCTGAGCTGTTAGCTGTAGCCGATCCCAAAGCTATCGTATTGCACTGCCTGCCCGCTCACCGAGGCGAGGAAATTACCGCAGATGTTATGGAAGGTTCCCAATCACGCATTTGGGACGAGGTTGAAAATCGAATGCATGCTCAACAGGCTCTCCTGGCGGAGGTGCTAGGGCTCACCTAATCCCTCAAAAATCTGCGGTGCTCGCCCTATGGATATTCCGATTCCAATATTGACATCATTACCATGGACTCATACCTATCCCCTGTCCGCCAGCCGTCTCGCAGCACCCCCTCTGTCACAAAACCCTCACTTTCGTACAGCCGCCTTGCTCTGCCATTGTCCTCAAGCACATCCAGCCAAAGGCGATGGTAGCCTAGCTCCTCAAACACAAATGCCTTCACCCACTGCAAAATTTGCCTGCCGTACCCTTTTCCTTTCTTCACCACTACAATCCGCCGCAAGCTCGCGGCCCGGTGAGGATCGCTCAGCCCAGCTAAGATGACGTAGCCTACCGGGTTACCCCCACAGCTCACCCTAAAATGAGCTTCATCTTCAGAGGCGATCGCCCCTTCATGCCGCTCCCTGCTCCACTGCCCCACATAAAGCGCATTATCAGGATGCCGCTCAGCCGCCAAAACGAAATCTAGATCCGCTAAGACAGTCGGTTGCAGCGCTATTTTGTCCTCAAAATCATTCATTAAAAATTCTGATAAAACGCCAAAAAACCGAGTTAATCGCTAAATTCCCTCATTAGCTCACCTGTCCAAAACGACAGGTTGCCAGGCTTGATGGAACCGAAGCGTTCAAGAGATTGATACTATACTTTCAAACCTGCAAAAATAGTCCATAGATGACCCCATAGCGCTAATAATTTCCGCCTTTATTCACATTGACCCACTGCTACTCAACGGTATAGATTTTTACTGTAAATCTGTCCGTAACCTTCCCCTATCGCTTGAAATTAGCTGAAATTAAAGGGCCAAATTAGCGATCGCTCGACCCGTAAGCTATTGCTATAACCGCTCTCAAAAGTTCCTATGGTTTACGATATCTGCCCATCGTCACTGTTGCTGCTATCTGCAAAGGCCTGCTCATGCCCAATCCTTAATCCGGCGACTTTATCCGGGCAGTGGCTATGCCCTTAAGCAAACGGCTAGACCAAAAAGTCGCCCTCATCACCAGCAGCGCGCCAGGCATCTGCGCAAATACCGCCAGACAGTTTGCTGAAGAAGGGGCCAAAGTTATCGTCTGTGGCCGCAACGCCCGGCAAGGGCTCGCGACCGTCAAGCAAATTCGCAGCGATGGAGGCCGGGCAACCTTCGTACTGGCCGATATTGCAGTGATTGCCGATGTCCAGTCGGTAATCGACGAAACGATTGCTACCTATGGCCGCCTGGACATTTTGTTTAACAACGTTAGCAACAGCTATGCCCAGGATAGCCTGCTGGTGGAGGTTTCCGAATCTATGTGGGATCGGCTGATTGAACCGCTGCTTAAAGGGACTTTTTTTTGCTGTCAGCACGCGCTGCCGTTTTTACAGCAGTCTAGCGGCGGTACCATCATTAACCTGATTGAGAAAACGCCTGACAGTCGTGATGATTCAGTGTCAGCGATTTGTCAGGGCGGGGTGCTGGCGCTAACGGGTGCGATCGCTCAGCAGTTCACCGCCAGTACCGTCACCGCCAACATCATTTGGGCCGCGCCCGCTATTCTCCCTGCTACCGAGCCGATAGAATCCTCAGCGTTAGCCGACATCAGCCTGCTGCTCTCAGAAGTCCTGACCGGGCCAAAAGAAGCGCTTAACGGCAATCCCTTCGCAGACATTGCCGAAGCCGTCATGTACCTGGCCTGCCATGGCAGCGACATTCACGGCGCAGCGCTGCTGGTCAACACACCCACGTCAGCATCACCAGCCCCCTAATCCTCTGCTGGCAGGTTTTCTTCTGGCACCTCTTCTTCTAGCACCTCTTCTTCTAGCAGGTCATACTCCCCCACCCACACCGCCGTCAGCAGCGCCAGGCCTTTTTGCGTCAGCATCGCCTCGTCCCCGCTGAGTTCAACGTCTTCAAGGTCACCGCCTGCCGCCTCAACCAAATCACTCATCCACACGTAGCAAGGCGCAGACGTCTGCCTGAGCAGCCACTCTAGCCGGGCCTGCTTAGTTAGCGGTAGCTGCCTTTGCAATAGTACATACAGCTGCACATTAGTTCGCTGCTCTACGCCGCCTAGCACCTGCTGCAAGTACCAAGTTGCCTGCTGATCTTCTAGTTCTTCTAGTCGTTGCTCTATGCGGGCTAGCATTCGCCCCACAAAATCAACGCCCAAATAGGTGTTGAGGTACTCAACCGGCAGCGCTGGATCGACCTCTACGCGCTCACAAATGCTTTGCCAGTCCACATGCGGATAGGCTACCTTTAGCTTTTCAAAGGCCAGATCGCTAATCTGAGCCGACCGGCTCTGCATGTCATACGAAAAATCTTCTCCTGGCTGTGCCCCTGCCTCCACCAGCATCCGAAAAAGTTCAACCGCATCATCAGCCATGATTGAGTTCCTCAATAACCGGGCTTCGTCACTTTTCCCGATAAGCCGCATACACCGCGTTCACGTTATACCAGTTCAAAAATATTCGAGACAGCTCCTGCGAAAGCTGGGGATAGCCCCGATCGATTAGCCAGCGCAGCGTTGGCCCCATCGTGCGCTCGTTCAGCAGCCCGCCCAGCGAAAGCGAGCCCCACAAAATTCGGTGCAGCAGGGTCATCTGAATCATCAGCCGCACGTCCAGCGTTGGATGCTTTTGATAGAACACTACGCCCATCCGCGCCCGCTGAATTTCCTGGTCAATCAGCTTCGGTAGCTCCGCCGTAGAAAAGGCTGGATGCCAGTGATAGCCGACCGCCTCCGGGCACTTTATCAGCGATAAGCCGTTGTTTTTTAGGCGTACGCCTAGCTCTAGATCTTCCCAGCCGTACTGCGTAAACTGCGGGTCAAATAGGCCTGCTTCTAGCAGCCAGCGCTTGGCGATCGCGACATTTCCGGTCGCAAAAAACGCCCTTGAATAGTCTGTCACCTTAAAAGGCTCAGACGTAGGCGACTCAAAATTGCACGTATTCACCACCCGGCCATAGGTAAATACGCGCTCGTTACCCTGCTCGTAGGCCTTACTGAGCGCATCGGCGTGATGCTGCAAAAAGCCGTCTAGCACCACTAAGTCGCTGTCGATAAAGATGATGGTGTTGCCTGTGGCCTTCTGGACGCCAAAGTTGCGGGCGATCGCGGCCCCCTTATGATCCTGCTCGTACAGCTTCACATGCTCAAACTCAGCCGATCCATTCTGCTGACTGGCGCGGATCCACTCCACCGTGCCATCCGTCGAGCCATCGTCCACCAGCACAATTTCATAGCCTTTTACTGGGCCATCAGCGCGCAGCACCTGATTCTCCATAGCCCGCAGGCATTTCTCTAAGATGGGCTGACGGTTGTAGGTGGGGATGACGACGCTAAAGAACATGAGTTCAATGTATTTGTTTCCTCACATTCTATTTCATCCTCAAGCCATCAGTTTAAATGCTCTAATCCCTGTGCTGTCAGCGCCTTTTATTCCGGGTTTCGGCTGCGCTCAGGCCTGTGGCTCGTCTTACCCGGTGGCTGCGCGTAGTCGAAGTCCGCACCGACTGACATATTATGAAGCTGATCACTTTATAAACGGTAAAAGTAAGCTATGGGCGTTGCAGATAAAGTCGTACTGGCATATTCGGGTGGTGTCGATACCACCGTCTGTATTCCCTATCTCAAGGAAAAATACGGCGTTAAAGAAGTCATTACGCTGGCCGCTGATTTGGGCCAAGGTGACGAGCTAGAGCCTATTCGTGAAAAGGCGCTTAAGTGTGGCGCGGCTGAATCAGTGGTTATTGATGTCACTGAGCCTTTCATTAACGACTATGCTTTTCCCGCGATTCAGGCCAATGCCCTCTACGAAAATCGCTATCCCCTTTCTACTGCCCTAGCGCGGCCACTGATTGCCAAGCTGCTGGTAGATACGGCTGCAAAGTATGGTGCGGATGCGGTAGCTCATGGCTGCACGGGTAAAGGTAATGACCAAGTGCGATTTGACGTGGCGATCGCCGCCCTCAACCCCGACCTTAAAGTGCTCGCGCCTGCCCGCGAATGGGGCATGAGCCGCGAAGAAGCGATGGCCTATGGCGAAAAGTTCGGCCTGACTTTTCCCGTCAAAAAGAAATCGCCTTATAGCATCGACCGCAACCTGTTGGGCCGCTCTGTTGAAGCGGGGCCACTGGAAGATCCTTGGACTGAGCCGACCGAAGAAGTGTACGTGATGACGCGGGCGATCGCCGATACCCCCGACGAACCCGAATACGTTGAAATCGGCTTCGAAAAAGGCCTCCCCGTCAGCCTCAACGGCGATATGCTCTCTCCCGTTGCCTTGGTCACCCAGCTCAATGAGATTGTGGGTCGTCACGGCGTGGGCCGCATTGATATGGTCGAAAACCGTCTCGTTGGCATCAAGTCACGCGAAATTTATGAAGCTCCTGCCCTGCTTGTGCTGATCCACGCCCACCGCGATATCGAAAGCCTGACGCTGACCGGCGACGTCACCCAGTACAAGCGCAACATTGAGCAGTCTTACGCTCAAATGATTTACAACGGCCTCTGGTACAGTCCGCTTAAATCCGCCCTTGATGCCTTCATTTTACAAACTCAAGAGCGCGTCAGCGGCACTGTTAAGATCAAGCTATTTAAAGGCAACGCCATCATCGCCGGACGCAAGTCAGAAAACACGCTCTATACAGACGAACTCTCTACCTATGGGGCAGATGACAAGTTTGACCATAAAGCGGCTGAAGGCTTTATTTACGTTTGGGGTTTGCCCACCCGCGTTTGGTCACAAAAGACTCGTTAGTTGTGAACATTTCTTAAAAAAGTTAACGAAGCAAACAGGCCAAGATTCAGATCAAAGCGATGTGATATCGTTGTAGGCAATAACGATTAGAGATGCTGAGTTCACCTATCAGTTAGGCTTTCAGGCCGTTTAAATCCTAGTTTCAAAAGCAGCTGGAAAAAAAGCGGCTGACAGGTGAAATCATCATCTCCTTTAATATCTAAACATCTATTGGAGAGCCAGCAGGCCATGTCAATTTACGTAGGCAACTTGTCTTACACCGCTAAGGAGGAAGACCTCGAAAGCGCCTTTGCCGAATACGGCAAGGTCAAAAGCATTACCCTACCCACCGACCGTGAAACCGGTCGCCCTCGTGGATTTGCTTTCGTTGAAATGGAAGAAGCAGCTGGCGAAGACAAAGCCATTGAAGCTTTGGACGGCGCAGAGTGGATGGGCCGAGAGCTGCGAGTTAATAAGGCAAAGCCTCGCGAGCCGCGAAACTCTCGCCCTGGTGGTGGTGGCGGCGGCTGGAGCTAACCGTTTTTTAGCGGCAAAGAATTGTCCGAATCTTAAGACCCGATGGTAAGCATGAGTGCGATCGCCATCGGGTTTACCTGTATCTGGCCTGCTCGAATCTGGCCTGCTCGAATCTGGCCTGCTGTTTTTTCACAACAGCTCGATTGATAGAAAACTAAGACAAGCTAACCAAACTAACTGCCCATAGCAATATCGCCCACTGTTGAGGTAGTATGTTTCTTCGAGCTAAATTTTGGTTAAAAGGAGGTGAAGAACATATGGCTCAAGTTGTCCTCGGACAAGACGAAAATCTCGAAGCCGCGCTCCGACGCTTTAAGCGCAAAGTAGTGCGAGCAGGTATTTTCCAAGATATCAAGAAAAACCGCTATTTTGAGACACCTCCCGAAAAGCATAAGCGTAAAGCGCTAGCCCGTCAGCGTCAGCGCAAGCGTCGCTCTCGCCGGTAGTCTTCTCGCCGCTGGTAAGTGCGATCGTAGATTGCGACCCTCTATTGCTTTTGGTAGCTCGGTGAAAATTCGGTTGATTCAATGAAGAGGGCCTGCGATCGCACTTGATCGCAGGCCCTTTTGTTCACTAGCTCTTTTGTTCACTAGCTCTTTTATTCACAGCTCTTTTATCCTGGCAAGAGCACAAAGCCACGCCCCGGCAAAATGTAAACGGGTGGCGCAGCGGGTCACCCTCTAAACATGCTGCTCACCGAGCTTTCCTCATGAATCCGCGAAATTGCCTCGCCCAGCATGTCAGCCACCGATAGCATCGTCAGCTGCTCAAAATGCCGGTCGGCGGGCACGGGAATTGTGTTCGTCACAATCACTTCCTCAAACAGGCCGCTAGAGAGCCGCTCGACGGCTGGCGGCGAAAATACCGCATGGGTCGCACAGGCATACACCTGCTTTGCCCCGCTATCGTGCAGCACCTTTGCCCCCGCTGCAATCGTCCCTGCCGTGTCGATCATGTCGTCTACCAGCACAGCCGTCCGCCCCTCTACATCGCCAATAATGTTCATCACCTCAGCTACGTTATGAGCCTGACGGCGCTTATCAATAATGGCCAGCGGTGCATCGCCTAGCATTTTAGCGAACGCACGGGCGCGAGCCACCCCGCCGACATCGGGCGACACCACTACCAAATCTTCGATGTTCTTATTTGCCAAATACTCAACCAGCACAGACGAACCGTACACATGATCGCAGGGAATATCGAAATAACCCTGAATTTGCGCCGAATGCAAGTCAATTGACAGCACCCGATTAGCGCCCGCTTGAGTGATTAGGTTAGCCACTAATTTGGCCGTTATCGACTCGCGCCCCGCCGTTTTTCTGTCAGCTCTGGCATAGCCGTAGTAAGGCACCACCGCCGTAATCTGGCGAGCCGACGCCCGACGGCAGGCATCGATCATAATCAGCAGCTCCATCATGTTGTCATTCACTGGATGACAGGTTGGCTGAATTAAGTAAACATCGCAGCCTCGAATAGACTCCTGAATTTGCACATATAGCTCACCATCGGCAAATCGCTTGCGCACCATTGGCCCAAGATCAATCCCTAAATAGCGGGCCACCTCCCTAGACAAAGCGCGGTTAGATGAACCTGAAAACAGCTTGAGTCTACTACTGTTGTGTTCGATGCGTGAAAGCATCGCATTCAGCGGCAGTGTTGCAGAGCGGATCACGGCTGGTCCTCGAAACTTACATGGAGACGGTCTTTAACTGGATCTTAATATTCTGTCTTAAAAAGAACTTTGAAGAAAAACGTTTTTTTAAACAGGCAGCCAAAAAGAAAATTTAGCAACCTAACCTACAAGTCCATCCTTGAGCTTAAAGGTTTCAGCATTGAATTCTATGCAGATGAATTAAAAGGTCGCTACCTCATCAAATCTTAACAATTTTGTCTTAACCCAACAGAACTGGCACTTAAGAATACCCAACAGAACTGGCACTTAAGAATACTACTGCGATGCGATCCACGCACTCTATAAAAATGGCTGCAACCGTTGACACTCCTTGCAGACAGCGATCTTTAACTCTTTATCCAAATTCACTTATCCGGAATCCACGGCATTAACCATCATCTAGCAGCCATTCAGACGCTCTAGAGCCTAGATCTACTGGAATACTAACCGCTTTTCCCTGTCTGGGTCTTTCGTTCGTCTGCGCAATAAAAGATTGAATTTGACCGACTGCGCCCCAGGCGTTTAGATAGGCAGCAACTTCGTCTAAATGGGCCAAGTAGTCGCCTTCGCTCATCGGAAAAGAAGCCTGCTCTAGATAGCGCCACATCACTTGAAAAAAAACTTTACGCGGCAGCTTTCGCAGCTGTACATCGTAAGAATATCCCCACTTATCAACAAGCAGTTCTTGCAGCTCTTGTCCGGTCATAGGGCACTCACTATCATTTAGGCAACATTTGTTTACATTTCGCTAAAGAGGCTGTGATAGCTCTGAACGATGTAATAATAATCTAAGAAATTGCTAACTTCTGTGACGAAAGGCTTCTCTTGCAGCTAATGCTTGCGTAAGTTAAGTCGCAGTTTTGAGACGGCTCGGCTCGGTAGCGTCCCAATCTTCAACCAGTTTTCAATTCACCACATCAATAATGTAGCGTTTAGACAGCTGACCTATGACCCAAGCTTCTGGAAACCCCGATGTCCCTGATTTAGGGCGTCGCCAATTTATGAATCTGCTGACATTCGGAACCATCACGGGAACCGCTTTAGGCGCTGCCTATCCCATCATTAAGTACTTTGTTCCCCCGAGCAGCGGCAGCAGCGGCGGCGGGGTTACGGCTAAGGATGCTTTGGGCGATAACGTTAACGCGACTGCATTTCTAAAAGAGCACAATCCGGGCGATCGCGTCCTGGTTCAGGGACTCAAAGGCGACCCCACTTATTTAGTCGTCAAAGAAGAAGGCGGACTAGAGAGCTATGGGATTAGCTCTATCTGCACGCATTTGGGGTGCGTCGTGCCCTGGGACATCAACGCAGGCAGATTCAAATGTCCTTGCCACGGCTCCCAGTATGACGCCACTGGTAAAGTTGTGCGCGGCCCGGCTCCGCTGTCACTAGCTTTAGCTCATGCCGACGTTACCGAAAATGACAGCGTTGCGCTCACCAACTGGACAGAAACTGACTTCCGCACGGGCGAAAAGCCTTGGTGGTAGATCGAGAAGCTCTGGGGGCAGATCGAAAAGCCCGATTGAAAAGCCCGATCGAAAAGCCCTGGCAGCAGGCAATCCCTACAGCTGCTGCTGAAATGACTGACTTTGTGTTGATAGAACCGTTAACTCGCTAGCACGTACGCATGAAAACCTCAAACTCTATGACTGACGAGCTAAAAGCTTTCCTTAGCTCCTGGGCTCAAACCGGCCTCCAAAAGGTAATTCAAAAGGTAATACTACAGAGCGCAGGTGTATTCCTAGCCGCCTTTATTTTGCTCTGCTCTAGCAGCTGGGCAATGCCTCAGTCAGCTCAGGCCTATCCCTTCTGGGCTCAAGAAAACTACGAAGTCCCTCGTGAAGCAACCGGTCGCATTGTGTGCGCCAACTGCCACCTCGCTGAAAAGAAAACTATCTTAGAAGTCCCTCAGTCTGTTTTGCCTGACAGCGTTTTTAAGGCAACCGTTCAGATTCCTTACGACCTCGACACTCAGCAGGTGCTCGGTGACGGCAGCAAAGGTGGCCTTAACGTAGGCGCATTGCTGATGCTGCCCGACGGCTTCACAATTGCGCCCGACGATCGCATTCCCCCCGAAATTAAGGAAGAAGTTGGCAGCACCTACTTCCAGTCATACAGTGAAGAGCATCCTAACTGGGTAATTGTTGGCCCCTTACCTGGCGAGCAGTACCGGGAAATTGTATTCCCAGTGCTCTCTCCCGATCCTGCCACCAACAAAAGCGTTCACTTTGGTAAAAATCTGGTATTCGCAGGCGGCAACCGAGGTCGCGGTCAGGTGTATCCTACCGGTTTAGCCTCTAACAACAACGTTTACAACTCCCCTGCAACCGGTACCATTTCAGCCATTGATAAAACGGATGCTGGCTACACGGTCACGATCACCAAAGAGGACGGTACCACCGCTACTCAAGAGATTCAAACTGGCCCTGAGCTGCTAGTAAGCCAGGGCGATGCAATAGAGGCAGGCACGCCGCTGACCACCAACCCCAACATGGGCGGCTTCGGTCAGACAGAGAAGGAACTTGTGCTCCAAAGCCCGACCCGGATCAAAGGCCTGATTGCCTTCTTAGTAGCGATCGCGCTCTCTCAAATTATGCTCGTTCTCAAGAAGAAGCAGGTTGAGCGGGTTCAGGCCGCTGAAATGAGCTTTTAGGACTGGGTAGCATTAATCGTAAAAAAAGAGCGAGTGACTCAATGGGGTGCTCGCTCTTTTTTATGAGCTGTTTTCAGGTAGATTTTCCATAGCCACCACCACCCGGCGTTTTAATCGTGATCTCATCTCCCGGCTGCATCTCCACAGTGGCAGTCGCTGACAAAACTTCTGCGCTGCCGTCAGCGCGATGAACAATGGCCTCGCCCGAGGTTGCAGCGCCGCCGCCATCTAAGCCGAAGGGCTGCGTAGTCCGGCGACCCGATAGCAGGTTAGCCGTCATTGCTTCGCGGAAAAGAAGCTGCCTGACAACGCCATTGCCGCCTGAATATTTCCCTGCGCCGCCGCTTTCAGCTCGGATAGAAAACGCCTTTAGCAGGACGGGAAAGCGTAGCTCTAGCACTTCTGGATCGGTCAGCCGGGAGTTGGTCATGTGGGTTTGTACTGCGTCTGTACCTGCGAAACCTTTGCCTGTGAGGTTTTTGCCCGCACCAGAACCACCACAGATGGTTTCGTAATACTGGTACTGACTGTTGCCAAAAGTGAAGTTGTTCATGGTCCCCTGTGAGGCGGCAAGTACGCCTAGGGCTCCGTAGAGTGCGTCGGTGACGGCTTGGGAGGTTTCGACATTGCCAGCAACAACGGCGGCTGGATAGGCAGGATTAAGCATAGAATCGCTGGGCACTCGGATGTCTAAGGGCTTGAGGCAGCCTGCATTGAGGGGAATGGGGGCGTCTACCAGGGTGCGGAAGACGTAGAGGACGGCGGCTTTGCAAACGGCTAGAGGGGCGTTGAAGTTGTTGGGCTGCTGGGGCGAGGTGCCGGTGAAGTCGACGATGGCGCTGTTGTTAGTCGGGTTAAGAGTGATAGAGACGTTGATATCAGCGCCGCAGTCCATGGGAACTTTGCAATTTAAAGGGCCGCGAGACGTTTGTTTGCATAGCTGGCCGATCACTCTGCGAACGGCCTGTTCGGCGTTATCCTGGACATGCTGCATGTAAGCCTGCACGGTACTTAGCCCGTATTGCCCCACCATGTTTTGAAGTTCTTGAACACCCTTATTGTTCGCAGCGATTTGGGCTTGCAGGTCGGCTAGGTTTTGGTTTGGGTTGAGAGCGGGATACGGAGCTTGGCTGAGGCGATCGCGCAACGCCTCAGCTCTCAACTCTCCCTTTTCCACTAGTAAAAAGTTATCCAACAAAACCCCTTCCTGCTCCAGGCTAGTGCTGTTGGGCGGCATAGATCCTGGTGTAATCCCGCCAATGTCGGCATGATGACCGCGTGAGGCGACGAAAAATAAGGGCTTACCTTTTGATTCACTGGCTACAAACACGGGTGCGATCGCCGTAATATCAGGCAAATGAGTGCCGCCATTGTAAGGATTGTTAGAGATAAACACATCTCCTGGCTGGAAGGATTTTTGCCGGTCATTTATCTGATCTTTCAAGAGGGCTTGAACGCTTTCACCCATCGAGCCTAGATGAACGGGAATGTGGGGGGCGTTGGCGACTAGCTGGCCCTGGCCGTCGAAAATGGCGCAGGAAAAGTCGAGGCGTTCTTTGATGTTGACTGAGGAGCTGGTGTTTTGGAGAGTGAAGCCCATTTGCTGGGCGATCACCTGAAACAAATTATTAAAAATTTCTAGTCGTACAGGATCGGGCGTGCCGCGATTTCTTAGCTGCTCTTCTGTTGTTTGGGCGACTTTAGCAAACTGCACAAGAATAAGATTGCCATGCCGATCAATCTCAGCTGCCCAACCGGGTTCAACAATATTTGTACCCGTCGCCTCTAGCACAATCGCAGGGCCAATCAGCTTTTGCCCCGCCTGAAGCTCCTGCCGGTGAAACACAGGCGTATCGCGCCACTGGTTTGCAGAAAAAAGTGAAACGCTTGCAGCTTCCGTAGGCGCTGCTGCTGTTTTTACAGGGGCTACTTTCACCTCAGGCACCTGAGTTTTTCCAATAACCTCGGCGTTAGCAGTCGCTACAACCAATTCTTTATCTGCTAGGATAATGCCGTACTGCTGCCGGTAGCGGTTTTCAAACTGCTGGCGCATTGCTTTGGCGCTGACCGTCTCGGGTGCAAAATCTACGGCTAGCAATGAGTCGGTGCCTGCATAGCGCAAATGAAGCTGGCGCACGACTTCAAAGCTATCAATATCTTGGTCGCCCTGTTCCTGTAGTTCTCTCTTAGCACGCGCTGCTAGAGTATCTAGCTGTGAAGTTAGTTTGCCTATGGCATCTTCCGTCAGCTTCACTTCTACCGAAGTCTCTTTGAGCACTCGCCTGTCTGCCAGTCCCATGCCGTAAGCAGAGAGTACGCCCGCATAGGGATGAATCAAAACTGTTTTCATACCGAGATTTTCGGCCAAACGACAGGCGTGCTGTCCGCCTGCCGCACCAAAGCAGCACAGGATATAGCTATCAACGTCATAGCCGCGTTGAACAGATATCTTTTTGATCGCATTGGCCATATTGTTAATAGCGATCTCCAAGAATCCTTCTGCGACCTCTTCAGGCAGGCGCTGAGTGCCTGTTGCAGCGGAGATTTTTTTAGCAAGCACGGCAAACTGCGTCTGTACAGCGTCACGATCTAACGGGCTATCTCCTTTTTCTCCAAATACTTTCGGAAAAAACTGAGGCTGAATTTTTCCGACCATGACGTTGCAGTCTGTTACGGTCAGCGGGCCACCGTTGCGATAGCAGGCTGGGCCAGGATATGCGCCCGCTGATTCAGGGCCAACTTTGTAGCGATTCTCCGCTGGAGAGGCTCCGCCAACGCCATCAAAGCCCAAAATCGATCCTCCTCCCGCCGCCACGGTATGAATTGCCATCATCGGTGCCCGCAGTCGCACGCCCGCAACCTCCGTTTCAAACGCACGCTCATAGGTCGTAGCGCCGCCATCTTGATTGCCATCTTGATTAAAGTGCGCCACGTCTGTAGAGGTGCCGCCCATGTCGAAGGTGATAATTTTATCAAAGCCAGCAGCCAGGCTAGTCTGCACTGCGCCGACGATGCCGCCAGCGGGCCCGGAAAGAATGCTGTCTTTACCTTGAAAAAATCGGGCAGGGGTGAGGCCACCGTTAGACTGCATAAACAATATCTGGGGAGCGCTGTCTTGTTCGGACGCCAAAGCTTTTTCAACCCGGTTTACATAGCGGCGTAGCAAAGGCGATAGGTAGGCGTCTACAACGCTGGTGTCGCCTCGGCTAACCCATTTGATTAAGGGGCTGACTTGATGAGATACGGATATTTGTGTGAAGCCGACTTGCTGGGCGATCGCGGTAATCTGCTGCTCGTGGGTGGGGTAGCGGTAGCCGTGGATGAGGGCGATCGCACAGGCCCGAATTCCTGTGTCGTAAGCCGCCTGCAAGTCTTTAAGAATCTGTTGCTCTATAGCGGGAGTAATCGCCTGAAGCACCTCACCTTCTGCCGTCACTCGTTCATTAACTTCTACAACCTGTTCGTACAGCATCTCAGGTAAAACGATCTGCCTAGCAAAGATGTCGGGTCGATTTTGGTAGCCAATGCGCAGGCCGTCGCGGAATCCTTGGGTGGTGATGAATAGGGTGCGATCGCCCTTCCTTTCCAACAGTGCATTGGTTGCAACTGTCGTCCCCATTTTCACCACCGAAATTTGCGCTGACGGAATCGGCTGATCGTTTTCAACCCCCATCAGCTCTCGAATGCCCTGAATTGGCGCATCTTCGTAACGTTCAAGATTCTCGGAGAGCAGCTTGTGAACGCAGATAGATCCGTCCGGGCGCTGGGCAACAATGTCGGTAAAGGTGCCGCCACGGTCAATCCAAAACTGCCAGCGTCCAGAGGGTTGCGATTCCGAATTGTGCTTGTCCGAATTGTGTTTAGAATTGTGCTTAATAATTAAGTGAGTCATGGGGTGAACCTCCTGTGCCTCTTGGATAACTTTATGAGGCTAACCTTATGAGCCCAGTTTATTCGACACATCATAACGGCATATCGTAGCAGCACATATTCGTTTTGCTTCACTCCGCTTCACCCAGGGCAATCTACGTACGGCTTAGTCCTTTCTCTTGATTGAGTTAGCGCGCATAATAGGTCTAACGCAGGGGGAACAGTACAAACGGGCCAATCAGAAAAGGTGTTAACTAGGCTCTCTAACTGGCCTCTCTAACTGGCCTCTGGATAATAGGAGAATTACATATGTACACCGAGCTAGTTAAAACAGCGGAACTGCGCAAGGCGGATCGAGCGGCGATGCACGGCCTGCTGAACTGCCATTTTGAAGGGGCAACGCCAGCCGTTTTTGACACTGATCTTAGCCTCAAAAACTGGGTGCTGCTGCTAAAAGATGAGCGCCAAATGCTCAAAGGCTTTTCAACGATGCTGATGTATGACGTTGCTTTTGAAGACGACCTCATTACCGTGGTGTACTCAGGCGATACGATCACCGATCCGAGTGCCTGGTCGAGTTCGGCGCTGTCTCAAGCCTGGGTAAAGGCCGTTAACGATTTGAGCGGGCACTATCAGGGATCTAAGCTTTACTGGCTGCTGATTTCATCCGGCTTTAGAACCTATCGTTTTTTACCGACGTTCTGGCAAACTTTTTATCCCCGATATGACCAGCCAACGCCCGAGAAAACGCATCGGCTCATGCAGTTTCTCTGTCGTCGTCAGTTTGGCGAATGGTATGACGCAGGGGCAGGCATTGTTCGCTTTCCTTCGCCGCAAAAGCTGAGAGGTCATCTTGAGGGCATTCCTCCCGAGCGGCTGCGCAATCTGCATGTGAAGTATTTTGCTATGAGAAATCCAAATGCGGATCAGGGGGATGAGCTGGTGTGCCTGACTGAGATTTCGGCAGAGAATCTGACCCGAGCAGGCAAGCGAATGTGGTTTGGGCAAGCGGTGACAGTAGGAGAAATGGCATGACGGTAGAGATTGAAAAGACTGTTGATATTCCTTCTAAACAGGCGGCTAAGCGACTGTTTAACCGGGCAGATCGATTTGCTCAGGGGTGGTATTGGGCGATCGCCTCAAAAGCCCTAAAGCAAAATTCTCCTAAAGCAGTGACCTTGCTAGGTCGAGATTTGGTGCTATATCGTCAGACATCCGGCGAACCCGTAGCCTTAGACGCCTACTGTCCTCACCTTGGCGCACCGCTAGCTCAAGGTCAGGTAAAGCAAGGCCAAATTCGCTGCCCGCTGCATCACTGGCAGTTTGATGAGAGTGGCAAGTGTGTTTCATCGCCTGTCTTACCGCCTGTCTTATTACCTGAATGTGAGCCTTCAAAAAGCGTAAACGCTTGGCCGACGGCAGAGCGTTACGGCTTAGTGTGGGTGTGGGTGGGCGCGTCTCAAAAAACACCCGAAGAAGCGCATCCTTTACCGCATATTCCTGAACTGGCCAGTTTGAATTGCGATGCGTCATTAAGCACTTATTTTCACCGCAACTGCCATTCCAACGTAGTGCTGATTAACGCTATTGACGCACATCACTTTAACTCAGTGCATAATCTGCCATTAGAGATTCAATTTAAGGCTGAGACACTGAGCGAAAGTGCGATACAGTTCAGCAATACAACGCGAGGAGGAGAGGCATCGCGATTTGTTAGACTGATTCGGCCTTTGTATCCGGAAGCTGTGACCTATCGGCTGTGTTACTGGTATGGCAGCACAGGTACAGTGACCGTTGGGCCTGATTTCTTGAATTTTTACCTGATGTTTGCCCTGCGTCCGGCGGCGAATGGAGCGACTGAGGGCTGGGTTGTGCTGCTGACGCCTGAGCGATCTGGGCCTTTAGGCTGGTTGTTTAATCGGGTGGCGCTGGCTGTGACCAACGGGGTGGCGATTTATTTTGCGCAGGGCGATCGCGAAGTATTCGACAGCATAAAGTTCGACTTCAAAACGCCTCTACAGGCCGATCAGTCCATTTCACAGTTCATCAAACATGTTGAACAACAGCCCGCCCTAACCTGGAAAACCTGGAGAAGCGTCACATGAAACCCACCGTTGCAGGCTTAGAACTGCCGCCCTTAGATCCCTCCCATCGGCTGAATCGAGTGCTGACTTCAGCGCTTCAAGAGAAACTAGGAGAAAGATTTTCAGTCGCTGTAGAGGCTGACGCGATAGCTCCCTGGAACGCTGCGTTTTTCGGCTTAGATGCGGTTCCTTTATTTCAAGCGTCAACGCTTTTAGAACAGACTCAAATTTTATCGCTAGCAGGTCAAGCGCTGCTGGCCGAATCCTATTTTATTGAAAAGGCAGGCGTTGGCTACATGGCCAAAATGACGCTGCTGGCCGAGACGACTGAGGAGCGAATACTCTATGCGCTGTTCAGTGCAGATGAGGCGACTCATTTGGCTCAGCTCAATCCCTTTGTTCCGCAAGGAGACCTTTTGGGAACGAGCGATCCTTTTTTGCAGCTATTAGAGTCGCTGTTAGAGACCGCCGATCGCTCAGTATTGTTGTTTGTTATTCAAGTTGTTCTCGAAGGCTGGGGGCTAAGCCACTACCGAAGCTTGAGTAAATACTGTCGTCAGCCGGTGCTGTCTGATTTATTTCGCAGCTTTTTACAGGCCGAGGCAAAGCACCATGGCGCAGGCGTGACTCTATTTGAACAGGAGATTGAACAAGAGAAGCTTTCGGCTGTAAATCACTCTGCCATTGTTGAGGCGTTAGCAGCGTTTTTACAGATGGTGAGAGTGGGGCCACAGCGATTGGTGAGCGCGATCGCCTCAGTTAAAGGCGGTCTGTCACGGGCTCAGGTGATTACCTTGCTAGCAGATTTAGAAACCGAGCGCCGCAGCGGTACAAGGCTAAATTTGCTGCGACAGCTGATTGCTCCTGTCGCGCCAGACATTGCTGAGACACTGGCACAGCACGATCTGTTCTCGCCATTATCCCCTGCGCGGTGTGTATAAATGACTGTTGCTACTGCTACCTCACAAACAACCGACCAAACTATCTTAGATCGCAAGATACGGCTTAACTATTGCCGCAATCAGCAGCAGGACAACACTGAAAAGCTGGATGCGATCGCCCAAAAGTTTCGCTATGAGGATTGCTGCGATCGCTACTGGCAATCTGAAAAATTCTCTCTACTTTACGGCACACTCCTATGGACACAAGCCAGCAGCGATCAGCGCCGAACGCTCAACCATCTCTACTGGGTAGCCTACTACTCGCAAATTATCTCCGCTGAAATCGCCACCATCTTTTTCAACCAAACCAGTGCCGCAGGGCTTTACGCTCATGAAGGCTTCCGCACCATTTGCGACATGCTAGATCTTGAATCGTCTCAAGAGCGATCGCACATTGCAGCCTTTCAAACCATTGCTCGCCAGGTAGAAGCTGAGCTGTTCGATCAGCCTTTGTTCAGCTACCCCATGCGCGGCCCCTTTACTGAAACTATGCTGTTTGCTGATACCAATAGGCTTAAGCAATGGTGGAAACAGGTTCAGCTTCAGGCTTTTGGATTAGTGTCGGCAAGCAATACGTTTTTAGCCTGCCAGTACTTTACCGTGCGCGGGCTGCGAACGCTCAACGGCAAGCTCGTGCAGCATCAGCTCAGCCAGTTTTGTTCAGAGGAATCTCATTCAGAGGAATCTCATTCAGAGGATATTGATGCAGCACCGATTCCTAGCCAAGTCTCTCACTATCACTTTTTAGATGAAAGCTTTCACTTTAACAGCTCTACGCTGATTTCTCACGAAGTCATTAACTGTTTAGAGGCACCTACCGCCTTTGAACAACAGATTGCTAACCTGGGCGTTCGCGGCTGTCAGCAAGATCATTCTACTTTTTCAGTGGTGATTAATGGTATCTTTTGGCACGATCCAGGGCTATATGAAACGGTGTATCGGGTGTTGCGATCGCCTCTCTTCTCATTCAGCTTACAAGAAGCCAAAGAAGTGATGCAGCAATGTTTCACTCAAGAGTCGGAGGGACTTTATCAAAGCTACCAAACCCATTACGAAGCCATGAGCGCCTACCGTGCGTATTTAGAGCCATTGACCTATCTTTGGCCTAGCAATCAGCAAATGTCCACCATGGCAAAGGCTTCAATAGATCGCTATTTAGCGACGCAAAGACATTCACTACCCAAATTTTTTAACAAAAAGGAGAATCTCCATGAGTACTAAATTCAAGCTGGCCTTAGGCTGCAATATTGTGGGCATCACTTTAATCGGGACAGTTGCCCTGATTTATTTGCTCACGCCGCAGCTATTGCCCTATCAGGAAACAGCCATCGGTGAGCCTTGGTCAGGCCTGAGCCTGGGGCTACAAACTCAGTTTTTATCCCTGCTAAAAGTTTGTGGTGGCGGCTATCTGGCAACAGCAGCCTGCCTTAGCGTTTTACTATGGATTCCTTTCAGGCGTCGTGAAGCCTGGGCACGCTGGGCTATTCCGGCGATTGGTATTCCTGCCATCCTAACGGTAAACTACGCCGGGCTCGGCATTATCCTCCATACGCCCGCTCGTCCGCCGCTGATCGCAGGCCCGGCTGCTGTTGTTTTTCTGCTGGCAGGGCTAATTCTCTCTGCCGACAGCTTTCGCACTTCTAGACCCTCTTTGGACTAAATTCATCATGTCACTTACTATTTTCAACAACTCAAAGATTGTCGCAAAAGGCTGGTATATAGTTTGTTCTAGCCGCGCCCTGTCGGTTAAGAGCATTCAGTCTTTTGACTTGTGTGGTCAGCGGATTGCGGTATTTCGCGGAGAGGATGGTAGGGTGCGATCGCTCGACGCCTACTGCCCTCACATGGGCACAGACTTAGGCATTGGCGATGTGGTCGGCAATCAGGCCCGCTGCTTTTTTCATCACTGGGCCTTCGACGGCTCCGGGCAGTGTAAAGACATTCCCTGTCAGGCACAGATTCCTACGGGCGCAAGGCTTGAGTCCTATGCAACCGCTGAAAAGTACGGCTTTATCTGGGTTTATCCTGATGCTGTCGCGCCCGTAGAGGTGCCCGAATTCGATGAGCTTAAAGGATACGAAGTGATCGCACAAGCTGACAAAACCTTGGATCGCAAATGTCATCATCACATTTGCATGATGAACGGCATTGATGTACAGCACTTACAAACGGTGCATCATTTGCCGGTGAACATGGAGCTGGCTTTAGAGCATGATGATGGGGGCAAGGTCATTGATTTTACGCTGACAGGTGACTTAGCAGAAGAAGGGCTAAAGTCTCGTGTGGGTCAGCTGCTGCTGGGCAAAAAATACACCTACTCAATGCGCTACGCCTACGGCTGTTTAGGGATGCTCACCATGATGAAAAACGTTCGGCTGATTCCACCGCTGCACATGCTCTACGCCTATGTTCCCTTGGCATCAGGCGGCACTCGCATTCAGCCCATTTATGTCACTCGCAAGCGAAAAGGCCCGGTAGGCTGGGCAGTGAGCCAAATTCTGTTGTTACTCACTAGAATCAGCTACTACGCTCTACGAGACGAAGATGGGAAAATTTATGACAACATTCAGTTCAATTCTAATAATCTGTTGTCTATCGATCAACCCTTGGTAGAGTACATGCGATACGTGAATCAGCTGGAGCGATCGCGCTGGTCGGATTGCACAACGCACCCCGAAAAGGTAAAACAACACTTGCTGCAATCATGATGTCCACCGCTTCATCTCATACGATTCATTTTCCCAATAGCGTTCATCCTCCAGTCATTATAGATAGCCGCAAACCACTCTCAGCTATCCTCACGCTGCAAAACTCCCCTATCCTCTTCGGCTGTCGTACAGGCATCTGCGGCACCTGTCTGGTCTCAGCTACCGGCGATCTACTCCCACCCAATGCTGAAGAGCAAGAAGTTCTCGCCATCCTTGCACCTAACTCACCCAACGCCCGACTAGCCTGCCAAATAAAGCCCATCGGCAAGCTGTCTCTTACTCCCTTCACACCATGAATTTTACAGACTTTTGGTACGTGGTCGCCCTCAGCGAACAGCTCACCCATAAAACTGTTCTAGCCCGCACGGTTTTAGATGAGTGGCTGGCAATTTTTCGCGATTCGCAGGGCAATCCGGTCGCCCTTCAAGACCGATGCTTACACCGCAATAGCCGCCTTTCGGCAGGTAAGCTACTCTCTTGTAACCTTCAGTGCCCCTATCACGGGTGGCAGTACGACAGCAGCGGTAAAGTTGTGAATGTCCCGGCTGAAGGCGCTAATAAATGTGCAGGCGTGTCTCGTCAGGCCAAAAGTTACGCAACTCAAGAACAAGATGGCTACGTATACGTTTGCCTAGGCTCGCCTGCTGCTGAGCCTTTCGCCATGCCTCATTACCGATCGTCAGGCTGGTTAACCGCTCGCGTCATCAACCGCTTCAACAACACGGTCACCAACTGCGCCGAAAACTTCATTGATATTCCTCATACGGCTTCGGTGCATCCAGGAATTTTTCGTAATGCCAAGCAGCAACAGCTACAGATGACAGTGAACCGCAGCGAGGGCAAGGTCAGTGCAACCTATCATCAGGAAACCAATAATCTCGGCTGGTTTAGCTGGTTTTTGAATCCTCACGCTGAAGAAATTAGTCACATAGATCGCTTCTGTATGCCTAATGTTACGAGCGTTGAGTATGGCATGGGGCGATCGCGCCACTGCTTCATTACCAGCCAGTCTATCCCCGAAACCAGCTCAACAACGCTGGTATACACAGATGTCACTTTTAACTACGGCATTTGGAACCGGCTAGCCAGCCCCTTTGTTCGCTGGACGGCACAGAAAATTATTGCTCAAGACATTGTTGCCTTACAAAGACAGCAGGAAACCATCGAAAAGTACGGCGAGCACTTCACGCATACGCCAGCCGATACCATTCATGTGTTTGTTGAGTCTATTAGGGATGCGATCGCCCAAGGCAAAGATCCCTGCCAGCTACCCGATAAATCTGTTGAAGTTACCTTTTGGGTGTAGCAAAATGACCTTATTCGACAGCGCAATTTTAGTGACGTTTTGGCTTTTACTCATTTTTAGCGTCAGGCGACCCCAGGGCTGGCAACAGCTCTGCCAAAAATCCAGAGCCGACTGGACTTTAGACCTTTTTGGGCTGGGCATACAGGGCGTTGTCATTCCCGCTATGCAGATAGGCTTACTCTATCGAGCGCTGCACTGGCTGATACCACAAGCCGCCCACTGTATAGTGCTACCTCCACTAGCCGGATTCCTCATCTGCACGGTATTGGTAGACTATGGCTATTACTGGAACCATCGCTGGCTACATGCTCACGGCTGGGCGCTTCATCGGGTGCATCACACCGTCACTCAGCTAGACGTACTCGGAACTTCTCGCAACAGCCTATGGAGCAGCTTTTTTATCCTGTACCTGTGGGTTCACGCCCTGATCATTTATCTGTTGCAAAATCCTGATGGCTACCTATGGGGTATTAGCCTCACGGCCATGCTTGACCTGTGGCGGCATTCTCAGCTAGGGCCGATGCCAAACAGCCTGCTTTATAACGTCCTATCGCCCTGGTTAGTGCTACCGCAAGACCACGCCTCCCATCACGCTAGTCAACGTTACTCTGGCAACTTTGGAGCCAATCTTAAAATATGGGATCGCTTACACCATACAGAACTTAAAGCTCACAGGCCTCTCAGATCTTTCAAGACGTCTTTTGACGAAAAAGCATCGTTGAACCTTTGGCAAAAACTGTTTTATCCCTTCGAATCGCTATGACTTTCTTGAGTAGGCTACTGTTGTTCTTCCCTGCGTTTGTTATCGGCATATCAGGACTCTTCTTTGGGCTACTGTTGTTTTCGGGCAACGGGTTAGAGGTTTTGTTGTACCTGTTGCTAGTTGGATTTACGCTCTATGGACTGCCGCTGCTCGCTTATCGGCTGCACAGCAAGCTTTATCCGATTGCTGAAGGCGTGAGCTATTTGCAAGGCAAAGCGTATTCTCCCTGGTGGGGCTCTCATCAAATTCAGCTAATTTATATTGCGTTTCCATGTCTAGAGACTTTGCTGCGGCTAGTACCGAGTGTGTTTTCGGCATGGCTGCGGCTGTGGGGGGCTGATGTGGGAAGGCAGGTGTATTGGGCTCCAAGGTTAGAAATTGCGGATAGAGGGCTTTTGAGTGTGGGCGATCGCACCATCATCGGCCACCGAGTAGGCCTTTACGCTCACGTCATAAAACCCAAACGAAAAGACCTCATGCTCTATGTAAAGCGCATCCACATCGGTAGCGATGCCTTCATTGGCTCCGCCTCTAGAATTGGCCCCGGTGTTGTAATTAAGTCAGGCGACTATGTGCCTGTTACCAGCGATTTTTTCCCTAATCAAAAGGGTACTGTTGTTCAACCGGATGAGCAATCGGATGAGCAATCGGATGAACAACCGGTTGAACAGCTAAGCGATTCGCCCTGCGAGGTTAATAAATGCGTGGATTCATAAAAGCGTTTGGATATCTCTTAGCGCTCGCCTCACGGCGTTTTTATACTGCACTTGCAGACCCTCAAAAGGCCCAGAATGAGGTTCAGCAGCGCTTAGTAAACCAGTTAAAAAACTGTGAATATGGCCGTCAGTTCAACATCCGCGCCTGCGACGATTGGCGTCAGCTTCCGATTGTTGACTATGACACTTTACAGCCCTGGATCGAGCGCTCTACTGCTACACAAAGCCCGCTCACGCCAGAGCCGGTTCTGTTCTATGAGCCGACATCCGGCAGTTGCGGCCCGGTAAAACAAATTTCTTACACCCGCTCTCTTCGCCGCTCGTTCAACCATCTATTTTGCGTATGGGCTCATGATTTGATTGCTCACGGGCCAAAGTTTTCTACAGGCAAGCTGTACTTCTCTATCTCTCCTAGCTTCAGCACTCCTAGCTCCAGTAGCAATGCTGCTGCTGGCACCACCGA
Organism: Phormidesmis sp.; assembly: GCA_041746795.1. GTDB lineage: Bacteria > Cyanobacteriota > Cyanobacteriia > Phormidesmidales > Phormidesmidaceae > Phormidesmis. The sequence goes on from JBGTGK010000154.1 coordinate 25,133, forward strand.
CGATGCTGACTATTTAGATCCGTGGCTACGCTGGCTGCTAAAGCCTTTTTTAGTGACCTCACCCCCTGCTAAAACGCCTGAAGCCTTCAAAGAGAGTTTAGCCTGCACGTTATTACAGTCAGAATCATTAGAGATTATCTCCGTATGGAGTCCTAGCTTTTTGATGGCGCAGCTAGACTATATTCAACAGTATCAAGAACAACTGTACGAAGGGTTAAAAGGTCGGATGTCGCAGGATCGCTTGTGTCTTCTTCTTCAAGATGAAATTCCCTGGGCTGAGCTATGGCCACAGCTCAAACTTATCTCCTGTTGGGACAGCGTGACCGCAGCCGATGGTGCAGCGGGCGTGCGATCGCTCTTTCCTCAAGTCCTTGTTCAAGGCAAAGGACTCCTTGCCACCGAAGCCCCCATGACGGTGCCTTTAATCGCTGCGAAAGGACAGGTTCCGCTATTGAATGAAGTGTTTTTTGAGTTTGAAGATGGCAAAGGTGAATGCTACGAACTGCATCAGCTAGAGGTGGGACAAACCTATGAGGTGATTATTTCACAGATGGGCGGGCTGTATCGGTATCGGATAGGCGATCGCGTCCAGGCAACTCACTATTTTCAACAGACTCCTTGCCTCAAGTTCGTAGGACGTGGCAAAGACGTCAGCGATCTCGTTGGCGAAAAGCTGCACCTTCAGTTTGTCAGTGACGCTATCGATCGGCTAAATCTCTCAGCCGGGTTCCAAAGCTTAGTGCCCGTGCATCAGCCCAAGCCGCACTATGTTTTACTACTTAGCCATGCTGATGGTGAGGCAAACACCATTGCTCGGCAGCTAGAGGCGTTTTTATGTGAGTCGTTTCACTACCGCCTTGCCAGAGAACTCAATCAGCTGGCACCGGCTGATGTGATGATATCGAAAGCTATTCCCGAGAGACTTTCAATCGCCAAAGCTCAGTCAGGACAGCGCTGGGGCGATATCAAGCACGCTCGGCTCGAAAGCCCGATCGCAAGTATTGAAACTCTTGATTTCACAAACTCTTAATTTCACGTAGTATGTCCAGTCAGTGCAAAAAACACATCGTCTAAGCTAGGCCGACGTAAGGAAATATCGGCAAGCGGAATGTCCGCCGATTCCAGTCGCAGCACAATCTCTGTGAGGGTATTTGCTCCGTTGGGCGCGGCAATGGCCATCGGCCCCCCGTCTCCCATATCACCGATGATAATGTCTCCCATATCTGAAAGCAGCGCCTTAACTTTAGGAAGATCTTCTAAATTAGCCAGCCGCAGCTCACAAAACTTTCCACCTACTTTATCCTTTAGCTCGTCAACAGTGCCTTCTGCAATCACCTGCCCTTGATCGATCACCACAATTTGATCGGCCAGCGCATCAGCTTCTTCTAAATACTGCGTGGTTAAAATAATCGTGATGCCCTGAGCTTTGAGATCTTGCACAACTGCCCATAGCTGCTGACGGCTGCGCGGATCGAGCCCGGTGGTCGGCTCATCCAAAAACAATACCAGAGGCAATACAACAATGCTCGCGGCTAAATCCAACCGGCGGCGCATTCCACCCGAGAAGGTTTTGATTTGACGGTTGGCTGCCTCTGTTAGCTCAAACTGGGCCAGCAGCTCGTCAGCTCTGTGCTTAGCGGCTTTGCCTGAGAGCCTGAGCAGCCGTCCGAATAAAATCAGATTTTCGCGAGCGGTGAGGGCTTCGTCTACGGCGGCAAACTGGCCGGTGAGGCCAATGAGCGATCGCACTGCCTCAGGCTGCTGCACCACGTCATAACCTGCAATCGTCGCCCTGCCGCTGTCGGGTACTAGCAGCGTTGTCAGGCAGTTAATTGCGGTGGTTTTGCCTGCGCCATTGGGGCCGAGCACGCCCAACACCGTACCGCGCTGAACAGAGAGCGAAATGCCGCGCAGCACCAGCGTGTCGCCGAACCGCTTAGTTAGGTTTTTAACCTCTACAATGGTGTTTACAATGGTGTTCAAAGGAAGGGCATCTGCTGAGTCGTTATCGGCGGGCGTCTTTATCGTTAGGGTCACTAATATCTTTCCTTAAAAGATTAATGATAGGTAATAAAAAACCTTAACTATGGAAAAAATCTTCCTACAGCCAGAAGATCTTACGTGATCGCTGCTCAAAAATACGTAAGTGCAGGTGCTTGCTTTGTAGCTGAGTTCCTCGGTCTTAGCGCCGATACCATTTTATCTATGAGCTGGCTACGCTGGAATAGCAAACAAGCACTGTCAAGCCTGTCACCTCATCCAAGCATCCAGGCTAAAACTAAAGTTAAAACTCGAGTCAAAGCATTGGGACTAAAGTATCAAGGAACCCGTATGGCAGGTTTAGTTCGAAGTTGGTATCAGCAGCAGCAGGCTAAGTTAGCCTACCGCCGTGGCGTTGCCTGCGCTCGCAAAACACTTCATACGCAGGCGATCGCGGCCTTTACCCAGGCGCTATCAGCAGGCTACTCGCAGCCGAGCAAAGTAACCGTGCTGCGAGGGCTCAGCCGGATTGCCGCAAAGGATGCTTCGGGTGCGATCGCTGACTTCGATACCGTTATTGCCACCGATTCAGCAGGTTCTGGTACTAAAGCTCAGCCTCCTAATTTTGTCCTGGCCGAGGCCTATCATCATCGCGGCCTATTGCGCCAGCAGCTAGGCAATGAAGCCGGTGCCCTGGCTGACTGGTCGGCGGCGATCGCGCACTGGCCCAACTACCCCGAACCTCACTACCAGCGCGCCCTTGCATACCTTGGGCAGGGCCACCACAGCAAGGCGCTAACTGACTTAGACGCTGCGATCGCGGGCAATCCTACTTTAGCTTTGGCCTACATGCAGCGGGGCAACTTGCGCTATCAGCTAGGCAATATTCCGGATGCCGTCACCGACTGGGAGATTGCCGCCTGCAACGACTTCACCCTGGAAGCCGCCAAGCAAAAGCTAGCTACCGTGCAGCAAGAAGCCTACGATGCCAAGCTCAGCGCTATTTTGAAAGCACCCTTGGCGGCAAAAGGGCTGACCGCCGAAGTCAATTACAGCGACACCCAGCTAGACATCTACATTCACCGTCAGCTTGGCACTGGCGTGAACTACTACACTCTGCCTGATCTCATTCGCCAGCACCTAGTACCGCTTCACCTAGCCGACGTTAAAAAGTTTCAGCTTATTGGCCACTTAGCCGAGGTCAACCGCCCCGAGTGGACACAATCCTACGACCTATACAAAGGCCAGCCCTGCCCACCTAGCAACTGGCAGACGGCGTTTTCTACGCTGGTCGTGTTTCCTCCCTTTGGCATTCCTGCTTTTGTTCAGGCTGCCCAAGTCAAAAGATTCTACAATCGCGGCCAATACATTGAGGCTTTGAGAGCCTCTAAATCGGTCAAAGGCTTTTGCGTGGCGGGCAGTATTACCTTAGGCGTGTTTACGCTATTACCCTTGAGCTATGCTGCCTACGATTCTATGAAAGCGACGCCCACGTTCAGAATCACGGCTGAGAAGATAGGAGACCATGTTCACCGTCCTTATCAACAGATTCGACAAGACAATTCTTTGCTCGATTAAGGTGATGCAGCCATTTTCTCGAATTTAAAGGATAATAAGCTATCGAGTTTGAAAAGGTGCTGTATGACTCAACAACTCTTAGACAGCGTTTTAGATGACGAAGAGATCGTCAATGAGCTTGACATCAGCCATCTCGTCATTGAGGACGATGCGCATGTGGATAATTTCCAGTCTGCCCAGCAGCAGCGACTCTTGGTAGACTCAATCTGTAGTGCCAAGCCTATTCCTTTGCCATTCATTGCCGAGTCCAATGTAGGACTTTTTTACAAGCTCAAGGGCGAGCCGGTTGTGCCTGATATGCTGCTCAGCTTGGGCGTGCAGCGGGCTGAGGACTTATCTCAGCGGCGGAATCGCGCTTACTTTGTGTGGGAATTTGGCAAGGTTCCTGATGTTTGCGTTGAGATTGTATCTAACCAAGAAGGTGATGAGCTGGGCTTGAGTCAAAAATCTCAGCGCAAAGGAAAGCAAGCTGGGAAAAAGAAAATTTACGCTCAGATTGGCGTGCCTTATTACGTAGTATTTGACCCACTACGGCGCATTCAGGATAGAGAAAATATGGATGGGGCGCTGCTGCGCGTGTGGTCAATTGCGGCGGGACAGTACGCGGAACTTACGCCTGCTGAGGGTATCTTTGAGGCGGGTCAGTCGGTTTGGTTGGAGACGGTGGGCTTGGGTTTAACGCTGTGGGAAGGTGAGTTTGAGGAGGAGGTGCCTAGACTTTGGCTGAGATGGTGCGATCACCAAGGCCAAGTCATTCCCACAGGCGCAGAGCGTGCCAATGCCGAACAGCAACGAGCTGATGCCGAACAGCAGCGGGCCAATGCCGAACAGCAACGGGCCGACGCCGAACAGCAGCGGGCTGGCCGCTTAGCAGAGCGCCTTCGGGCATTGGGTATCAATCCTGATGAGGTTTAATCTCCAAGCGCTGAGGCTAAATCATTAACGTTGTGAAAGGCAATTTACGAGTGCAGGCGCCCGTAGCTTTGCGGAATTGTTTTGGCTATGGGTGCCCTTATTGCCACGCTATCTATATCTTTAACAATTTTCTGAAGTCCTTGAATGTTGCTGCTTAAAGCTTTCCTTATTTTAGAGTGCTGCTTCATGAGTTGAGATTGAGTTTGTTTGAGCTAGGGGGAGAGCGATCGCGCTAAACTTTCACGCCTGCTTTTGTTCCTTTTTGCGAACTACGTGAGCCTTGTTATGTAAAGTATGCTACCAATAACAAGGCACGTTGTACAAATGAGGAGTCGCTGTAGAATGACAGCCAATCTTTCACAGAAGCCTATAGGTGATATGGAGAGCGCTAGAGACATTCTTAGAGTAGGATGGTCGCTTTACACTTCTAACTTTCCTCAGTATTTTAAGATCGCGCTGGTAGCAACGGCTTGGGCCTTGATTCCTAACGTGTTTAATCTGTTGACGGCTATCGCACCGACTTACCTTGAGACGCCTCTATCTCCTGGCATTCGGATACTTTTGTTTGTGGTTTGGGTGGCGATCGCAATCTTCTGCACCGCTCAATCCTTAGGCCAATTCGCGGGAATCTCTCGCCTAGCCTACCAGTCACTCAGCAACGCTGCCGAAACACCCAGAGAAGACCTCAAAGAAACTTCCAGAGAAACCCCCGAGCAAGCACTGCGGTTCACTCGATCCCGTAAGTACTCTTTTTTGGGAGCCTCTATTATGCAGAGCATAATTTTCTTCTTAGCCAGTGTAGCCTTATCAGTACTCTCTATTATCTTCCTTGTAATTGCAGGTGTAATCATAGGGACAATAGCAGGAAATGCAAATGCGACCGGCAATAGTCCCATCGCTAACATTCTTTTGACGCTGGTGATTTTAGTCTGGCTAATTGCTTTCATCTACGCTTACTTCTACATTTTTGTACGATTCATGCTGATAGAAAAGCCGCTAGCCATAGAACAAGAGTCCGGCGTATTTGCCACTATTGAGCGCTCGTGGCAGCTCACTAAGCGCGGCCTACGACGCTCCATGCTGGTTGTTCTTGCACTCTTTTTATTGGCACTGGCTGTATACTTAATTCCTGCGCTAATAGCAGTCATAGCAACGGTACCTAGTGCAACGTTTGAAGTGCTAGCAACAGAAAGCGCCAACCCCGAACAGGTAGAACAGTTAATGCAGATGCTGCAACCCTTATTCATAACTCTTTTCGTCATCGGAATAGTCGTCAGTCTTTTTCTGATGCCCTTGTTCAAAACGACATTGACAGCGCTCTATCTGGACTTGCGCAACCGCTTTGAAAAGCGCTCTCTGCCAGAAAACATAGCTGAACCGTCGGCTGACTGATAGATTTATGTCTATGAAAAGCTGTTTCACTGTCATTGATTAATATCGGCTTGCGTCACAGCAATTCCAAATTCCAACTTGCAGAGGCTTTGTTGCACCAATATCCTGAAACCCTTGATACGCAATAGTTCTCAATAAATATCGTTAATGAGAAACCCTTGTTTTATAAGGCTTCTGCCATATTGGTGCAACAACGCCACTCTAAAATCGTTTTATAGTCCAAGAACTTTTCTCCCCGATCAAAATCCTTAGTCAAATCCGATAGCACCTCAATAATTAGCTCGGGATGTTGAATAAAAACGCTGTTTGAAGTCTGATCTCTTTTGTCACAAGTCACTGCCAAATCAGGATAATAATATCCATCACCCTCTACAGTATAAATGCCATGGCAGCGCCCCTACGAGTCACGCTAACGCCAGAGGAAGAAAGTACGCTTAAAGAGCTGCGCATCGTTAGTAACGTGCCGTATCGAGTTCGAG